>NZ_JAEVHL010000532.1 GCF_016803395.1 Micromonospora tarensis | reverse complement strand
GTCGCGCGGCGCGAAGGACATCCTGGCCGAGCTGGGCGGCGGCGACGTCGCGGTGGCCACCGGCGTGCTGCTCGGCGCGACCGCCCGCCGCGTGCCGTGCTGCTCGACGGACCGGTCGGCGTGGCCGCCGGCATGGTGAGCCGTGACCTGGCCGGGCAGGCACGCCACTGGTGCCTGCTGGCCGACCACGGCGGGCACCCGGCGGTACGACTCGCCGCCGACGTGCTGGGCCTCACCCCGCTGCTCGACCTGCGGCTGGATCTCGGCGAGGGCGCGAACGCGCTGGTCGCGCTCCCGCTGCTGCGCTCGGTGCTGGCGCTGTCCGCCGCGCTGCCGGTCCACCCGTCGCTCAGCGGCGGCGAGCCCGACCCGGCCGCCGACGAGCCGGAGTCCACCGACCCGAGCTACGCCGACCCCGATCTCACCGAACCCGAGTCCACCGAACCGGACTTCGCCGAGCCGGAGCCGGCCGGGCCGGGCCCGGCCAGCACCGGGGCCGACGAGCAGCCCGCGTCGGGCTGGCGTGCCGGCTGAGTCGCGGCTCCTCGCCGGCGCTCGACTGGCGATCACCACGCTGACCACGCTGCCGGTGCGGGCCGGTCGGATCGACCGTCCGGTCGCCGGCACGGCGATGGCGCTCGCCCCGGCGGTCGGCGCGTTGCTCGGTGCCCTGCTGGCCGGTGTGCTGCTGGTGGCCGCCGCGTTCGCTCCCCCGCTGGTGGCGGCGGGCGTGACGGTCGGCGCCGCCGCGCTGCTGACTCGGGGGCTGCACCTGGACGGGCTGGCCGACACCGTGGACGCGCTCGGCTCGTACCGGCGTGGCGCGGCCGCCCTAGAGATCATGAAGAAGCCGGACGTCGGCCCGTTCGGGGTGGTCGCCCTGGTGGTCGTCCTGCTGGTGCAGGCGGCTGCGCTCGCCGACCTGGCGGGGCGGTCCTGGCCGGCGTGCCTCGCGGCGGTGATCGCCGCGACCGCGGCCGGGCGGCTCGGCGTCACCATGGCCTGCCGGCGGGGAGTGCCGGCGGCCCGGCCGGAC
>NZ_JAEVHL010000531.1 GCF_016803395.1 Micromonospora tarensis | reverse complement strand
GCCGCGCAGGCCAAATGAGAGCCACACGACCAGCGTGGGCAGCCGAAATGAGAGCGACAGCCCGAGCGCCTCGACCGAAGCCTGGCCGGGCCACGGTCGGAGGTCAATGAAACAAGTAGCCGAATACAGGGCGTCCGGGTGAGGAGGGTCGGCGGGAGTTTCAGCGGTTCAGTGAGAATGCCGGTATGCCGCTGACGAACCCTTGGCTTGCCGGTCCAACTCCTGATCGAGACCTGCCGCGCGAGCAGCTCGAAGAGCGCATCCTGAATCTGCTGTCGACTCACAACCTCGCTGTGATCGCCACAGTCAACAAGGACGGCAGCCCTTCCGCGACCCCGGTGCGCTACTACAGCCTGGGCTTCGAGATCTTCTACACCAGTTGGAATGCCTCGGTGAAGTCGCGGAACCTCAAGCGCGATCCGCGGATCTCGGCAGGTATCGTCGCGCCCCTTGTCGGACAGTCGAGCAGCCGCGGGGCGCAGCTGTTCGGCAGGGCACGGACTCTTGAGCGTGACGACCCCGAGGTTGAGCAGTACTGGGAGGCGTTCCGGTGGCAGTCGGACCACGTTGAGCAAGGACGCTCCCTGAGGGAGCCTCCCACCGACCCTCTGACGATCATCACCCCCAACCGCATCCTCTACACCGAGCACTGGCTGCGACGTGCTGGATACCGACCCCGGCAGACCTGGCGCCCTGCATAGGCTCTGATACCCGCTGCTGCCGCGATCCGATCGCTACGGGGCGTGGCAGCCCATCGCCGGCGGTTCGGCCATGCCGCGATGCGCGCCCGTGTCGCGGACCGTGAAGGCTTCCGCGGCGCCCTCTGAGGATCATGTCGGGCATCAGGTGGGACGTGAGCGTCAAGCATGTCCCGTGGCAGGACACCGGCGGTACGGAGCGCACTGCCGAATTCCGCTCTATCAGATCAAGGCGGCCCGCAAGCGGGCCGCGCCGGCCCGGCCCCGGCCTGCTGGCGACCTCCGGCCGGCATCGGCCGGGCCGGCCGGCCACGCTTGGGGATGACCAGGACTCGAAGACCTC
>NZ_JAEVHL010000530.1 GCF_016803395.1 Micromonospora tarensis | reverse complement strand
GATCACCGGGGGAGGGCGGTGGGTGGGACGTTGCTGGTGCAGGCCGCGCTGGCTGCCAGCGGCTGCGGGGAACACGGCAGTGCCGACGCGCTGATCGACCGGGCGGCGGGCGTCGCGGCAGACCTTCGGGGGTACGACGACGCGCACCGCACCAGCTTCGGGCCGGTCGCCGTGGAGCTGGCGCGGGTGCTGGTGGTGGCCTCGAACGGTGACGTCGCCGAGGCGTTGCAGCGGCATTCGACGGTGGTTCGGCGGGAGGGGTGGCTGCGGTTGCCGGCCGAGTACCGGGGCGCGTACCTGGTCGACGTGGCGCGGGTGTACCTCCAGGTCGGTGACGTGCGCGCGGCGGCGCGGGCGCTGGTGGACGCGGACAGTGTCGCGCCGGCTGAGGTTCGGTGCCGGCCGTTGGCGCGTACCGTGATCGCCGATGTCGCCCGCGCGCGGCCGGCGCCGGCCGGCGTGGCGCGACTGGCCACGTTGGTCGGCCTCACCACGTGATCGCGGCGTCAGCCCGCCGTCGCGCGGCGGTCAGCAGAACCAGCCGTCCTGCACCCAGCCGCGCCGGTTGATGTGCCCGTAGGCGAAGCCGTAGACGTAGCCGCCGCTGCGGGGGCCCTCGACCAGGAACGTCTGCCCCTGGTAGAGGGTGCCCATCCAGGCGCCGACGGGTTGGGTGCGGACGAACAGGTCGCTCGCGCAGACCGTCTCCCGTTCGCCGATCGTGCCGTTCGCGGCCTGGGCCGGGGCCGGCAGGGCGGCTGTCGCGGCGACGACCCCGGCGAGCAGGGCGGCGAGTGCGCGACGTCGGGTCACCATGAGTCGTACCCGCCGATGCACTCGGCGCGCAGGTAGCCCCAGTCGTTGGGGCCGAAGTCGAACGCTGCCGCCCACCCGTTGTAGACCGGTGCGCCCCGGGGTGTGGCCGATCTTGTTGCCGTAGGCCAGCGTGCGCTTGAAACCGGTGGGCCCACCCGCGGAGTCGTAGTTGGCGTAGAAGCTGGCGCTCTGGCAGACCACGACGGCGTGCCGGGGCACCACCGGGTCGGCCTGCGCCGGGGCGGCGGCCAGCACGGGCGCG
>NZ_JAEVHL010000529.1 GCF_016803395.1 Micromonospora tarensis | reverse complement strand
TGTAGTGATCATGAGCGTTGTTGACACGGCGTGGCGGCTTGAGAAATGAAGAGACCTCCGGCGAGGTGGAAGTTGCGACGCTTTCACCTTGACCGGAGGTCTCTGTGCACCACCGTAACGCCCGCCTGACCGTGCACGGGCGACGCCTGCTCATCCAGCGTGTTGTCACCGACCAGCGACCGGTCGCCCACGTGGTCAAGGAACTCGGCTGCTCACGTCAGACCGGCTACAAGTGGCTGGCACGCTGGCGGGCCGAAGGCGACGCCGGTCTACACGACCGGCCCAGCAATGCCCACCGCGTCCCTCACAAGACCCCACCGGCGACCGAAGCGCGGATCTGCGCCCTGCGCCAGGACCGCAAGCTCGGCCCGGCCCGGTTGGCAGCGCTGCTCGACATGCCCGCCTCGACCGTGCACGCCGTGTTGACCCGCCACAACCTACACCGCCTCGCCTGGCTCGACCGGCCCACCGGGCAACTGATCCGCCGCTACGAACGTGACCGGCCCGGCGAACTCGTCCACGTCGACGTCAAGAAAGTCGGCCGTCTACGTGACGGCGGTGGCTGGCGGGTGCACGGCCGAGACAGCGACCAAGCCCGCCTCGCCCGCGCCGAACAAACCGCAGGACGCCGCGTCGGCTTCGAATACGTGCACGCCGCGATCGACGACCACACCCGCCTGGCCTACGCCGAAATCCACACCGACGAGAAAGCCGGGACCTGCGCCGGCTTCCTACGCCGCGCCGCCGCCCACTTCGCCGAGCACGGCATCACCCGCATCGAACGGGTAATGACCGACAACGCCTGGTCCTACCGGCGCAGCACCGCCTGGCGCGAAGCGCTCACCGACCTCGGCGCCCAAGCCCGCTACACCCGCGCCTACCGACCCCAAACCAACGGCAAAGCCGAACGCTTCAACCGCACCATGTGCGACGAATGGATCTACGCACGCCCCTTCACCAGCAGCCAAGACCGCGCCAACGCCCTACCCGCCTGGCTCCACACCTACAACCACCACCGCGGACACACCGCCCTCGCCGGACAACCACCCATCACCCGCGTCAACAACGGTGCTGGGCGCTACA
>NZ_JAEVHL010000528.1 GCF_016803395.1 Micromonospora tarensis | reverse complement strand
GCCCTCGACGCGTCCAGCGTTGGCTCGCCGACGACCACGCCGCCGACCGTCGGCTGGCCGTCGTCACCCGCGGCGCCGCCGGCCCGGGCCCGCTCACCGACCTGGCCGCCGCGCCGGTGTGGGGGCTGCTCCGGTCGGCGCAACGGGAACACCCCCACCGGTTCGTCCTGCTCGACCTCCCGGCCGACGCGCCACTGCCGACGGCCGTCCCACCGGACGAGCCCGAGCTCGCGCTGCGCGGTGACACCTGGCACGCGCCGCGCCTCGTCAGGCACCGGGAAGCCGGTCCGACCGCCCGGATCGGGGTGGGCACGGTGCTGATCACCGGTGGCACCGGCACCCTGGGCCGCCGGCTGGCCCGGCATCTGGTGACCGAGCACGGCGTACGCCACCTCCTGCTGGTCTCGCGAACCGGCGGCGCGGTGCCCGACGAGCTGACCGCCCTGGACGCCGCAATCGCCGTCGCGGCCTGCGACGTGGCCGACCGGGCGGCGCTGGCGGCGCTGCTCGCCACCATCCCGGCCGACCGTGCGCTCAGCGCCGTGGTGCACGCCGCCGGGACGGTCGACGACGGGCTGATCGAGACACTGAACCCGGACCGCCTCCACCGGGTGGCCCGGCCGAAAGTCGACGCCGCCTGGCACCTGCACGAGCTGACCCGCGACCTCGGCCTCACCGCGTTCGTGCTGTTCTCCTCCACCGCCGGTGTCCTGGGCAGCCCCGGACAGGCGAACTACGCGGCGGCGAACGCGTTCCTCGATGCCCTGGCCAGTCACCGGCGCGCCGCCGGCCTGCCGGCCACCGCGTTGGCCTGGGGGCTCTGGGCTGAGCCGAGCGGGCTCACCGGCCACCTCACCGACGCCGACCTGACCCGGCTGCGCCGATCCGGTCTGGAACCGCTGAGCACCACCGAGGCGCTGACGCTGTTCGACGCGACGGTCGGCAGCGGGGACGCTGCGCTGGTGCCCGTACGCCTGACGCCGTCCGCCTTCCGCGACGACCCGCCCGCCCTGCTGCGCGCCCTCGCGCCCGCCCGCCCCCGGCGAGTCGCCGTCGCCGCCCGCACCGAACCCGGCCTCGCCGACC
>NZ_JAEVHL010000527.1 GCF_016803395.1 Micromonospora tarensis | reverse complement strand
GCACGTGGAGCACCTGCCAGCACCCGGTTTCCGACGACTGCAATGGCAGCTACGACGGCGATCTGAACAAGGCCGGCTATGCCCGCGCCACCCAGTTCCATCCCGGTGGCGACGAGCGCGCCGTCACGATCACCGTCTGGGGCGACAACATGGATCCCAGCCGGCCCGGTCAGAAGGCTGCCGCCGGCAGCCCGAAGTACCTGCTCGACATCGAGTTTCACCCGGCCGGAATGGGCGAGACCGTCGCGGCCGCCGGCATCGTGGACCTGATGAACCTGCTCGCTACCTGGACGCCCATGGTGCAGACGGCGATGATCTGCGACGACGCCGCCGAGCAGTGGAAGAAGGACAACCTCTGACGACCTGCCACCGCGCTCACTGGTGCAACCGCCCCGAGCGGCCCCGCCCACGCCAGCTCACAGCGACTCACAGGGCAGGTCAACCCGCATCTCTCAGCCCGAACCGGCGATCTGTCAGCGCCGGGCCGCCAGTGACAGCACCTTCTGACTTCGACAGCGTCGACCCCTTCCGTAGGGGGTTCCATGGGGGCTTCGTTGACCGGTCGTCGGCGAGCAACCACCGGCGGGCCAACATGGCCGCTCACAGCGCAGGTCAACCGCCCTGTGACAGATTTCTGTAGGGCGATGTGAAAGCCAGACTCCCTCCTGAAAGGAGGGAGTTCCTCTCAATCTCCCCCAGCGGACATCGCCGGCCGGCGTTGACCTCCGTGCCGCGACGTGCCTTGGCGTCGGTGTCGGTGTCGGTGTAGAGGCCGACCCCGACACCGACCGCCGCAACCCGGAGTCTGGCCAGCGCACCGCCCGGTCCACGGGGCCCGCCACCGTCGACGACAAAGACCCTCCGGGGGTCTCTCCTGCGGGGGCGGTGCCCAGCGCGGACCGCAGACGTCGACCAGGACCAGGTGCTCCCCGCCGACCCCTCCGCCCTCGCCTCGCCGCCCGGGGGCAAGGCGACCTTGCCCCCACCACACCGTCCGGGGCTTCCCGTCAAGCGTTACCAGGCCGCTACCAGGGGCGGTAACGTCGCCGGTTGCGCCCTTACACGGGACACACCCCCTTGCATTCTCG
>NZ_JAEVHL010000526.1 GCF_016803395.1 Micromonospora tarensis | reverse complement strand
GGCGGGCTCAACCGGTGGTTGCAACACCTAAGAGTTGGGTCATTTTCTCGCCGGGGGTGGCCCAGCCCAGGGTCATGCGGGGGCGGTCGTTGAGTTCGTCGGCGACGTGGTCGAGGCCGGCTTGGTCGATGGTGGTGAAGTCGAATTTTCCTTTGGGGAAGTACTGGCGCAGCAGCCCGTTGGTGTTCTCGTTGCTGCCACGCTGCCAGGGGCTGTGTGGGTCGCAGAAGTAGACCGGGCAGTCCGTGGCGATGGTGAAGTCACGGTGCCGGGCCATCTCGACGCCCTGGTCCCAGGTCAGCGAGGCCCTCAACCGTTGCGGTAGCCAGGTCATCGCCGCGGCCAGTTGGGACACGACGTGTTCGGAGACCTTGCCCTCGGGCAACCCGACCAGGATCACGAACCGGGTAGCGCGTTCCACCAGCGTCGCGATCGCCGAACCCCCGCGCCCGCCCCGACGAACCCCCTCGAGGAGGTCACCCTCCCAGTGCCCGGGCACCGCCCGATCAGCGACCTCAGCCGGCCGGTCAGCGATCCGCAGATCGATCCACGGCCGGGCCGAACGCACCGCCCCAGCCGGCGCCGCCCGACCACGGCGAGCCGCCCGACCCGACCGCAACGCCACCTGCCGCGTCAACTCCGCGCGCAGGTTACCCCGCGCCTGCAGGTAAATCGCCTGGTAAATCGTCTCGTGCGACACCCACATCTCCGGCACGTCCGGGAACTGCACCCGCAGCCGGGCACTGACCTGCTGCGGCGAACGACGTCGCCGCAGCATATCCAGCACGACCTCACGCAACGGCCCGCCAACCGCCAACCGCGGCACCCGCCCGGACCGGTTGTGCCGCAGAAACGACGCCCACTGCGCCATCAACGGCTGATACCGCTGCCCATAACGCTCGAACCGACCCACCTCCCGCGAGATCGTCGACACCGACCGCTCCAACCTGCGCGCGATCGACCGCAACGACTCACCCGCAGCCCGACCCAACCCAATCTGCTCCCGCTCCAACAGACTCAACCTCGACGCCATAACCACCCCAACGACAACCACCAAAAGAGGTGTTGCAACCACCGGTTGAGCCCGCC
>NZ_JAEVHL010000525.1 GCF_016803395.1 Micromonospora tarensis | reverse complement strand
CTGCCCGCGTACCCGTCGGCGCGCGACGCCGGAACACCGCTGGACCTGGCGGTGGTGGCGGTTCCGCCGCAGGCGCGACCGCGGTGGTCGGCGACGCCGCCGCCGCGGGGGTGCACGGTCTGGTGGTCATCTCCGCCGGCTTCGCCGAGGCCGGCGCCGAGGGCGCGGCCACCCAACGGGCCCTGGTCCGCGCGGCGCACGCCGCCGGCATGCGGGTCGTCGGCCCGAACTGCCTGGGGGTGGCCAACACCGATCCGACGATACGCCTCAACGCCACCCTCGCCCCGGCGTTGCCGCCGGCCGGTCGGGTCGGCATCTTCAGTCAGTCCGGTGCGTTCGGGGTGGCGCTGCTCGCCGAGTCGGACCGGCGTGGCCTCGGGCTGTCCAGCTTCGTCTCGGCCGGCAACCGGGCCGACGTCTCCGGCAACGACCTCCTCCAGTACTGGCAGGACGACAGCGGCACCGACGTGATCATGTTGTACCTGGAGACCTTCGGTAACCCGCGCAAGTTCGCCCGGCTGGCCCGGCGGATCGGCCGCGCCAAGCCGGTCGTCGCGCTCGCCTCACCAGCCCGGCCGCTCGGCGCGGGTGGCACCGCCGGCCCGGACGAGGTGGCGGTGGCCGCGCTCTTCGCCCAGTCCGGGGTGATCCGGGTGGACACCGTCGCCGAGTTGCTCGACGTGGGTGTGCTGCTGGCCAACCAGCCGTTGCCGGTGGGTGGCCGGGTCGGGGTGGTCGGTAACTCGTCGGCGCTGACCGGTCTCGCCGCCAGCGCGTGTGTCGGGAACGGCCTCACCGTGGCGGATGGCTATCCCCGTGACGTCGGGCCGAGCGCCGGTGCCGCCGAGTTCGCCACCGCGCTCGCCGAGACGGCCGGTGACGGCGGGGTGGACGCCCTGGTGGTGGTCTTCGCCCCACCGCTGCCCGGGCAGCTGACCGACGTGGACGCCGACCTGACCGCCGCGCTGCCGGCCGCCCTCGCGCTGGGCAAGCCGACCGTGGCGACGTTCCTGGTCGGGCGGCTGGCCGCCGGGGGTGCCGGCGTACGGCGGCGTGGAGGAGGCGGTGCGGGCTGCTCGCCCGGGGTGCCAGT
>NZ_JAEVHL010000524.1 GCF_016803395.1 Micromonospora tarensis | reverse complement strand
CGCGCCGGCCCGGTGCCGGTACGCCCGCTCCACCGCCTCGGCCACCGCGGGCACGCCGGCCGCCCCGGCCAGGGCCCGGTTCAACCCGGCGATGGCGGCGTCGTCCGGCCCACCCGCCGGCCGGGCCGAGCCGACCAGCTCGTCCAGCCCGGCGACCACCGTGTCGACGTCGCCGGCGAGTCGGCGCAGCGCGGCCTGCCGCTCGGTGACGGTGCGTTCCAGGGCACCGCGCAGCCCGACCATCCCGGCCGGATCGATGGCGGTGGTGGCCAGCAGGGGCACCCCGGTCAGCCCGTCCGTGTCGAGCAGTCGACGCAGGTCGTCCAGGACCCGGGGCACCTCGGTGGGAGGCAGTCGGTCCGACTGGTTGAGCACGACCACTGTGACGTCCCGGTGGCGGTGGAACTCCCGCAGGTAGCTGTCGTGGATGACCCGGTCGGCGTACTTCTGCGGGTCGACGACCCAGACCACCTGGTCCACCAGGCCGAGGAGGCGGTCCACCTCGAGCCGGTGGGATCGCTGCACCGAGTCGAAGTCGGGCAGGTCGAGCAGGACCAGTCCGTGCAGCGCGGTCTCGTCGTCCGCGTCCAGGGCGCTCTCCCGGACGAAGCGGTGTCGGGGTAACACACCGATCCAGTCGAGCAGCCGGTTGGCCCCCTCCAGCGGGCCCCACACGCAGGCGTGGGTGACGCCGGTGGTTGGCCGACGGACCCCGACCGGCGAGAGCTCCAACTGGGCCAACGCGTTGAACAGGCTGGACTTGCCGCTGCCAGTGGCCCCGGCCAGGGCGACCACGGTGTGGTCCCGGGACAGCGCGAGCCGGGTGCCGGCCCGCTCGACCAGGGTGTGCGCGGGCACTAGGTCACCGTCCGGCAGCAGGCCGTCCACCGCGGTCAGGAACCGCCGTACGGCGTCCAGCCGGGCGATCAGCGCGTCGGCGTCGATCCGCTGGTCGCCCCGGAACGCCTCGCGTACCCGGCCGGCGATGTTGGTCACCCGGAGGCCTCCTCGTCGGTGGAGAGGCCGCTGCGATGCCGGGCCAGCTCGACCCGGCCGGCGCCGGCGCGCTGGTGCTGGATCATCCGAGCGCCGCC
>NZ_JAEVHL010000523.1 GCF_016803395.1 Micromonospora tarensis | reverse complement strand
TGTGCTGTCCAGGGAGGTTGGTCGAGGTTGTGTGACGACACGCTCTGATGTCGTAGGTAGGTGAAGGCCTCCGGTTGTGGAGTGGAGCTGTCTAGGAACCGCTCCGGCAACCAGGAGGCCTTCATGCTCCACCGTAATGCTGCTCTGACCCCACGCGCGCGTCTGCGGCTGGCGCGTCTGGTCGTGGACGAGGGCTGGACAGTCGCCCAGGCAGCACAGCGTTATGACGTCTCCTGGCGCACCGCGAAACGCTGGACAGATCGCTACCGCGAGCAGGGCGCTGACGGGATGCAGGACCGCTCGTCACGCCCGCACCGCAGCCCGACACGCACACCGCAGCCCATGGTCCGCAAGGTTGTGCACTTGCGTTTCAAGCAGCGCCTCGGCCCGGTCCAGATCGGCGGGCGCCTGAACATGGCGGCCTCGACCGTGCACGCCGTGCTGGTGCGCTGTCGCCTCAACCGGCTGCGCCATATCGACCGGGTCACCGGTGAACCGGTGCGCCGCTACGAACACCCGCATCCGGGCGCGATGCTGCATGTCGACGTCACCAAGTACGGCAACATTCCTGATGGTGGCGGCTGGCGCTACGTCGGCCGTTTCCAGGGCCGCCGGCACCGCAACGCCACCGCCGTGCGCACCGGAAACCGCGGTAAGAACTGGGCACCGAAAGTCGGGACCGCGTTCGTGCACACCGTCATCGACGACCACTCCCGCGTCGCCTACGCCGAGATCCGAGACGACGAGAAAGCCGCCACCGCCGTCGACGTGCTCCGCAACGCCGTCGCCTGGTTCACCGCACGGGGTGTCACCATCGAGCGGGTGCTGTCGGACAACGGCTCGGCCTACAAATCCTTCGCCTGGCACGACGCCTGCCACGAACTCGGCATCACCATGAAGAAGACCCGCCCCTACCGGCCCCAAACCAACGGCAAAGTCGAACGGTTCCACCGCACCCTGACCGACGGCTGGGCCATCGCCCGCTTCTACAACTCCGAACAAGCCCGCAGGAAGGCCTTACCGGCCTTCCTGCATCACTACAATCACCACCGACCCCACACCGCCACCGGCGGCCTACCACCCATCACCAGGTTGACCAACGTCCCTGGACAGCACA
>NZ_JAEVHL010000522.1 GCF_016803395.1 Micromonospora tarensis | reverse complement strand
GCGCGGGACGCGGGACGCGGGACGAAAAAGCCGGCCGGAGGCACCCTCGGGGTGCCTCGGCCGGCTATGTCGGTTTGCGGATCTAGTTCGCCATCAGATCGGCGCCACGCCAGCTGAAATCGGGCTCCGTCGCGAACCGCTCGGTGATCTTCACGAGATCCTCCGCGTACTTGTTCGCATGGTGCCCGCAGAACACCAGCTCGCTCCCACCCGCCAGAGTGATCCGGAGCTTCCCGGCAGCATTGCAGCGGTCGCACCGTTCATCGGCGGCTGGGGGTGCCACCGTCTCGGGCGGCGGCGTGAGGGTCGGGGTCATCGCCTTCCTCCTCTGGTCGTCACCGATGAACAATCTCTTCGGTCGTTGCTCACCTATCGTGCAACACCCTTACTAGGCACTGCCTTCCCTGTGTGCCCGCGGGGGACCGAGGTCACACCTGGAAGGGACAGTGTGCCGTGCACCCAGGGTGCCACGTCAACGATCACATTCGTGCATCCGGACGATCACCATCTGGTGTTGCACACCAGGTGATCAAAACGACACGTCGGGTTGACGAAACCCGCTCAGTCCAGGTAATCCCGGAGGACCTGCGACCGGGACGGGTGACGCAGCTTGGACATCGTCTTGGACTCGATCTGCCGGATCCGCTCCCGGGTCACCCCGTAGACCTGGCCGATCTCGTCCAGGGTGCGTGGCTGACCGTCGGTCAGGCCGAAGCGCAGGCGCACCACACCCGCCTCACGCTCGGAGAGCGTCTGCAGCACCTGCTGGAGCTGGTCCTGCAGCAGCGAGAACGACACCGCGTCGACCGCGACCACGGCCTCGGAGTCCTCGATGAAGTCACCGAGCTGGCTGTCGCCCTCGTCACCGATGGTCTGGTCCAGCGAGATGGGCTCCCGAGCGTACTGCTGGATCTCCAGCACCTTCTCGGGTGTGATGTCCATCTCCTTGGCCAGCTCCTCCGGGGTGGGCTCGCGGCCCAGGTCCTGGAGCAACTCGCGCTGGATGCGGCCGAGCTTGTTGATGACCTCGACCATGTGCACCGGGATGCGGATGGTGCGGGCCTGGTCGGCCATCGCGCGGGTGATCGCCTGTCGGATCCACCAGGTGGCGTACGTGGAGAACTT
>NZ_JAEVHL010000521.1 GCF_016803395.1 Micromonospora tarensis | reverse complement strand
GACGTCGGCCGGGAGCCGCCCGACGCGGCGGTACCGTGGGCGGCATGACCGACCAGCCGCCCGTCCGCCGCGCGTCCGCCGGCACGGACCCGACCGCCGGCGACCACGCCGGCCCCGCGCTGGGCGTCGGCGGTGCCTGACCAGGTTCCCGCCGGGCCTGACCAGGTTCCCGCCGGGCCGGACCGGAGCACCGTCCGGCTGGCGCTGGTTGTCGGTGGGTTGGTGCTCGCGGTGCTGCTGGGCTTCGGGCTGGGCCGGATGAACACCACAGGCGCGGCGGCCGGCAGCCCGTCACTGGCTGCCGAGCACACCGACCCGCCGGGTGTCGGGCCGCACAGCCACGGCTCCGCCACCAGCGCCGATCCGGGCGCGGCCAGCGAGCCGGGCGGTCTGGCGGTCAGCTCGGCCGGGTTCACCCTGGCCCCCCTGGCCAACGAGTTCGCGGCCGGTCGCCCCGGTCAGCTCCGCTTCCAGGTGCGTGACGTGCAGCGCCGCCCGGTCACCCGGTTCGCGATCGTGCACGACAAGCCGATGCACCTGATCGTCGTCCGGCGGGACCTGACCGGTTACCAGCACCTGCACCCGACCATGGCGGCGGACGGTACCTGGTCGGTGCCGTTGACCCTCGCGCAGCCCGGCGTCTGGCGCGGGTACGCCGACTTCACCGTCGTCGCGGACAACGGCGCGCAGACCGCGGTTACCCTCGGCACGGACCTGGTCGTACCCGGTGACTACCAGCCCCGAGCACTGCCGGCGCCGGCCACCTCGACGACGGTGGACCGGTTCACCGTCGGTTACCAGGGCACCCCGCAGGCCGGGACGAGCGTGCCGTTGACCTTCCGGGTCGACGGTCCCGGCGGGGCTGCCCCGCCGGAGCGTTACCTCGGGGCGTACGGGCACCTGGTGGCGTTGCGCGAGGGCGACCTTGGCTACCTGCACGTACACCCGGAGCCGGAACTGGTCGACGGTCAGATCAGGTTCTGGCTGACTATCCCCGGCCCAGGCCGCTACCGCCTCTACCTCGACTTCCAGGTAGACAAAACCGTCCGCACCGCCGAATTCACCCTAACCACCCCCTAACCCCTCTCCCCGGGCCTTCCCACCCCCTCTCACGCCGTCGATCATGAAGTTATTGCCACTCTCCGCGGCGCGTCCTGGCGATAACTTCATGATCAACGAGCGTGGGGCGT
>NZ_JAEVHL010000520.1 GCF_016803395.1 Micromonospora tarensis | reverse complement strand
CACCGCCGCAGGTGCCCCGCAGCACGGTGACGGCGGCGGCGGCCAGCGCGTCGGCCGCCGCCCGGTGCGCCGGGGAGTTGAGCGTGGACATCTGCGCGGCCGGCAGCTCGGCGAGCCGGAACTTCATGGTCAGCACCCGGGTGACCGCCTCGACCAGCCGAGGGCGGGGCAGTGACCCGCCGCGCAGCGCGGCGAGCAGCCCGTCGTACGCCTGACCGACGTTCGGGGTCATCAGGATCAGGTCGTTTCCGGCGTTGAGCGCCCGGACCGCCGCCTCGCCCGGAGCCCAGCGCTTCGCGGGCGGCATGTTCATCCCGTCGGTGATCACCACGCCCTTGAAGCCGAGTTGGCCGCGCAGCACGTCGGTGAGCAGCTTGTGCGAGAAGGTCGCCGGGGTCCCCGGGTCGATCGCGCGGGCGTCCAGGTGACCGGACATCACCGCCATCGCGCCGGCGTCCATTCCGGCGCTGAACGGCGGCCAGGCGCCGCTCTGCAACGCCGCGGCGGACTGGGTGAGCACCGGAAGGTCCTGGTGCGAGTCGTCGGCGCTGTGGCCGTGCCCGGGGAAGTGCTTCAGGGTGGCCGCGACCCCGGCCGCCTGGAGGCCGCGTACGGCCCCACCCACCTGCGCGGCGGCCTGCTTCGGGTCGGCGCCGTACGACCGGGAGCCGATCACGGTGCTGCGGGTGGCCAGCACGTCGGCCACCGGGGCGAAGTCGACGTTGATGCCCATCGCGGCGAGCTCGGTGCCGGCGGCCCGCCAGGCGGCCTCGGTGAGCTTGGGATCACCGGCCGCGCCGGCCGCGAGGGCGCTGGGCAGCACGGTGACCCCGTCGGTCACCCGGGTGACGACGCCGTACTCCTGGTCGGTGCCGATCAGCAGCGGCGCGGACCCGGCGGCGAGCCGGCCGGCGGCGGTACGCAGCCCGGTGGTGAGTTCGTGCACCTGCTTCGGGCTGTCGACGTTCGTGGTCTCCTGGTTGCCCTTGGTCGGGTCGTCGGCGCTGAAGCCCACCAGGATCAGGCCGCCGAGCCGGTACTTGCTGATCATTTCGGCGGGAGTGTCGACCCCGGCCAGGGCCTGGTTACCCGCGGCCGAGCCGGCCGAGACGGTCGTCGCGGAGTCGCCGTAGGCGTAGGGCATCAGCACCTGGCCGACCAGGTCCTCGTCGGGAGAGCGTGGCCACCAGGGGCGGC
>NZ_JAEVHL010000519.1 GCF_016803395.1 Micromonospora tarensis | reverse complement strand
CTGGCCGGCGCCCGGTGGGGCCTGTCCGTCGACGGGCTCGCCGCGCTCGTCGTGCCGGCGGTGGCCTCGGTGGCGCTGCTGGTGCTGGCGTACGCCGCCGCCGAGATTCACCGGGACCGGTCCCGGTTTCACGGCCTGATGCTGGTCTTCCTCGCCGCGGTGCTGCTCACCGCCACCGCCACGACGCTACCCGTGCTGCTGCTGGGCTGGGAGATCATGGGCGGGATGTCGTACGCGCTGATCGCGTACCACTGGCGGCGCGACGACGCGGTCGCCGCGGGTGGCACGGCGTTCCTCACCACCCGCGCCGGCGACCTCGGGCTCTACCTGGCCGCGGGTGCCGGACTGGCCGGCGGCACGCTCGACCTGACCGGGTTCGCCGGACTGCCGCCCGGGTGGCGGGACGTGGCCGCCGGTGGAGTGCTGGCCGCCGGCTTCGGTAAGGCGGCCCAGCTGCCGTTCTCGTTCTGGCTGTCGCGGGCCATGCTCGGCCCGAGCCCGGTCAGCGCGCTGCTGCACTCCGCCGCCATGGTGGCGATGGGCGGCTACCTGCTCGTCCGCCTGCACCCGCTGCTCGTCGCGACCGGCTGGGCGGTGGACGTGGCCGCGTGGGGCGGCGCGGTGACAACCCTGGCGCTCGGTGCGGTCGCGCTCGCCCAGACCGACCTGAAGCAGTTGCTGGCCGCCTCCACCAGCGCTCAACTGGGGTACGTGGTGCTGGGCGCCGCCGTCGCTCCGGCCGGCGCCGTCGCGCACCTGATCGGCCACGCGGCCACCAAGGCGCTGCTGTTCCTCGCCGCGGGGGCGTGGCTGACCGCGCTCGGCACCCGCCGGCTGTCCGCGCTGCTCGGCGCTGGCCGCCGCTACCCGCTGGTGGGGGGGCGTGTTCGCGGTTGGCGCCCTGGCACTGGCCGGGGTGCCGCCGCTGGCGTTGTGGTCCACCAAGGACGAGGTGCTCGCCGGAGCCCGCGAGCGGTCCCCGGCGTTGTACCTGGTCGGCCTGGCCGGCGCCCTGCTCGCGGCCCTCTACGCCGGCCGGGCGCTCGCCCTGGTCCTGCGCCCGGTTCCGCCCGGGATCGAATCCGGGTACGACACCGAGCGCGACGGCACCCGCGAGGTGGCCGGCGGGCAGCAGGGGCCGCTGGTGCCGCTGGCGGTCGGAGCGGCCGTGCTCGGCGTCCTGGCGCTGCCGCCGCTGTCCCGGGCGGTGG
>NZ_JAEVHL010000518.1 GCF_016803395.1 Micromonospora tarensis | reverse complement strand
GCCTCGACGCGGACCCGGCGCCGACCCGGCCGGCGGACCCGGCGGCCGGGTCGGACGCCGGCGCCACCCGCGCTGCGGCTGACACCCCGGCGGCACGCGACGCGTGGGACACCGTCCGGATGGCCCGGCACCCCGGACGACCCACCACACTGGACTACCTGGACTCCGTCTTCGACGGGTTCGTGGAGCTGCACGGCGATCGGCTCGGCGCGGACTGCCCGGCCATCGTGGGCGGGGTGGCGCGGTTGGCCGGCCGGCACGTGATGGTCATCGGTCACCAGAAGGGGCACACCACCGCGGAGCTGGTCGCCCGCAACTTCGGCATGGCCAGCCCGGCCGGGCACCGCAAGGCGCTGCGGTTGATGCGCTCGCCGCGCGGCTCGGACTGCCCGTGGTCACCCTCGTGGACACCCCGGGGGCCGACCCCGGGGTGAGCGCCGAGGAGCAGGGCCAGGCGGCGGCCATCGCCGAGAACATCCTCGCCCTCACCGTGCTGCCCACCCCCGTGCTCGCGGTGGTCACCGGGGAGGGCGGCAGCGGCGGCGCCCTGGCGCTCGCGGTGGCCGACCGGGTGCTGATGCTGGAGAACGCCGTCTACTCGGTGATCAGCCCCGAGGGGTGTGCGGCGATCCTCTGGCCGGACCGGTCCGCCGCGCCGGAGGCCGCCCGCGCGCTGCGACTGACCGCCCCCGACCTGTGCCGGCTCGGCGTGGTCGACGAGGTCGTGCCGGAGCCGTCCACCGCCGCGCACGGCGACCCGGCGGAGACCGCCCACCGGTTGCGCGCCGCCCTGCTGGCCAACCTCACGCCGCTGCTGGACGTGCCACCCGCCATGCTGGTCCGGCTGCGTCGGCAACGCTTCCGGCGCTTCGGCGCGACCCGCGTCGGCGCCCGGACGGGTCGGCGATGAGCGCCGGCGACGGGGCGGTGTCGACGGTCGACGCGCCCGGCGGAGTCGGGGTGGACGACGATGCCGCCGACCGGATGAACGGCGAGGAGACGCTGGCCGGATTGCGCCGGCAGGCGCAGCACCTGATCGCCGAGTTGGCCGGGCCGGTGCGCCGGATCCGGCTGCGCAGCGGCCCGGCGGTGCTGGAGGTCGAGTGGCACCCCGAGGACGTGACCCGGCCGGACGTACCGGCCGCGCCGGTCGAGGTGGCGCGGCCGGTGGTGCCGGCGCGGCTCGCCGGCGGCCGGTCGATCCGGCCGCCGACGCCGGGCCGCG
>NZ_JAEVHL010000517.1 GCF_016803395.1 Micromonospora tarensis | reverse complement strand
GTTGGGTCAGCGTTGCAGGGTCAACAGACCCGGCCGGTACGGCAGCAGCCCGTAGTCGACGCCGTTGGAGCTGGGCGAACGACCCTGGTAGAGCAGTTGCAGGTTGCAGGCGTTGACAGTCATCGTCTGGTCCGCGCTGGTCCGCAGCAGCTCACCGTGGCTGATGTCGTTGGTCCAGGTCGCACCGCTGTTGGCCTTACCCGCGAACGGGTTGCTCTCGCTGGCCGCCTGCGGCGTCCACGAACCACCCAGGCTGGTCGCCGTGAACGACCGGAAGTAGCGACCCTGCGAACCGATCGCCTCGACGATCATGAGGTACTTGTTCAGACCCTGGAGCTTGTAGACCTGAACGGCCTCGAAGAGGTTGTTGGTGGTGTCGCTCATGATCGTCGTGTAGTTCGAGCCGAAGCTACCCGGGAAGTTCCCGATCGGCATGCTGGCCCGGTAGATCTTGCCGTTGTCCCCGGCGAAGAAGAGGTACATGTTCGTCCCGTCACCGATGACCGCCTGGTCGATCGGCCCGGTACCCGAACCGGTGATGCTGCCGCTGAACAAGGTCTGCGGCGACGACCACCCATTCGCGTTCGTCGGATCGGTCGAGGTCCGGTACGAGAACGCCGGGCCACCCCACTGGTACGCCAACACCCAGATGTTCTTCGGCGCGAAGTAGAACAACGACGGCGCGACAGTGCCCGAACTCATCGCGTTCTGACTCGCCGACGCCATCTGCGAGTAGTTCGTGAAGAGGCTGAAGTTCATCGAGCCCCAGCTCGACCCGAAGTCGTGCGTGGTGGCGTAGACGAGCTGCTGGCCGTTGTACGGCGCGACGGTGAAGTCCTTCAGCGACACCCATCCCGACCGCGGGTTCGCCAGCGAGCCGGTCGAGGACCAGCGATACGTCGACGGAAGGTCGCACGTGCCGGTCGGCGGCGGCGTGGTGGGGTTGCCCCCACCGTCGACGCGGACGAGCTGCCACTGCTGGTTGGTGCCGCTCCAGTCGTCGTACTGCACGATGTTGCCACCGTCGGCGGTCGAGGCGCCCTGCACCTCCATCACCTTGTTGCTGTTCCGGTTGATCAACCGGACGTAGCCGCTGTCCGAGTCGGCCAACCGGAACTGCTGGTTGGTGCCGTTCGTGTCGCTCCACTGCACGATGCTGGCGCCGTTGGCGGTCGAGAAGCCCGAGACGTCCAACACCTTGCCGGACAGCCGCGACTTCAACCGGTAGTAGCCA
>NZ_JAEVHL010000516.1 GCF_016803395.1 Micromonospora tarensis | reverse complement strand
GGTGAGACCAAACCCCCTTTAGGGGGGTGGTCTCAGTCCCACCCGATTGGTCTCACCCAGAAGACGCAGATCTTGGTCTCACCCGAGAGTCGGGCCGGGGGTGAACCGAGGTGATGTACAGAGGGTTCTCCATCACGGAGTGCGCCCGGTGCCCAGATCTCGTCCTGACCGGAGTGGTCGCCGGGCTCACCTTCCGGCTCGACCGCCGAACCATCCCGCCGGCTCACGCCGCGGTGGTGAAGCACTACGGCTTCCCCGTCCTCGTCATCGACCGGACCCTCGTCGGCTTCCGCGTCGACTTCTGGGAGCCCGAGCACGACCTCACCAAGCCAGGCCGCCACCTCGCTGTGCCGCACAACTGCGGATCTGGCCACTCGACCCCGAAGGAGTCCGCATGAAGACCCGACCCCGCGACATCGGCACCCGGGCGGAATCCGCCGTCGTCCGCTACATCCAGCCCAACGGCTTTCCCCACGCCGAGCGGCGCAGCCTCCGCGGTGCCCTCGACGCCGGCGACATCACCGGCACGCCCGGCATCTGCTGGGAGGTGAAGGGCGGCGACGCGGCCCGCACCGCCTCCGACCTGATGATCAGCCGCTGGATGGGCGAACTCGCCGCCGAGGTGACCAACGCCAAGGCCGACGTCGGGCTGCTCGTCGTCCAGCGCGCGGGGGTCGGACCGGCCAACGCCGGACGGTGGTGGGCGTACATGCCGGCCTTCCAGGTCGCCGGGTTGGTCTACGACGAGCTGACGATCTCGGGCCCCAACGCCTTCCCGGTGCGGATGTTGCTCGCCGACGCCCTCACCCTCCTGCGCGCCGCCGGCTACGGCGAACCCGACCGGCCGGTGGTGGCCCCGTTCAGCCCGGCCGCCGGCATCGGCGCCCACACCGTCAACCTGCCCGGAGAGGACGCCGCCTGATGAAGCCGCGCCTGCTCGACCTCTGCTGTGGCCAAGGCGGGGCCGCCCGCGGTTACGCCGACGCCGGATTCGAAGTCGTCGGCTGGGACATCGACCCGCAGCCCCGCTACCCGTACGAGTTCCACCAAGGCGACGCCCTCGAAGTGCTCCGCGATCGGGCGTACGTCGAGACCTTCGACGCCATTCACAAGTCGTGGCCGTGCCAGGGCTTCAAGAAGGGCACCCTCTGGCGCGACTCCCCGGACCTCATCACCCCGGGCCGCGAGCTGGCGCTCACCTACGACATGCCGTGGGTCATCGAGAACGTCATGGAAGCCCCGCTGGACCGG
>NZ_JAEVHL010000515.1 GCF_016803395.1 Micromonospora tarensis | reverse complement strand
CGACCGTGGCCCGGCCAGGCTTCGGTCGAGGCGCTCGGGCTGTCGCTCTCATTTCGGCTGCCCACGCTGGTCGTGTGGCTCTCATTTGGCCTGCGCGGCCCGGGCGTCGCCCAGGGCGGGGAGAGGCTCAAGAGGGGTTTGCTCGGCTCGAAGTAGCGTTGCCCTCCCGGCTCGATAACCCAGGTGGATCGAGCATCGGAGGACGCCTTGAGTGTCACGTCAGATCGTGTGGTCATCGGGATGGATCCGCACAAGCGCTCCGCCACGATCGAGGTCATGGCCGGCGACGAGACCATCGTCGGCGGCGGCCGGTTCGACACCGGCCGGGACGGCTACACGGCGATGCGAAGGTACGCCAGGCGGTGGCCGCACCGGGTCTGGGCGATCGAGGGCTGCCAAGGCATTGGCCGGCACCTCGCCACCCGGCTGCTGGCCGACGGCGAACAGGTCGTCGACGTCCCGCCGAAGCTGTCCGCCAGGGCGCGGGTGTTCGCCACCGGGCAGGGCCGCAAAACTGATGCCACCGACGCCCACTCCATCGCGCTGGTCGGCACCCGCATGGCCGGCCTGCGCCCTGTCGTCAACGATGAACAGCTGGCCCTGCTGCGGATCCTGGTCGACCGACGCCGCTCACTCGGAGAGGACCACACCCGGATGGTGTCCCAGCTGCACCAACTCCTGCTGGAACTGATTCCAGGTGGGGCGAAGAAGAGCCTGTCCGCCGCCCAGGCCAGAGCACTGCTGGCCACCGTCCGGCCCCGTGACACGGTCGGCAAGACTCGACGGCGGGTCACCGCGGAGCTGATCAGTGACCTCGAACGGATCTACCGGCGCTCCAAGGAAGCCGACAAGGAGCTCAAGGAACTCGTGGCTTCCACCGGGACCACCCTGATGGACCTGCACGGCATCGGACCGTCCGGCGCCGCCCGGCTGCTGGTCGAAGTCGGCGACATCACCCGGTTCCCGAACCGGGCCCACTTCGCCTCCTGGAACGACACCGCCCCCATCGACGCATCCTCCGGCGAGCAGGTCCGACACCGCCTCTCCCGCGCCGGAAACCGGCAGATCAACCGCGTGCTGCACATCATGGCCACGGTTCAGCTCCGCAACCCCACCGAAGGGCGCGCCTACTTCGATCGCAAGAAAATCGCCGGGAAGACATCGATGGAAGCAATGCGCGCCCTGAAACGACGCCTGTCTGACATCGTCTACCGACAACTGATCGACGACGCCACGACGGCCACGGCGACGG
>NZ_JAEVHL010000514.1 GCF_016803395.1 Micromonospora tarensis | reverse complement strand
GCCTCCACCTCGGCCAGCGGCAGCCGGCTGGCCGGCGGCGCGTCCGGCTCCGCCGCGGCGAGCTTGCGGACCTCGACGACCAGCGCGGCGACCACCGCCCGGCGCTGCGCGGAGAGCTCCCGCAGTCGCGGCCCGCGCAGTTCCCGCTGGGCCGCCCGCAGCGCGTCGGCGAGTTGGACCAGATCGGCGACCAGCTCCGGGCGTCGGATGGCGAGCAGGTTCACCAGCCAGGCCGCCACCGTCGGGCGACGGAGCCGGGCCAGCTGCCGGGCGGTGGTCGGGTCGCCGGCCCGCCGGGCCTCGGCCACCGCGGCGTCCCGGGCGGCCACGAACCGGTCCGGTGGGGTGCGGTAGAGCTGCTGCACCAGCTCCGCGGAGAGGCCGGGCATCGGGTCAGACGTCCACCCGGCTACCGGGCTCCAGCCGCTGGTACTCGGTGCCGGAGAGCGCGCTGTACTGCCGGTCGAGCACGCCCAGCCCGTTGTCGTTGAGCAACGCGTCGTGCAGGGCGTACGCCCGGCGCGGCGCGACCGCGCGGATGAAGTCGAGCACCTCGGAGAACTTCGACCAGGGGGCGTGGATCGGTGCGAACAGCGTGTCGACGGGTGTCTCGTCGGGCACCACCAGGGAGTCGCCCGGGTGGTAGACCACGTCGTTGATCAGATACCCGATGTTGTCGATCACCGGGATGTCCGGGTGGATGACCGCGTGCCGCCCGCCGTACGCGCGGACGGCGACCCCGGCGGCGGTGAACGACTCACCGGGGCTGACCGGGTGCAGCACCTCGGCCGCGTCGCCCAGGGCCCCGGCGAGCGAGGCGGGTCCGTAGATCGGGAACGGCTGCCGGTCGAGCTGTAGACGGACCGCGGCCGGGTCGAGGTGGTCGGGGTGTTCGTGGGTGATCAGCACCGCGTCCGCGCCGTCCAGCGCCGTCGCGGGGTCGCTGAACACTCCGGGGTCGACGACGAGCACTCCCCCGTCGTGTTCCACCCGGAGGCAGGAGTGGGCGTACTTGGTGAGCCGCATCGTGACTCCTCGATTATCGAATCGTGACGTCCTGAGCGCAGTCTGCCGGAACCAGCCGACGTGCGCGCCGCGTCCGAGCTATCGCCACACCGGTTGACAACGATGGGAGCGGGGATGGACGGACAGGTGGGACGCCGCCGAGGCGCGTTGCTGGCCGCGACGACGCTGGCGGCAGCCCTGGCGCTGACCGGGTGCGGCGCCGACGACAGCGGGGCGAGGGACACCG
>NZ_JAEVHL010000513.1 GCF_016803395.1 Micromonospora tarensis | reverse complement strand
ACTAGTTCTGACCTTCGACAAGCCAGAACCTAGGCAGGACAACGGCGTGCGCCATCAACGACGCGCCGACCCACCCACAGACACGTCACAAGACCCATAAATATGCCTCTGAGGTATACCGCTCACCAGCACATCGGCATGGCGGGCAACCGCTCAGCCGTCGACCAGTCCCGCCTCGTACGCGAGGATCGCCGCCTGCACCCGGTTGCGCACGTCCAGCCTGGTGAAGATGCTGGTCAGGTAGCTCTTCACGGTGCCCTCCACCAGGTGCAGCCGGCGGGCGATCTCGGCGTTGGACAGCCCCGCCCCGACCAGCGCCAGCACCTCCCGTTCGCGTTCGGTGAGCCCGGCGGTCCGGTCCCGCGCGGCGGGCCGGCGGGCCAACCGCCCCGCCCCCAGCTCGATGACCCGGCGGGCCACCCGCGGCGACAGGTACGCCCCGCCGTCGGCGACGGCGTGCACCCCGGCGATCAGCTCCCGCGGGTCGCCGGCCTTGAGCAGGAAACCGCTGGCGCCGTGCCCGAGCGCCCGGGCCACGTGGTCGTCCTCACCGAACGTGGTCAGCATGATCGTCGCGGTGTCCGGCACCACCCGCCGGATCTCGGCGGCCGCGGCCAGCCCGTCCAGCCGGGGCATCCGGATGTCCAGCAGCGCGACCCGGGGGCGGTGAGCACGGACCAGCTCCACAGCCGCGTGCCCGTCACCGGCCTCGGCGACCACCTCGATCCCCGGATCGGTGGCGAGGATGGCCCGGACCCCGGCCCGGATCATCGCCTCGTCGTCGGCCAGGACCACCCGGACCGGTGTTGCTCCGGTCATGTCGGTGCGCACTACGCGATCCACTCCTTGCTGGTCAGCCGACCATCGGTGAAGCACAGCCGCCAGGTCGGCTCCGCGAGGGGGAAGTTGCCGTCGGTGTAGTACTCGCAGTCGGCCCGGTCGTCCGCCGTGGGGCGTTCCAACTGCCGCCGGGGCAGCCCGGCCAGGTCCGCTCGGGCCGTGCCGACCCGCATCCGGTCGAAGGTGGCCTGGTCCAGCACCGTTCCGGCGGTCGCCACCGGGTAGTAGACGAGCGCGAGCACCAGGGCGAATCCGGCCGGTGCGAGCAGTGCCACCAGCAGACTGCGCCGGACCCGCCGTCGGGCGTCGTGCAGACGTCGCTCGGCCTCCACCGGTCGTTCCAGGCGACCGGGCGCTCGTCGGGCCGGACCGCCGGGCGACCTCCGCCGCCAACCCGATCGCCTCGGGCGGCGGCGCGGTGCCC
>NZ_JAEVHL010000512.1 GCF_016803395.1 Micromonospora tarensis | reverse complement strand
CTGCTCGGCATCGCGGGCCTTCTTCGCCGACGCCGCCGCCTCGTCCGCCGAGCGCTGCGCCTGGTCCGCCGATGCCTTGGCCTGGTCCGCGTAGGTCCGGGCCTGGTTGGCCGAGGCGACCGCCTTGGCAGCCCATGCCTGCGCCTCCGCCGCCGCACCCGCGGCCTGGTAAGCCGCGGCCTGCGCCTCCTGCGCGTTCTGCCGGGCCAGCGCCGCCGTCTGCGCCGCATCCGCCAGGTACGACTCGACGTGGGCCACGTGGCTCGCCGTGTCGGCGTCCCGCTGCTGGGCCTTGAACAGCTCCACTTCCAGGAAGTGGCGCTGGAATGACGGCGGCCCGGTCAGCGCTGCCTGCGCGGCCGCCTGCACCTCGGGCCCGCCGTTGGTCAGCCATCGGGCGATCTCAGCCTGGTCGTCGTCCTCGGCCGCCCGGTACTGCCCGACGGCGAGGAACTCCGCCCAGTCCTCAGGGGTGCCCCGCAGCGCCTCCTGCGCTGCCGCCTTCACCCCCGGCCCGCCGGTCTCCATGATCCGGGCAATGGCGATCTGGTCGTCATCCTCCTTGCCCATGTACCAGCGGTCGGCCAGGAACTGCTTGACCACCGGGTAGGGCAGGCCGAGGGCGTCCACGGCCGCGAGCCGCTCGCCACCGTTGGCCGAGGTGTCGGCTATGTGGCCGACACTGGCGCGGTCGTCCTGCTCCATGGCGGTCGCGACGCCCGTGCGGACGAACGCAACAACTTCCTCCTCGGAACCAACCAGCGCGTTCTCTGCCGCGGACTTGAGCCAACTGCCGCCGGTGCGGACAAGCTGAGCGGCCACCCGACGTCCGTTCGCGACGACGGTCTCGGTGGGCGTGTTCGGGTCTTGTGCCGTGGCCAGCAGGGCCTGTGCCTCGGCGTCCAGCTTTGCCGCCTGCCCGGCTGCCCACGCCGAATCGGCCCTTCTGCTCTCCTCCGCGATCTTCGCGTCCTGCGCCTCGGCGATCATCCGAGCCTTCGACTGCGCCAGCCGCTCGGCCTCTGCGGCGCGGGCGACAGCCGCGATGTTGTGGGCCATGTTGGAAGCCGACTCCGCCGCATCGGCGGCCTGTTTCGCGGAGTCGGCCGCGGTCTGCGCCCGGCCCGCGGCGCCGGCTGCCTCGCCCGCGTGCTTCACCGCCTCTTCGGCCGCGGCGGCCGCATTCTCGGCGTGCTGCGCCGCCTGGTTTGCGGCGTCGCGCGCCTGACGGGCGGCGGTTGCGGCCTCGGCTGCGATGGCCTGTGCCCGG
>NZ_JAEVHL010000511.1 GCF_016803395.1 Micromonospora tarensis | reverse complement strand
CTGCGGGCTGGTGGATGGTGGCGCGTCGACCGCCTGGGTGGCCGCCGGCGCGGACGTCGGCCCGGTCGGTTGGATCACGACGATCACACCGGTCACCAGTACGGCGACCACGGCCGCGACGGCGAGGGGCCACAGCAGGCGCTTCACGCTGGTCGGGAGACGGCCGAGCAGTCCGCGTCGGGGATCCGCGTGAGCGCCTCGCGCCCCCCTCGCGGTGTCCGATTGAACTTGGCCGGTTGCGCGCATCGTCTCGACTCCTTCGCGTGGTCGCATCGCTACTCGATGCGGCGTTGGCGGAGATCGCGCCAAACGCCTTCCCTCAGGAGACTCGCCGGCCCTACCGGGATAACAGTTTCGTCGACAGCGCGGGGCGCGACTCCAGGTCGCCGCCCCGCACGTCGATCAGACGGTGATGCGTCCGGCGCCGGCACCCGCGGTGACGCTCGCCTTCACGCCGCTGGCGGCGTCGAGCTGGTAGGAGTACGGGATGGCGGCGACGTCGCCGGCGCTCTCCGGTTCACCGGAGTTGACGAAGACGTTGTTCCGCTGGACGAGATCACCCGGGTCCGACTCGGCGTAGCCGACGGCCGTCGGGCGGGCCACGTTCTCGAAGTAGTTGCCCTCCACGAGCACGCCGGCGCCCATCGTGGACGCGACACCGTAGTCCGCGCCGAAGTAGTAGTTGTTGAAGACGTGCACCGGGTCACCGAACCGGACCCGGGGGTGCCGCTCCTTGCTGCCGTCGAACCAGTTGTGGTGGTAGGTCACCCGCAGGTGGCCGATGTCGGCGGTGAAGCCGTCGTCGTGGCCGAGCAGCATGCTCTTGGTGTGGTTGGTGACCCGGTTCCACGAGACGGTGACGAAGTCGGACTCGCGCTTGATGTCCAAGCCGCCGTCGTATCCGCCGTCGAAGGTGTTGTGGTCGACCCAGACGTTGCGTGAGTTCTGCACGTTGACGGCGTCGTCGTCCCAACCCCGGAAGGTGAGGTTACGGATGATGACGTTGGCGGCGCTGCTGACGTTCAGCCCGTTGTCCAGCGTGGCGTTGCCGACCCCGAGCACTGTCTTGTTGGAGCGGACGTCGTTCATCTTGTCCGGCATGGTGAGCGAGCCCTGCACGCGGATGATCAGCGGTGCCGCCGACTCCAGGGCGTCGGCGAGTGCCTGACCGTCGGAGACGGTCACCGTCTGACCGCCCGCGCCGCCGGTGGTGCCGCCGTTCTGGGTGGCCCAGCCGACCAGGCCGGTCTGCGGTGGGGGTGGTCGGCGGCGGGGTGGTCGGG
>NZ_JAEVHL010000510.1 GCF_016803395.1 Micromonospora tarensis | reverse complement strand
AAGGGCCTCAGGCAGGTCGACGGCTGGCAGGACATGCCGCTGACCGACGCCGCGCAGACCGTCCAGGTCTCCGCCTACCCCGACGCCTACGCCCAGTGGGAGCAGCAGGCCACCGACCTCGTCGCCCAGCACTGGAACAGCTGACCGCACCACCACCGCGCCACCGCACCACCGCACGGCACCGACCGCTGGCCGGCACCCCACACCCGGGGTGCCGCCACCGGCATCTCCAGTGGCCGCCACGAAGCACCAAGCCCAACGACAGGCGACCCACGGCCGGGCGGCGATCTCATGACTGCCCCGAGATCTTGGACAGTTTCCGTGAGCCAGGAACGGAAACTGTCCAAGCTACGCGCGCGGTCGTCAGCGGACGGCGACGGGTACGGTGTGCCAGCCGGTGGCGCCGTCCGGCGCGACGCCCTGCGTACGCTCGGTCTGGGTTTCGCCTGTCGCGTCGGTCGCCCGGACCTGGAGTTGGTGCTCCCCCGGCGTGGCGTCCCAGCGCCAGGACCACTGCACCCAGGTGTCCACCGACACTGTCGGAGCCAGTTCGGCCTGCTGCCACTCGCCACCGTCGACGCGTACCTCGACGCGGCGGATGCCTCGGTGCTGCGCCCAGGCCACGCCAGCGACGGTCACCGGCCCGGCGGTCAACCGGTTGCGGCGCCGGGGCGTGTCGATCCTCGACTGGGTCTTGATCGGCCCCTGGGCGGACCAGCCGCGCGGCACCCAGTACGCGTCGAAGTCAGCGAACCGGGTCAACTCCAGCTCGGTCACCCATTTGCAGGCCGACACGTAGCCGTAGAGGCCCGGCACCACCATCCGGACCGGAAAGCCGTGCTCGACCGGCAGCGGCTCGCCGTTCATGCCGATCGCCAGCAGCGCGTCCCGGCCGTCGCGCAGGGCGGCGGTGGGGGTGCCGCAGGTCCAGCCGTCCACCGACCGGCCGACGACCTGGTCGGCGTCCTCGTCCGGGTCGACCTCGTCCAGCAGCTCCCGCAGGGGCACGCCGAGCCAGCGGGCGTTGCCGATCAGGTCCCCACCGACCTCGTTGGAGACGCAGGCCAGCGTGACGTACCGCTCGACCAGCGGCCGGGCCAGCAGGTCGGCGTAGCTGTAGCTGCGCTCGGTGCCGACCCGGCCGTGGATCCGCAGCCGCCAGGTGTCCGGGTCCACCTGTGGCACGACCAGCGCGGTGTCGATGCGGTAGAAGCCGAAGTTCGGGGTGACGTAGGGGGCGAGTTGCGTCAGCGAGAGGTCCGCGCCGGCCGGCACGGCGGCGCGGGCGCGGCCGGCGGG
>NZ_JAEVHL010000509.1 GCF_016803395.1 Micromonospora tarensis | reverse complement strand
CGGGAACGGCCCAGATCCAGGCGACGCCCGGAGCGGCCGCGCGGGCGAGCGCGAGCCCGGCGGCGGCGGCCGACAGGGACACCGCGGTGGACTCGATGGCCAGTTCCGCACCGAGGTCGGGTAGCGCCGCCCCACGTTGCCGGGCGGCGCTCAGCGCCGGGCCACGACGGCGGACCAGCAGGGCGGCGGCGAGCAGCAGGACAAGTACCGTGGCGGTCAGCACCCCGGTGAGCAGGACGGCGGCCTGTGCGGAGACGGAGCTGATCCGGGTACGGGCGTCGCGCACTGTGGTGTCCAGCTGCGATTCCCACTTCAGGGACTCGTCGCGGGTGCCTGACGAGCCGGAGGCCGCCTTGAGCTTGACCACCTGGCTGGCGAGCGCCGCGCTGGTGCCCCAGGTGAGCGCGTCGGGTTCGGGGGCGAAGTGGACGGTGCGCCGCAGTTGGTCCTCGTCGACGGCGAGCCGGGCGTCCGGCAACGACTCGCGCGACAGCAGGCCGGCGAACCGGGTGATGCCCACGCCGTCGGCGCCGGGCACGGGGCGCAGCAGCGCCGGGGCGAGCAGCCAGGCGGGGTCGGCGCTGTCCACGGGTCGGTAGATCCCGCTGATCCGGACGTCCTTGTCGCGACCTTGGCCGTCCTTGACCGGGATTCGATCACCGGGATCGAGGTTGAGTGCGGCGGCGTCCGCCTCGGAGAGGCCGACCTGCACCGGCCAGGGCGGTCCGTCGTAGGGGGTCTCGACGAATTCGTCGAGGACGGCGGGGCCGGGCGCGCTCCCGGCGATCCAGGTCACGTCCGAGCCGCCGAGGTCACCGGCCAGGTAGGTGAACTGGAAGGTACGCGGCACGTTGCCCTCGGTGACGCTGAGGATCGGGCCGTTGACGACGGCGACGGGCGGGAGCAGCGCGGCGTCCAGGTCGGGCCCGAGCGCGGATGTCGCCCTGGCGCGGAAGTCGTCGATGTCGTCGGCGAGGCGGGCTGTCCGGACCCGGCCGCCGGTCGGGCCGTCGTCGCGTTCCCAGTCGGCGTGGGCGAGGACGTTCGAGTCGTGGCCGGCGCGGCGGACCGTGTCCTGGACGGTGTTGTCGGCGGCGGCCCGGAGCAGCGCCGGCACGGCCCCGGCGAGCAGCGCGACGGCTGCGATGACGGCGGCGGTGAGCAGCAGCGGTCCGGCGTCGGTCGGCCACGGCCGCGGATGCTGGGCCAGTGCGGCGCGAGCCACGCCGGGTCAGCCACGCCTCACGGCGCCACCCGCAGATGCGCGGCGTCGGCCCGGCGGACCTGGACGGTGACCACGACC
>NZ_JAEVHL010000508.1 GCF_016803395.1 Micromonospora tarensis | reverse complement strand
GAGCTGGCGACCGTCATCATCCAGAACACGGCACCCTGGACGTACCTGGGCGACCGGGAGGTCAACCCGAACCCGAGCGCTCGTTCGATCTCGGGCTGGATGTGCTGGCATTGCGACAGCTCCGGGTGGCTAGCACAACACGGACAGTGACGCAGTTCCTGTCCCGGGAGCCCAATCCGCGCGGTCGTCAGGTGTTACGACTCCATGACACAGCGGAGTTCACCCTGGTCTCCAACCGTCCCCAGGCGTTCCAGCTCGACGGCGACTATCTCGGTGAGCGGGAGAAAGTCAGATTCACCTCCGTTCCCGCCGCACTGAGAGTAATCTGCTAGGTCTCGGGTACTGCCCTAGGTCGACACGGTGGCCACAGCCGATCAACACGGTCGCCCCGCCACACCGAGGGGCAGGTGCCGGAAATGTCAGCAATGTCACGCGGACTGTACTATATTGATCCTCGACTGTGGCACGGCGGGTAACCAGGAAAGCGCTGGAATCCGGACAAACGGGTTGTGGGCTTGCTCACCGCCCGGAGTTTTTCCGAGCGTCACCCTTGACATCACGAGCGTTCGTGAAAGTATTCACAAGCGAACTTGAGTTACCGGGACATTGCCTGGATATGCTCGACAGGTTGAGCTGTTCCAGCAGGTCCCCGGCGCTGAACGCCTGCTCACGCACTGCCGAATGGACAGACGCTAACTGTCACCATCGGCATTGCGGATGCATATAGGAAAAGCACGACAAGCAATATTGCCACCCATCCAGAATGAGGAGTGTTGCCGCCATGGACTGGCGTCACCATGCTGTCTGCCGCGACGAGGACCCGGAGCTGTTCTTCCCGATTGGGACGTCCGGACCGGCTCTCCTGCAGGTCGAGCAGGCCAAGGCCGTCTGCAGGCGCTGCTCCGTGACCGACCAGTGCCTGCAGTGGGCACTCGAGTCTGGTCAGGACGCGGGCGTCTGGGGCGGAATGAGCGAGGAGGAGCGGCGCGCTGTCAAGCGGCGCGGCGGCCTCCGGGTGCTGCGCGCTCACTCCGCCTGATCCCCAACACACAGCTGTACGCCCCGGTGGGTTCGCCCACCGGGGCGTTCCGCTGTCCGGCACCGGATCACCTGCCGGCACAGGTCACCCCGCTGGTGTTGTCGACCCGGCGCAGCACCAGCTCCACCAACTCCGGCGCGTCGGTCAACGGCCCGGCGACCGCCACCGCGCCCGCCGCTCGGGCCGCCTCGGTCACCGCGTCGTGGAACAGGCCCGGCGCCAGGAAGTACGCGGACACCGCGACCCGACGCGCGCCGGCCGCCCGCAACCGGGCCACCGCCACACCGGCCGCCGGTGGCGCCGCCGA
>NZ_JAEVHL010000507.1 GCF_016803395.1 Micromonospora tarensis | reverse complement strand
CGTTGTCCTGCCTAGGTTCTGGCTTGTCGAAGGTCAGAACTAGTGAGGCGGGCAACGGCGTGCGTTCTGCCAGGGTATGGGCTGGGCTGCTCGGGGTCGAGCAGGCGGTGGTCGAGGGCGTGGAGTTTGATCCGGTCGAGTCGGTGGTGGTGGCTCGGGTGCGGGTGGGTAAGGGTGCGTCGCGACGGTGTCCGTATTGCGGGCGGCGGTGCGCTCGCTATGACGGTGGGGTTCGTCGTCGGTGGCGGGCGTTGGATCTGGGTGTGGTCCGGGCGGTGATCGAGGCGCAGGCGCCTCGGGTGTCGTGTCCGGAGCATGGGGTGCTTGTCGCGTCGGTGCCGTGGGCGCGTCATGGGGCGGGGCATACCCGGGCGTTCGATCAGATGGTGGCGTGGTTGGCGGTGCATACCGCGAAGTCGGCGGTGTCGCAGTTGATGCGGGTCAGTTGGCGCACGGTCGGGGCGATCGTGGCTCGGGTGTGGGCCGACACCGGCGCCGCGGCGGATCAGTTTGAGGGGTTGCGCCGTATCGGGATCGACGAGGTCAGCTATAAGAAGGGCCACCGCTATCTGACCGTGGTGGTGGATCACGACACCGGTCGGCTGGTCTGGGCCGCGCCCGGCAAGAGCGCGGCGACCCTGAACGGGTTCTTCGACGTTCTCGGCCCTGAGCGGACCGCGAAGATCACGCACGTGTCCGCCGACGGCGCGGACTGGATCACCACCGTCATTCGCCGTCGTTGCCCGAACGCGGTGCGCTGCGCCGACGCGTTCCACGTCGTCGCGTGGGCCACCGACGCCGTGGACCGGGTCCGCCGCCAAGCCTGGAACGAGGCCACCGGCCGTGGCGCAGGCCGTCGGGGCGTCGCCGTCGGCGCGGCCCGTCAGTTGAAGAACACCCGCTGGACGTTGTGGAAGAACCCGCAGAACCTCACCGACGCCCAACAGGCCACACTCGCCTGGATCGCCAAGACCCACCCCCGCCTGCACCGAGCCTGGGCGTTGAAGGAAGGACTACGGCTGGTATTCACCCTGGCCAAGACCAGCCCGGCAGCCGCGCTCGAAGCCCTCGACCGGTGGATCGGGTGGGCCCGCCGCAGCCGCATCGACGTCTTCATCGATCTGCAACGACGCATCACCCGTCACCGCGACGCGATCATCGCCGCCATCGAACACGGCCTGTCCAACGGCCGCATCGAATCCGTCAACGCCAAGATCCGCCTCATCACCCGGATGGCCTTCGGATACCACTCACCCCACGCCCTCATCGCCCTGGCCATGCTCAGCCTCGGCAGCCACCGGCCCCAACTCCCCAAACGATGACCACCAAACAACCCACAAACCCAGCAGAAGACCCATA
>NZ_JAEVHL010000506.1 GCF_016803395.1 Micromonospora tarensis | reverse complement strand
GCGACCGGGTCTGTGGATCTAACGGTGTTTCCGGCCTGACCTGCCGGGCGTTGTGCCTGGTGAGGAGGGTGCCGTGATGACCGCGACACTGAACGATCAGACCGGATGCAAGAAGCGGCCCGAACTGTCGGCGGAGGCGAAAGCCGCCGCGGAGCTGGTGCGGGCCGCGAAGGAACAGGGCCTGTCGTTGACGGGCCCGGACGGGCTGCTGAAGCAGTTGACCAAGACGGTCTTGGAGACCGCGTTGAACGAGGAGATGACTGAGCACCTCGGCTATGCCAAACACGAACCCGACGGCGCCGGCTCGGGCAACGTCCGCAACGGCAGCCGGTCGAAGACGGTGTTGACCGACGCGTCGGGGCTTGTGCAGATCGACGTGCCTCGGGATCGGGCGGGCACGTTTGCCCCGCAGATCGTGCGCAAGCGGCAACGCCGGTTGTCAGGTGTCGACGAGGTGGTGTTGTCGCTGTATGCCAAAGGGCTGACCACGGGCGAGATTTCGGCCCACTTCGCCGAGATCTATGGGGCGTCGGTCAGTAAGGAGACGATCTCGCGGATCACCGACAGGGGCATCGAGGAGATGACTGACTGGTCGCACCGGCCCCTGGATGAGATTTACGCGGCGGTGTTCATCGACGCGATCGTGGTCAAGGTCCGCGACGGGCAGGTCGCAAACCGGCCGTTCTACGCCGCGATCGGAGTCACCCTCGACGGGGACAAGGACATCCTCGGGCTGTGGGCCGGCACCGGTGGTGAGGGCGCGAAGTTTTGGATGAGCGTGCTGACCGACTTGCGTAACCGGGGTGTGAAGGACGTGTTCTTCCTCGTCTGCGACGGCCTCAAGGGCCTGCCAGAGGTGGTCACGAACGTGTGGCCGCAGACGGTGGTGCAGACCTGCATCATCCATCTGATCCGCAACACGTTCCGGCTCACCTCCCGCAAGTACTGGGACGAGTTGAAGCACGACATCAAGCCGATCTACACCGCCGTCAACGCGGCGGCGGCCCGGGCTGCGTTCGAGGACCTGGCCGAGAAGTGGGGCGGGCGGTATCCGGCGGTGATCCGCTTGTGGGACAACGCCTGGGCGGAGTTCATCCCGTTCCTCGACTACGACCTGGAGATCCGCAAGGTCATCTGCTCGACCAACGCGATCGAGTCGCTCAACGCCCGCTACCGACGGGCCGTGAAGGCTCGCGGCCACTTCCCGAACGAACTGGCCGCGTTGAAGTGTCTGTATCTGGTGACCCGATCCCTGGACCCCACCGGAGCAGGCAGAACCCGATGGACGATGCGCTGGAAACCCGCGTTGAACGCCTTCGCCATCACCTTCAGCGACCGCTTCCCAGCCGCTGAAACCTACTAACCAAGATCGC
>NZ_JAEVHL010000505.1 GCF_016803395.1 Micromonospora tarensis | reverse complement strand
GGCCGGGACGGAAGCGGGTGGCACCGGAGCGGGCGGGGTCTGGTCGCCCGAATGATGCCGGGCCCGTCGGAGGCGGTGACCCAGCGGCGGGCGCGGCGTCTCGATGCGGCGCGCCGGGCCGGGTGCGGGCCAGCGTCTCGGCACGCTCCAGCCGAGCGCGGGCGCCCATGGCCCGGCCGGCAGTCGCACGTCGCCCCGGGAAAGTTGGGACACGAACCAGGCCGGCAGGTAACCCTCGATCGGCAGGCCGGGGTTGACGGCGAGCCACCACTCCTGATTGGGCCAACTGGAGGCGAGCTCGGCGAAGGGGATCCGTCGGGTGTTGCCGGCGTGATCGCCGAGGCAGGCCCGCAGTGCGGCGGCGGAGGTGAAGGCCAGGACGTGGGTGCGTCCGCCGGTCGTCCAGGTGCCCCAGCCGGCGGGTGGCTGACCGGGCTGCGCCGGCGTGGAGACCGGCAACAACACGTCGGTGCGGGACAGGAGCCGGAAGTAGAGCTCCTGATCGTTGGCGCGCAGCGCGTCGCGCAGCGCCACCTCGGCCTCCGTGGCCGGCTCCCATTCGGTCACGGCCACCTCCCCTTCCGAGAACAGGCCACAGGTATCGCGTACAACCTACAAGGTGGCACCAAGATCACAATGGCTGGCCGTCGGCGGTCTGCCGGTGAGCGGACGAGGCGATAACATCCCGTCCCGGAGCCGACACGATACGGAGGCTGTCGATGTCCCGATCGATCACGCGCCCGGTCCTCGCAGGTCTGGCCGCCAGCCTGCTGACCGCGCCGGCTCTGCCGAGCGTCACCGCCAGCGCCGCACTCCCGACGGCACCGGCCTGCGCGAACCCACTCGCCCCAGCCCGGCCGGTCGCGGCCACACCATGGCCACAGCAACGGTACGACCCCGCGCGGCTCGCGCCGCTGGCGACCGGCGCCGGGGTGACCGTCGCGGTGGTCGACTCCGGGGTCGACCGACGGCACCCGCAACTGGCCGGCCGGGTGCTGGCCGGCGCTGACCTGCTCGACCCGGGCGGCGACGGCAGTCGGGACTGCGCCGGCCACGGCACCGGTGTGGCGAGCATCATCGCGGCGACGCCTCGACCCGACGTCGCTTTCCGCGGGCTGGCACCAGGTGCCCGGATCCTGCCGGTGCGGGTCAGCGAGCAGCAGGTGGTGCAGGGGCGCGAGTCGGGGCGTACGGTCAGCGCCGACGAGTTCGCCCAGGCCATCCGGTGGGCGGTCGAGCACGACGCCGACGTGGTGAACCTGTCCGTGGTGCTGTACGCGGACGACCCGGAAAGTCGGGGCGTACGGTCAGCGCCGACGAGTTCGCCCAGGCCATCCGGTGGGCGGTCGAGCACGACGCCGACGTGGTGAACCTGTCCGTGGTGCTGTACG
>NZ_JAEVHL010000504.1 GCF_016803395.1 Micromonospora tarensis | reverse complement strand
ACCCCGCCCAACCCCCTGTCGAAGTCGGCGAGCGTGCTGCCGACCCCGGGCACCAGCACCGCGATCCGGTCCGCGCCGGCCAGGTCGCCGAGCACCTCGACGGCGCGGCCGTCGCCACGCCTGTCGAAGAGCAGAAACCGGCGTCCGTCGGCCGCCCAGTCCGCGTACGGCGGCCCGGCCGCGCGCATCGCCGCCGCCACCACCGGGTACGCCTCGACGAACCCCGTCGCGGTGGTCGGCTCGGATCGGGTCGGCAGGACCAGGTTCACGCCGAGCAGCGCGGCCACCGCCACCCGGCTGGCACCTCGTCGTCGCATCACGTTCTCCCTCCGGAATGTCGTCCGGAGCAGAGTGCGCGGGTCGGTCCGGCCCGGTCGTCGTACCGGGGAGCCGTTCGTTGGCTGGCTCCGCAGGGCTACTCGCCGGCGGCCACCAGACCCGTCTCGTACGCCAGCACCACGGCCTGGGCCCGATCGCGCAGACGCAGCTTGGCCAGGATCCGCCCGACGTGCGTCTTCACCGTCTGCTCGGCCACCACCAGGTCCTCGGCGATCTCCGCGTTGTTGCGGCCCCGGGCGATCAGCCGCAGCACCTCGGTCTCGCGCGGGGTGAGCCCGGCCAGCTCGGTGGGGCGTGGCCGGCGGCGGTCCGGGCGGGCCGCGAACTCGGCGATCAGCCGGCGGGTGACCGCCGGGGCGAGCAGCGCGTCTCCGGCCGCCACCACCCGCACCGCCTGCACCAGGTCGGCCGCCGGGGCGTCCTTGAGCAGGAAGCCGCTGGCCCCGGCGCGCAGCGCCTCGTAGACGTAGTCGTCCAGGTCGAAGGTGGTGAGGATGAGCACCCGGGGGCGCTGCGCCGAACGGTCACCGAGCAGCTTGCGGGTGGCAGCCAGCCCGTCCATGACCGGCATCCGCACGTCCATCAGCACCACGTCCGGGTCGAGCCGACGGGCGGCGGCGACGGCCTGCGCGCCGTCGGCGGCGTCACCCACCACCAGCAGGTCCGGTTGGGCGGCGAGCAACGCCCCGAAGCCCTGCCGGACCATCGCCTGGTCGTCGGCGATCAACACCCGGATCATCGGTCCCCGCCCTCCGCGTCGTACGGCAACTCGGCCACCACCGCGTAACCCCCGTCCGGTAGCGGCCCGGCGGTGAACGTACCGCCCAGCGAGGTGGCCCGCTCCCGCATACCGGTCAGCCCGTGCCCGGTGCCCGTCTCGGTGCCCGACCGGGTCCGCCCGGCGTCGGGCGGCGCGTTCTGCACCCGTACCCCAAGGCTGGACGGACCGGCGCGGACGTGACCCGCACCGCGGCGCCGGCCGCGTGCCGGGCCGCGTTGGCCAGGCCCTCCTGCACGATGCGGTACGCGGCCAGCCCGACCGGCGCGGGCACCCGCCCGTC
>NZ_JAEVHL010000503.1 GCF_016803395.1 Micromonospora tarensis | reverse complement strand
CCGCGGTCGTTGGTGCTGGTCGCCGGGATCTCCGACACCGCCCGGTCGTTGGTGCTGGTCGCCGGGATCTCCGACACCGCCCAGCCGTCCCGGCTGCACGTGGCGATCGCCGACGGGCCGGGTTGGGAGCGCGGGTGGCTCACCTCGGCCAGCACCGGCCGCGACGGCTACCTGCAACTGGTCGACCTCGCGCCGACCGCGCTCGCCGCGCTGGGCCGTCCGATGCCGGAGCGGCTCTTCCTCGGCCGCCCGGCGACCAGCACCGGCGGCCGTCCGGCCGACCTGGCCGAGGCGATCGACGCCCCGGCGAACGCCGACCGGGAGGCGGCGGCCCAGCGGACCGTCTCCGGCACCTTCTTCGGTCTGCTGGCCGGCGCGCAGGTGCTGCTGGCGCTCGCGATGCTGCCGCTGCTGCGCCGGGCCCGCCCGCACGCCGGCCCGACCGGCCCGACCCCGGTCGCCAAGCAGGTCGTGGCGGTGGTGGAGTTGCTGCTTGTCGCCGCCGCGTTGACGGTGCCGGCGGCGCTGCTGGCCGACGCCGTCCCCTGGTGGCGCGCCGGGCACCCCGGGTGGACCTTTGCCGGGGTCACCGCCCTCCTGGTGGTCGCCGGCACCGTGGCGGTGCGGTTCGCCCCCGGGCACTCGGGCACCCTCGGCCCGCTCGGCGCGGTGGCCGGTCTCACCACGCTCGTCGTCGGGCTGGACGTGCTCACCGGGGCCCGGCTCCAACTCAACGGCGTGGTCGGCTACTCCGCGTTGCAGGGTGGCCGGTACGCCGGGCTGAGCACGGTGGGCCTGGGCGTGTTCCTGGCCGGCGCGTTGCTCAGTGCGGGCTGGCTCGCCCAACGGGTGCACCGTGGCTGGCGGCCGGCGGTGATGGTGGCGGTGGGTGGTCTCGCCGTGGTGGTGGTCGGCAGCCCGTACCTGGGTGCCGACCCGGTCGGCGCGATCGCGCTCACCGCCGGGGTGAGCGTGGCCGCCGTGATCAGCGCCGGCGGCTGGTTGACGATCAGCCGGCTGGCCTGGGCCACCATGGCCGCCCTGGCGGTCGGTATCGGGTTCGCCGTGGTGGATCTGCGCCGCCCGCCGGCGGAGCGGGGCAGCCTTGGTCGCTTCCTCTCCGCGCTCGGTGACGGCACCGCCGGGTTCACCGTGCACCGCTCCAGCGCGGAGAACTTCGAGACGCTGGTGAACAGTCCGCTGACCGTGCTGGCGCTGGCCGGCGGGTTGCTGGTGTGGTTCGCCCTGTTGCAGCCGTGGGGCGGGCTGATGCGACTGTTCGGCATCTACCCGGCGGTGCGGGCCGCGTTCGCCGGCACCGTGGTCGCCGCGCTGCTCGGCGGTGCGCTCGACGGCGCGGCGCTGGACGTGCTGGGCGCCGCCGCCGCGCTGGTGGTGCCGATGGCCGCCCTGGCGTCGCTGCG
>NZ_JAEVHL010000502.1 GCF_016803395.1 Micromonospora tarensis | reverse complement strand
CTAGTACTCCAGCAGGAGATCCGTTTCAGGGCTCGATGAGGGCTTGTCGGGCGTAGTGGCTGATCTTGGCGTCGGCTTGGTGCTGGCGTCGGAAGATGGACCAGGCGATGACGTCGGTGACGCGTCGGGTGGGTTCGATGATCAGGGCGTGGAACAGTCGTCGGAGTTCGTTGACGGTGATCGGGATCAGGCCGTGCGGGCTGGTGGTGTTGGCCGCTGCTGCGGCGGCGAGGAACGCGTGAGCGGCGATGACGAGGGTGGTCCAGCGGTGCCAGGCTCGCCAGCGGCGGTGCTGGTGCTGGTCCAGGCCGAGGCCGGTTTTGGTGGCCTGGAACGATTCCTCGATGCTCCAGCGTCTGCCGGCGACGGCGACGAGGTGGTGCAGCGGCACGAGCTGCGGTGACCAGCAGCGGTAGAACGCCAGCTCACCGGTGGTGCGGTTGCGGCGGATCAGCAGCCAGTGGTGACCGTCGTGCTGGTCGGTGGCCAGGGGCAGGGTGATGAACGCCCAGTCGTAGTAGCGGTGCCCTTTCGCTCCCTGGCCGGCGGAGATCCGCTGCCACGCCCGCGCTGGGAGGCCGGTGGCGATTTGGTCTGCTCGCTGGATGCCCAGTCCGGTCGGGACTCGGTGCGAGCAGGCGACCGCGAGGACGTAGCCGAGTCGATGCTCGCGTAACGCCGCGGCCAGGTGCGGGTCACCGCCGTAGGCCTCGTCGCCAGCAACCCACCGGCATGGCAACCCGCCCGCGAGGGCGGTGTCGATCAGCCGGCGTGCCAGCTGCGGTTTCGTGGCGAAGCCGACGGTGTCGGGCACCCCGGCCTCCACCCGTCGCCCGGGATCGTCGGTCCACGCCTTCGGCAGGTAGAGAGCGACGTCGAGCAGGGTGTGCCCGGCGGGTGAGGCATAGGACAGGTGGACCGCGAGCTGACAGTTCTCGACCTTCCCGGCGGTGCCGGAATACTGCCGTTGCACGCCGACGGTGTGCACGCCCTTCTTCAGATCCCCGGTCTCGTCGATCACCAGGACACCGTCGGGGTGCCCGAGTTTGACCGCGACGAAGTCCCGCACGTCGGCGCGGACCTGCGCGTCGTCCCACCTGGCCCGACCGATCAGGTCCTGCATCCCTGCCGGCCCGTCATCACCGGCGTGTTCCGCGATCGTCCAACAGTTCTTGCTCGGCAGCGGTGCCAACAGCCCGGCCATGAAGTCCCGCACCCGCCGGCGAGGCTCAGGCCTGGCGAAGCGCGACGCGACCACGTCCATCAGCTCGTCGAACAGCCCCAACCATCGCTGGGCGTCTACTCTGTAGGCGGCAGCCACCGCCGCATCTTGGGTCCACACAACCACGAGACTCAGCGGTGGCTGTTCCATGCCCACGGACAAAACCACACCGCCCCAGCAGGTCAGAACGGATCTCCTGCTGGAGTACTAG
>NZ_JAEVHL010000501.1 GCF_016803395.1 Micromonospora tarensis | reverse complement strand
CTAGTAGTGCTTTGTTAGGTGGGCGTGTCGTGGGGTCATCGGAGTCGTCCGGGTAGTTCGATGTTGCGGTGACTCCTGACGAGCTTTCGGTTGTGCGGCAACGGCTTGAGGCGTTCGCCGCAGAGGTGTTCACCCCTGTGGTGCGCTCAGATCAGCGGGCCAAGGGTGAGATGTATCTGCGTGGGCTGTTGCTGGATGGGCGGCGTAAGTCGATGCAGCCGATGGCGGATCGGCTTGGGGTGGATCATCAGGGGTTGCAGCAGTTCGTGACGACCTCGACGTGGGACACCACGGCGGTGCGGATGCGGCTGGCCCGTCGGGCGGTCGACGTGGTCGCTCCGGTGGCGTGGGTGGTCGATGACACCGGTTTTCCGAAGGACGGCAAGGGTTCGCCGGGTGTGGCCAGGCAGTACTCGGGGACGTTGGGCAAGGTCGCGAACTGCCAGATCGGGGTAAGTGTCCATGCGGTCACCGACACCGCGTCGTGTCCGCTGGATTGGCGGTTGTTCTTGCCGACGTCGTGGGACGACCAGGCTGCTGACGAGGCTGACCGCCCCGATGTGCTCGCCCGCCGGGCCCGGTGCGGCATTCCTGATGATGAGCATTACCGGCCGAAGTGGTCGATGGTGGTGGAGATGCTCGACGAATTGGCCGAGCACGGACTACGCCCACCGTTGCTGGCAGCCGACGCCGGCTATGGCGATAACAGCCAGTTCCGCAGCGCCTTGGACGAGCGTGGAATCGGCTACATCATGCAGGTCAAAGGCGATGCCCTCGCCCACAAACCAGACGTGCAGCCGGTGACGCGGGTCTGGTCCGGGCGGGGCCGCCCACCAACGCGCACCGACCCGCGCTACCCGAAAACCGCGGTCAGCCTGGTCGAGCACATCCGCGCCGCCGGACGCGCCAACGTCGAGACGATCACCTGGCGGGAAGGCTCGAAAGGCACGATGAGCTCCCAATTCATCTTCCTACGAGTACGCCCGGCCGGACACCGCGTCGCCCGCGACCCCGACGGCACCCTGCCGGAACGGTGGCTGATCGCCCAGTGGCCCGACGACCAGCCCGACCCGGTCAAGTACTGGCTGTCCAGCCTTCCCGCCACCACCAGCCACACCGACTTGATCCGCTACGGCAAGATCCGCTGGCGCATCGAACACGACTACCGCGAACTCAAGACCGGCCTTGGCCTGGACCACTTCGAAGGCCGCTCCTTCATCGGCTGGCACCGCCACGTCACCCTGGCCACCGCCGCGCACCTGTTCATCACCGAACTGCGCCTTGACCCAAAAGCGGCTGCGCCGGCCTGACCCTCTACGCGGTCATCCGCGAGTTACAAAGGCTCCTCGCGACCTGGACCGGCGCCTGCCTCACCTGCCACCGACCCGTGAAACCCTTACACCGCAACAAACGCCACAGAACCTAACAAAGCACTACTAG
>NZ_JAEVHL010000500.1 GCF_016803395.1 Micromonospora tarensis | reverse complement strand
CCGGCTGCTGCGTCACCCGGGGCATCCGGGTGTCCGGCAGCGACCTGCGTGAGTGGCCGTCGCTGGCGGGGCTGCGGGCGCTCGGTGGCACCATCTACCTCAGCCACGAGGCGACGAACCTCGACGGCGTGGACACCGTGGTCTACTCCTCGGCCATCCCGAAGGACCACCTGGAGCTGGTCGAGGCGCGCCGGCGCGGCCTGCGGGTGCTGCATCGCTCGGAGGCGCTCGCGGCGGCGATGACCGGCCGCCGGGCGATCGCGGTCGCCGGCACGCACGGCAAGACCACCACCACCTCGATGGTGACGATGGTGCTCCAGCAGGCCGGTGTGGACCCGTCCTTCGTGATCGGCGGGGAGATCTCCGAGGTCGGCTCGGGCGCCCACCACGGCACCGGTGAGCACTTCGTGGTCGAGGCGGACGAGAGCGACCGCTCGTTCCTCATCTACCGCCCGTACGTCTCGATCATCACGAACGTCGAGGCGGACCACCTCAACACCTACGGCGACTACGCGACGCTGGAGGCGGCCTTCGTGGAGTTCGCCCGCCTCACCGACCCGGACGGCTTCATCATCACCTGCGCCGACGACCCGGGCGGTCGGCGGCTGGCCGAGAGCCTGCGGGCCGAGGGGCGGCGGGTGTTCACCTACGGCGAGGCCGCCGACGCGGACCTGCGGTTGACCGAGATCGTCTCCTCCGCCCGGGGGGTGCGCTACCTGGCCGCGATCGACGGCCGGTCGCTTGGCGAGTTCCGACTGCCGGTGCCCGGGCGGCACATGGGGCTGAACAGCGCGTCCGCCGTGCTGACCGCGTACCTGTTGGAGTTGCCGCTGGCGGCGGCGGAGGCCGCGCTGGCGGTCTTCCCCGGCGTGCGACGGCGCTTCGAGCGCAAGGGTGTCGCGGACGGTGTGCTGGTCTACGACGAGTACGCCTACCACCCGACCTCCATCACCCTGGCCTTGCAGACGCTGCGCGAGGTGGCCGGCGACGGGCGGTTGATCGTCGTCTTCCAGCCCTACCGGCTGTACCGCACCCGCGACTCCCAGGCCGAGATCGCCGAGGCGCTGGCCATCGCCGACGAGGTGGTGCTCCTGGAGGTCTTCGGGCCGGGCGAGTTGCGCCAGCCCGGCGAGGGCTCGGCGGCGCTGATCGCGGCGGTGGCGCTGCCCGACGAGCACAAGGTCTTCGTCGACTCGTGGGAGGCGGCCCCGGTCGAGGTGGCCCGTCGGGCCGCGCGGGGGACGTGGTGGTCACCATGGGCGCCCCGCCGATCTCGCTGATGGGCGACGAGCTGTTGGCCGCGCTGGGTGGACGGACCGCCGGTTCGGCACCGACCGCGACCGTCGACCCGGTGGCGACCGCCCCGGCGATCGGTGAGCCGGTGCCGGGTGGGGCCACGGCCGGCGGCGACGGTGCGGCGCTCGGTCGCACGCCGCGCCCGGCGGCTCGGC
>NZ_JAEVHL010000499.1 GCF_016803395.1 Micromonospora tarensis | reverse complement strand
GTGGGTTTGGTGACGGCTCACCGATCCGGTTGACTGGTCGGGTGCTGAGGGTGGGGTTGACCGGCGGGATCGGGTCAGGCAAGAGCGCGGTGGCCGCCCGGCTCGCCGAGCGGGGCGCGGTGATCGTCGACGCCGACCAGGTGGCCCGGGAGGTGGTGGCGCCGGGCACGGCTGGGCTGATCGAGATCGTCGAGGCGTTCTCCGACGCCGTGCTGGACGCCGAGGGCGCCCTGGACCGAGCCGCACTGGGAGCGGTGGTGTTCGCCGACGAGGCCGCCCGCCGCCGGCTGGAGGCGATCACGCATCCCCGGGTCCGGACCCGCACCGCGGAGCTGATCGCCGCGGCGGCGCCCGACGCGATCGTCGTGAACGACGTGCCGCTGCTGGTCGAGGTGGGTCTCGCGCCCACGTACCACCTGGTGGTCGTGGTGCAGACGGCCGTGCCGACCCGGCTGGAGCGGCTGGCCCGGGACCGGGGGATGAGTCGCGCGGAGGCCGAGCGGAGGATCGCCGCCCAGGCCGACGACGCCCGCCGCCGAGCCGTTGCGGACGTGGTGCTGACCAACGACGGGAGCCTGTCGGCGTTGCACGACGCCGTCGACGCGCTCTGGAGGCAGCGGCTGCGGCCCTACGAGGAGAACCTGCGCCAGCGGCGGGTGGCCCCGCCGGGTCAGCATGACCCGGCCGAAGCCGACGCGAGCTGGCCGGAGCAGTACGCGCGGCTGGCCGCCCGGATCCGGCACGCGCTCGGCGCGGACGCGCTGCGAATCGACCACATCGGCTCGACGGCGGTGCCCGGACTCGCCGCCCAGGACGTCATCGACATACAGGTGGCGGTCTCCAGTCTCGCCGACGCCGACGGGGCGTTGGCCGACCGGCTGGCGGGCGCCGGGTTCCCCCGGGTGCCGGGGCAGTGGTGGGACGACCCGCGCCCGGCCGGCAGGGCGCGGTGGCAGAAGCGGCTGCACGGCAGCGCGGACCCGGCTCGCCCGGTGCGGCTGCACGTACGGGTGGCGGACTCGCCGGGCTGGCGGTACGCGCTGCTGATGCGCGACCACCTGCGCGCCGACCCGGACCAACGGTCGGCGTACCTGCTGCTCAAGCGGGATCTGATCGACACCGCGCCGGAGGCCGGCGAATCCGGCACGGCCCGCGACCCGTGGTTCGACGAGGAGTATCTGCGGGCCGAGCAGTGGGCCGCGCAGACCGACTGGCGTCCCTGAGGGCGCTCAGCGGGGCCGAGGGTTGGTGGCCAGTCGGGGCACCACCGCGGGCTGAAGGTCCAGGTGGGCCCAGGCCCCGGCGCGGTGCGCACCTCCAGTCGGCGCAGCGACCGTCACGGTCGATCCAGTAGGCGGTACGCGCTGCTGATGCGCGCCGACCCGGACCAACGGTCGGCGTACCTGCTGCTCAAGCGGGATCTGATCGACACCGCGCCGGAGGCCGGCGAATCCGGCACGGCCCGCGACC
>NZ_JAEVHL010000498.1 GCF_016803395.1 Micromonospora tarensis | reverse complement strand
GGCAGCAGGCCCGACCGGCAGTTCGCCGGCCGGCCGGGGCAGCAGGCCCGACCGGCAGTTCGTCGCCGACCGGGGTCAGGCGGTGCGCCGGTCCGGCAGGCCCGTCGCCGCCCGTAGCTCGGCGAACGCCAGTCCCAGCGTGACCGGGGTGAAGTGCGCGTTCAGTCCGCTCGGGTTGGGCAACACCCACAGCCGGGCGCCGGCCAGCGCCTCCGGCTGCGGCCCGAACGCGGCCTTCGGCCGGCGGAAACCGATCCGGTACGCGGTCACTCCCACCACCGCCACCCAGTCCGGCCGGTACCGGGCCACCTTGTCGGCCAGAATCTCGGCACCGTCGAGGAGTTCCTCGGTGCTCAGCTCGTCGGCGCGGGCGCTGGCCCGGGCCGCCATGTTGGTGATGCCGAGCCCGAGGGCGGGCAGGTTGCCCTGTTCGCTGGGGTGCAGCAGCCGTGGGGTGAAGCCGCCCTGGTGCAGCGCCGGCCAGAACCGGTTGCCGGGGCGGGCGAAGTGCCAGCCGGTGGCGGCCGACCAGAGGCCGGGGTTGATGCCGACGAAGAGCACCGCCAGCCCCGGCCCGAGGACGTCGGGGATGGTCCGGTCGGTGGCGGCGGCCAGCTCGGCGCGGGTGGGCCGGGGATGCCGGACGACTGAGGGGTGGCCCGGGTCGGTCGTCACAGCCCGCGCAGCGCGCCACCGTCGACCGGCACGGTGATCCCGGTCAGGTAGCTCGCGGCGGGGGAGAGCACGAACGCGGCCACCCGACCGAACTCGGCCGGGTCGCCGAGACGGCGCAGCGGGATGCTGGCCTCGGCTTCGGCGCGGGCGCGTTCCGGGTCGCCGGTAGCGGCGAACAGGTCCCGGTTGCGGTCGGTCAGGATCCGGCCGGGCAGCAGCCCGACCACCCTGATCCCGCGCGGGCCGTAGTCGTCGGCGATGTCCTTGGCGGCACCGACCAGACCGGGCCGCAGGCCGTTGGAGATGCCGAGGCCGGGCACCGGCCCACGGGCCGAGGTGGAGAGCACCAAGCCGACAGCCCCGCCCTCGGGCAGCACGCCGGCGATGGTGCGGACGGCGCGGATCGTGCCCAGGAAGACGGTCTCGAAGGAGAGTCGCCACTGCTCGTCGGTGATCACCGCGGCGTTGCCCGCGGGCGGCCCACCAACCGAGATCAACGCGCCGTCGAGCCGGCCGAAGTGCTCCTGCGCCGCCGCGACGAGCCGCCCCGGGGTCTCCGGGTCGGTCAGGTCCGCGGTCAACCCGACGGCCCGTTCCGGGCCACCCAGCCGCTGCGCGGCGGCGGCCACGGCGTCCGGGTCGCGAGCCGAGAGCACCACCCGCGCCCCGTCGGCGACCAGGCTCTGCGCGGTCGCGTAACCCAGGCCACGGGAGGCGCCGGTGAGCACGTACACGCGATCGGTCAGTCCGAGATCCATAACGCCGATCCTGCCGTATCCGGTACGCCGTCGCCAGCAGCGGTGGACACCGCCGGTTGGCCGCGGCGCGCGGCGCAGCAGGC
>NZ_JAEVHL010000497.1 GCF_016803395.1 Micromonospora tarensis | reverse complement strand
GGTGTCGCCGCGGGAGGCGGTGTGGCTGGATCCGCAGGTGCGGTTGTTGTTGGAGGTGGTGTACGAGGCGTTCGAGGATGCGGGGTGTGCGGGGCGGATTCGGGGCACCCGCACCGGCGTCTACGTCGGCACCTGCTTCCAGGACTACTGGTCCGAGATCGTCCGCAACCGGGTGCCGCTGCGGGACTACCAGGTCAACAGCAGCGTCGTCTCGGCCATCGCCGGTCGGCTGTCGTACGCGTTCGATCTGCAGGGCCCGAGCGTGCCGGTGGACAACGCCTGCGCGTCGTCGCTGACGGCGTTGCACCTGGCGGTGCGGGCGCTGCGCTCGGGTGAGTGCGACACCGCCGTGGTGGCGGGCGTGAACCTGCTGCTCAGCCCGCTGCACCTGATCACCTCGGCGCGCTCGGTGCGCTGTCCCCGACGGGCCGGTGCCGCCCCTTCGCCGCCGGCGCGGACGGCTACGTGCCGGGCGAGGGCGTGGCGGCCATGGTGGTGCGGCCGTTGGAGCGGGCGCTTGCCGACGGCGACCGGATCTGGGCGGTGATCCGCGGGTCGGCGACCAACCACGTCGGCCGGTCGAACAGCCCGACCGCGCCCCGCCCGGAGTTGCAGGCGCGGGTGCTGACCGAGGCGTGGGCCGACGCCGGGGTGTCACCGGCCGAGCTGGGCCTGCTCGAAGCGCACGGCACGGGCACGCTGCTCGGGGACCCCATCGAGGTACGGGGGCTGCGGACCGCCTTCGGCGACGAGGGCCGACCGGGTGGCTGTGTGCTGGGGTCGGTCAAGGCCAACCTCGGTCACCTGGAGGCGGCGGCCGGCATCGCCGGGGTCATCCGGGCCATCCTGTCGCTCCGGCACGGGCTGATCCCCGCCATGCCGAACGGGGAGCAGCTCAATCCGTACCTAGATCTGGACGGTTCGCCGTTCGTCGTGAACACCGAGGCGGTGCCGTGGCCGGCGGCCGACGGAGGTGTCCGTCGCGCCGGTGTCAGCTCCTTCGGCGTCTCCGGCAGCAACACCCACGTGGTGGTCGAGGAGCCGCCGCGAACGCCCGTCCCGCAGCGGCCGGACGGCGGGCAGTTGCTGGTGGTGTCGGCGCGTACCGCCGAACGATTGCGGGTGCACTGTGGCCGGTTGGCACAGGCCCTCCAGCGGGACCGGCCGCACCTGGCCGATGTGGCGTGGACGTTGCAGACCGGCCGGGAGGCGTTCGCGCACCGGGCCGCGATCTGGGCTGAGAACCTCGAGGAGGCGATCTGCGCCCTGGACGCCCTCGCCGCCGGCCGAAAGCCGGACGGGGTGTGGACGGGCCGCGTCGCGGACGTCATCGAGCTGGAGCGGGTGACCACCAGCCCGGGTGACGACCTGCGGCGGTGGCGCCGGCCTGGGCCGACGGGGCCGTCGTCGACTGGGCGGCCGCCTGGCCCGCCCCGCACCCGCCCCTGGCCGACGCTGCCCAGCTATCCCTCCGCCGGACTCGCTACCGGCTGCCCGACGGCTCGGCGCCCGCCCGAC
>NZ_JAEVHL010000496.1 GCF_016803395.1 Micromonospora tarensis | reverse complement strand
GACCGGCGACCCGCACCCCGCCTCGGCGGCCACCAGCCCGCCCGCCGCGAGGTCCCACGCGGCGAGACCCTTCTCGAAGTACGCGTCGAGCCGCCCCTCGGCGACCAGGCAGAGATCGAGTGCGGCGGCGCCGAGCCGGCGGATGTCGCGCACGTGGGCGATCAGCCCCGCCACCACCCGCGCCTGGTGGGCCCGGCGGCCGGCGTCGTAGCCGAAGCCGGTGCCGACCAGCGCCTGACCCAGGTCGACCTCGCCGGAGCAGCGCAGCCGGACACCGTCGCGCCAGGCCCCGCCGCCGGCCGTGGCGGTCCACTCCTCGCCGGTGTGCACGTTGCGCACCACGCCCGCGACCACCACCCCGTCCACCTCGGCCGCCAGCGAGACGGCGGAGTGGGGCAGCCCGTACAGGTAGTTGACAGTGCCGTCGATCGGGTCGACGATCCATCGCACCCCGCTGCGCGCCGCCCCGGAGGCGTCCTCGCCGAACTCCTCCCCGAGCACCGAGTCGTCCGGGCGGAGCGCGGCCAGCGCGTCGAGGATCTGGCGCTCGACCGCCCGGTCGGCGGCGGTGACCACGTCGGTGACGGTGCTCTTGGTGGCGGCGACCACGACCCCCTCGGCGCGCATCCGGTGCGCGGTGTCCGCGGCGTCCCGGGCCACCTCTACCGCGATGGTGAGCAGTTCCTGTGGGCTGGTGACCGAATTGGTCATGGTTCGCCTCTTTCCGCACTCCGGGTGTGTCGTGGCGGGCCGAAACTACCGGCCCGGCCGAGGGGCCATCACCCGTCCGTGCGTCCCGGACCGCCGAGCCTCACCAATATGCCCGATTAGATGGGTATTGTCGGTTAGGTGCCCAACGCCCTGTCCACCCTCGGTGCGCGGCCGTCGCCCGGTCGCGCCCGCACCGGCCGCCACCTCGGCTTGGGCTGCTCAAACGACAGTTCGGCAGCGGTCCGCCCGACGCCGAGCGCGACGAGGGAGCCCACCACCGCAGGCACGGCTATCATTACGTCAAAGTCCACATCTCCGCCGTACCGGCGGTCTCCGTCGGCGGTACGCGGTGCGGAGCAGGATGATCGCCGCAGACGGCGTTACAATTCACCCCTGCCCACGCGGCACGGACCGCCGAGCACCGGCCGGACCGTGACACGAGGGTCCCTCAACCACATCGCCCGGCACGGTAACCCTCGCTGCGCTGGACGAACCGGCCGTGCCCGCTCTTCGCCTCCGGAAGGTCATTCGTGACAGAACCCCGCCAGCCCGGCGCCGACGTTCGCTCGCTCACCGACACCCTGATCGCCCACGCGCAGAGCGCCGGTGGCCAGCTCACGTCGGCCCAGCTCGCGCGCACCGTCGAGTCCGCCGAGGTGACTCCGGCCCAGGCCAAGAAGATCCTGCGGGCACTCTCCGAGGCGGGAGTGACCGTCGTGGTGGACGGCTCGGCGAGCACCCGTCGCCGCGTCGCCGCGGCCCGCTCGACCACGCCGGCGTCCCGGGCCACCACCGCCAAGACCACCAAGAAGG
>NZ_JAEVHL010000495.1 GCF_016803395.1 Micromonospora tarensis | reverse complement strand
GGCACGTACGTGGTCGCCAACGCGGTGCCGAACTTCATCTTCGAGATCGTCGCCGGTGGCGCGTTGGCCAGCCTGGTCGTACCGCTGCTGGCCGGCGCGTCGCGGCCGGCGGACCGGGCGGCGGTGGCGCGGACCACCGGCGCGCTGCTGACCGTGACGCTGGCCCTGCTGGTGCCGCTCGCCCTGCTGGTCATCGCCGTGCTCACCGTGGTCAGCCGACTCGCCGGCTTCGGCCGCACCGCCGTGTTCACCTGGAGCCTGGCCCCCACCGACCTCGGCGGCACGTACGTGGTCGCCAACGCGGTGCCGAACTTCATCTTCGAGATCGTCGCCGGTGGCGCGTTGGCCAGCCTGGTCGTACCGCTGCTGGCCGGCGCGGTCGCGGCCGGCGACCGGGCGGCGGTGGCGCGGACCACCGGCGCGCTGCTGACCTGGACGCTGGCCCTGCTGGTGCCGCTCGCCCTGCTGGTGGCGCTCTGCGCCGGCCCGGTGGTCGACTCGCTGGGCCACCACCTGACCGCCGCCCAGCAGCAGAGCGGCGTCCGGATGCTGCGGGTCTTCGCGCCGCAACTGCCGCTGTACGGGATCGGCATCGTGTTGACCGGGGTGCTCCAGGCGCACCGCCGCTTCGCCTGGCCGGTGCTCGCCCCGCTGCTGTCCAGCCTCACCGTCATCGTCGTCTACCTGGGGTTCACCGCGACCCAGGGCCGGTACGCCACCGTCGGCGGGGTGAGCCCCGGCGGTGAGCTGCTGCTCTCCGCCGGCACCACCCTCGGCGTGGTGGTGCTGTCGTTGTCGTTGCTGGTCCCGGTGCACCGGTTGGGCCTCGGGGTCCGGCCCGGGTTCGGCTTCCCGGCCGACGCGCGGGCCCGGGTCGGCGGGTTGGCGGTGGCCGGCGCGGTCACCGTCACCACCCAGCAGATCGCCCTGATCGTCAGCCTGAACCAGGTCACCGCCGGGGCGCGGAGCAACCCGGGCGTCTACAACCTGGCGCAGACCGTCTACCTGCTGCCCTGGGCGGTGCTGGCGGTGCCGCTGGCCATCGCGGCCTATCCGACCCTGGCGGCGGCGCGGTCCGCCGGCGACGAGCACACCTACCGGGCCACCCTGGCACCGGCCGTCCGCGGCGTGCTGCTGTTCAGCTGCCTCGGCACGGCCGCGTTGATCGGGACCGCCGGACCGGTCGGGCACTTCTTCTTCCCGGCGTCCACCGCGCCGACCGCCGCCGCCGCGATCATCGGGTACGCCCCCGGCCTGGTCGGCTACGGCCTCTTCGCGGTGCTCACCCGGGCGCTCTACGCCCGGGGTGAGACCCGGGCGGCCACGGTGGCCACCGCTGTCGGCTTCCTGCTGGTGCCGGTCGTCGTCCTGCTGCTCGGTGCCCTGCTGCCGTTGCGGGACCGGGTGCTCGCGGTGACCGCCGCCAACTCGGTGGGCATGCTGGTGCTCGGGGCGCTGCTCCTGGTGGCGGTGCGGCGCAGCGCGGGTCGTTCCGCACTGGCCGGCACGGGACGGGCCGGGGCGGCCGGCGGCCTGGCCGGCGCCCTCGCCGCA
>NZ_JAEVHL010000494.1 GCF_016803395.1 Micromonospora tarensis | reverse complement strand
CTCCGCGACGCTGGGCGTGCCGACCGCGGCGCGGACCACCTCGCTGGGGTGCGGCACGTCGACCGCCGCCAACCGCGTCGCCGGCCAGGTCACCAGGGGTACGCCGAGCGCGTCGGCGGTGTCCCGGATGCCCGCCTCGTCGGCCTTGACGTCGGCGCTGGCCAGGCAGCTCAGGCTCGCCGGGTCGAGGCCGGCCTCGGCGAGCACCCGGTGCAGCAGCTCGGCCACCTCGGCGGCGGGTACGCCCCGACTCGCACCCACCCCGGCGACCAGCGACGGTGGCCGTAGCACGGCGGTCCGCCCGTCGAGCGGCACCACCCGGTCGGTGACCAGCAACCGGTACCCACCGTCGGTGCGTCGCCACCGCCGCCGCCCGCGTCGGCGGCGGCCGTGTCACCGTCGGCGTCTGCGCCGGCAGCGGCGTCGGTCGCCAGCGGTCTGACGTTCGGCGGCAGCGCGGGTAGCGGCCAGTCGGCGTCGGCGATCAGCTCGACCGGTTCGCCGTCCAGGATGGCCCGGGACACCGCGGCGACCTCGCCCCGCACCGGCCAGCCGAGGGTGTCCAGTCCGGGCAGCCCGACCGCGTCGGTGCCGGTGGTGATCACCGGTCGGGCGTCCAGCAGCGCGGCGACCCGCTCGGCGAGGTCGTTGCCGCCGCCGGCGTGCCCGCCGAGCAGCGCCACGGCGTGCCGGGCCGCCTCGTCGACGACCACCACGGCCGGGTCGGTGCGCTTGTCGTCGAGCAGCGGCGCGAGGATGCGCACCACCGCGCCGGTGGCCAGGAACGCGACCACCGCGTCGCACTGCGCCCAGGCGGTCCGGCAGCGCGGCGGCGACGTTCTCTCCCTCGACCAGCCGGGCGTGCGGCCAGGCGGTGGCCAGGGTGTCGGCGTGCCGGCGGCCGGCGGCGGTGGCGGCCACCAGGCCGATCCGGGCGGGCGGGGTCAGGTCGGGCACGGGCGCTCCCCGGTGAGGACGACCACCGGGTTGGTGGCCGCGAGGCGAATCGACCCGCCGGGCAGGTCGGCGAGGCGGGCGGCGGAGAGTTGGCAGCCCTCGACCGTGTAGCCGGCGGCGCGCAGCAGGCTTACCGCCGGTGCGACCCGGTCCAGCGCGGCCAGGGTGAGCACCACCCGCTCGGGTTGGCGGGCCAGCACGGCGGTGAGGACGTCGACGCCGCCACCGCCGACGAAGACCGCGTCGGGTTCGGGGAGGTCGGCCAGCGCCGCCGGGGCGGGTCCGACGACGAGTCGGACGTGCACGGCGTGCGCGGCGGCGTTGGCCCGGATGGTCGCGCCGGCCTCGGGGTCCCGTTCGACGGCGAGCACTGCCGCGCCGAGCAGGGCGCACTCGATGCCGACCGAGCCGCTGCCCGCGCCGACGTCCCAGATCAGCCGGCCCAGTCGGGGGCGCAGCCGGGCGACGGCGAGGGCGCGCACCTCCGACTTCGTGATCATGGAGTCGCGGTGGGCGTACCGGTCCTCCGGCAGCGCCCAGCCGCCGGTTGGCGCGGCGGCGGGCTGGTTGTCGACCCAGCCGCCGGTTGGCGCGGCGGCGGGCTGGTTGTCGACGC
>NZ_JAEVHL010000493.1 GCF_016803395.1 Micromonospora tarensis | reverse complement strand
GCCCGGCGGTGGGCTGCGGCGCGACGCCCGCCGGGTGCGGCCAGGCCGGCGCGCCGCTGGGCTCCTCCGGCATCAGGAACCACATGATCGGGTGACGCGAACAGCGCGAGCCCGCCGGTGAGCAGACCGGTGACCGCGAAGATCACCCGGACCAGCGTGGGGTCGACGGCGAAGTAGCGGCCGACGCCACTGGCGACCCCCGCGACCATGCGGTCGGTGGTGGGTCGCCGGAGCTGCTTGTACGGGGCGTGCGGAGCGGTGGTGGATGTCATACCCCCACGGTCCGCGCTGGTGCCCGTTCCGCCCTCGGTGACCGCCCGGATCAATACCCTGACCGATCCCTGAGCGGGGTCGGACAGTCAGGAATCCGACTCTTTTCCGTTCCGGTAACCCGGCCCGGGGAGAATTTGCTTCCGTGACCACCATGCTCGAGCCGCTCCGCAGGATCGCGGCATACGCAGTTTGTGCTGATTCAAGAGGCCGAGTTCTGCTGGTCCGCGCCTCGGAGCGCTCCGGCACCCCCGGCACGTGGTCGCTGCCCGGCGGCGCGGTCGACCACGGTGAGGACCCGAACCACACGGTCGTCCGCGAAACCGCCGCCGAGACCGGCCTCTCGGTCGCCGTCTCCGGCCTGGCCGACGTGCTCGCCGACATGCGGGCCCTGCCGGAGCGCGGCATCACCATCCACACCGACCGGCTGATCTACCGGGTGGCGGTGCGCGGCGGCACCCTCGCGGACCGGGTCGGCGAGCACCCGACCGACCTGGCCCGGTGGTACACCCTCGACGAGGCGCGCGAGCTGCCGCTGCGCTCGTTCACTGCACGCGCCCTCGGCTTGCCCGCCTCATCGGCCGACGTGGTGCCCGACGAGGTGCCCGAGTTCCCCTCCTTCTACGCGGTCCCCGGCCCCGACGGGCTGCACCGGGCGCAGCGCTTCGCCGCGTACGCGGTCTGCACCGACCCCGCCGGCCGGGTGCTGCTGACCCGGGTGTCCGACGGTTACCCCGGCGCCGGCTGCTGGCACCTGCCCGGCGGTGGCACCGACTACGGCGAGCAGCCCGGTGCGGCGCTGATCCGGGAACTGGTCGAGGAGACCGGGCAGACCGGCCGCCTGGTCGAGTTGCTCGGCGTGGCCAGCCACCGCGACGCCGCCTCGCTCGGCCCGGAGGGCTATCCGATCGACTGGCACGGCGTACGCGCCTTCTACCGGGTCGTGGTCGACCAGCCCAACCCGCTGACCGTGGCCGACGTGGGCGGCTCCACCTGCGAGGCCCGCTGGTTCGCCCGCGAGGAGTTGGGCGCCCTTCCCACCGACCGCCTGACCGAGGTAACCGCCGAGGCAGTCCAAGCAGCCCAACTCACCTGACCCGGACTCCCCGCACCGCCCCTACGCGCGCTCGGCGATGATCAACTCGGGTTCATGGAAGTCGCGGCATCTCGCCCAGCGGGAAACCGCGCTTTCACTGAACCCGAGTCGATCACCGCCCCGCCCACCCCACGGCCCCACCTGCGCCCGGCTCCTGGCCCCGGCTCCGGCTCCGGCTCCGGCCTTGGCCCCGGCCCCCTTCTCCGGCC
>NZ_JAEVHL010000492.1 GCF_016803395.1 Micromonospora tarensis | reverse complement strand
CAGCGAGTCGGGCGCGTCGGGCGATGCCCAGCGGCAGCCCGCGCGGCACCCCGTCGATCGTGCGCCGGGACACCAGCACGGTCTTGGACGTCTCGGCGCCGACGATGAGCAGCGCCGAGGCGTAGTTGAGCACCGGGTGCAGCTTCTGCTCGCGGTAGACGAACCGGGCCCCGGACTCCTTCTCCACGATCACCGCGCCCGGGTCGCGCCAGCCCTTGCCGCCGCCGGCGAACAGGCCGTAGAGCGCGAAACCGCCCAGCCCGATCACCGCGACCAGAACGCTGGCCAGCCCGGCTCCGGCCAGCCCCCGAAACGGCGACTGTGCGGGATCGGTCTCCCGCATGACCAGCGCCGCGACGGCCCGCTGGACGCTGAACTGGTAGGAGTGCAGCTGGTCCTGCCGCGACGGCATGAGATCCCTCCGGGTGGTTCGGCCGGGCACAGGATATGCGTTGGGTCGATGTCCCGTGGACCCTGCGTGGTCGCCTGCTCCGGGGCAACCGCTACCATCCACGGACGAATCCGACGGCGAGAGGGCCACCGGTGGGTGTGCGTTTCGAAGAGCTGGCCTGGCGCGAGACCCCGATCGGCGCGATCAGCCTGCGCCGGCGCCGAGACCCCGCGCTCCAGGTCGAGGTGTACGAGGTCAAGCTCGACGACGAGTTCCTGATGTCCAGCCTCTTTCCGGTCGCGGAGATCGAACTGGCCCGGCTCGGTCTCGCCGAGCTGGTCGGTGACTCGCTCGACGTGGTGGTCGGCGGTCTCGGGCTGGGTTACACCGCCTGTGCGGCACTGGACGACCCGCGGGTGCGGTCACTGCTGGTGGTGGAGGCGATCGAGGACGTGATCGACTGGCACCGGCGAGGGCTGCTGCCGTTCGCGGCGGGGCTGGCCGAGGACCCGCGGACGCGCTTCGTGCAGGCCGACTTCTTCGCCGCGGTGGCCGGGGACACCGGCTTCGACGTCGAGGCGCCCGGTCGACGGTTCGACGCGGTGCTGCTCGACGTCGACCACTCCCCGCGCAATGTCCTGCACCCGAGCCACGCGGCGTTCTACCCGCCGGCCGGATTGCGCCGCCTGGCCGCGCTGCTGCGCCCGGAGGGGGTCTTCGCGCTCTGGTCGGACGATCCGCCGGACGCCGAGTTCACCGAGGCGCTCACCGAGGTGTTCGCGACCGCGCGGGCGCACGTCGTGCCGTTCGCCAACCCACTGACCGGCGGAGAGTCGGCCAACACGGTCTACGTGGCGCGCGTCGGCGGTTGACCGCGGCTCCACCTCGTCCCGCGGGCATGCTTACGGTTTCAGCGTTGGGGGCAGTTGCCGGGTAGAAGGGGCTCGCCGGTGGTTCGGTTGCGGCGGATGAGCAGCCAGCGATGCTCACCGGGGCTGGTGGCGGTGGTGACCCAGGCCCACAGGTAGTCGCGGGGTCCTTTCGCGCCCGGCTCGCAACTGCGCAGCTGCCACTCGCGGCTGGGAATTCGGTCGGCGAGGTCGTCGACGCGGATCAGGGTGCGTCCGTGGTTGACGTGCACGCGTCGGTCGCAGCCGACGGCCAGGACGTAGCCGATACCGCGGTGT
>NZ_JAEVHL010000491.1 GCF_016803395.1 Micromonospora tarensis | reverse complement strand
GCGCCGTCGATCCGCGCCCGCAGGTCCTTGGCCTCACCGAGGTTCAGGATCTTCTCGTAGAGCTGGCGGGCCCTGTCCCGCTGATGCAGCTCCTCGACGGCCTTGCGCAGCCGCGGGTCCGCGTCGAGCTGCGCCCGGATCGCTCCGGTCTCGTCATCGGCTGCCGGTGGTCCCACCTGCGTGGTCTCACCGGTCTCACCCGCCTGCTCGACGGTCACCAAGTCGCCCTCGGCGGGCGGAGCGGTCGGAGCAGCGTCGCGCTCGAGGTCGTCGAGCATCGCCTCCAACTCGGCGCTGGCGACGCTGTCGCCGCCGATCGCCCCGAGGTCGAGCGCGCTCATCGCCGCGCCCTGGTGGCCCTCGTGGTCCCGCCAGGCGATGTACTGGAGCTTCGTGATGGTGCGCCGGCCGTAAGTCGCCACCGCGTCGGCCAGGAACTCCGGCGGGTTGTCGGTCCAGAGGTGCAGCGGGCCGTGGCCGGAGTCGGTGTCGAAGTGGGTGCAGCCCAGCTCGTGCGCCGTGGCGCTCTTGTGGTGTGAGGCATCGCCCGGCCGGGTCCAGATCGGGCAGCCGCAGCGGTCCGGCAGCCCGGTGTCCGTCCATCCGTCCGGCTCGAGCAGTTCCGACCACGAGGTGGTCGCCGACCAGAGGTCGATCGGGTCGCCCTCGTGCCGGATCCGCTCGGCCTGACGCGCCTTGCGCTCGGCGTAGGAGTGGGCGTGCAGTTGGATCCGGTCGAGCAGCCACTCCGGCGCCGGCTCGACCTGGCCGGTGATCGCGTACGCGCCTTCGGCCCGGACCGACGGCGGCACCAGTGCCTGGTGGTCACGCCAGACGGCGACCCATCCGGAGTCAGCGCGCAGCGTCCCCTGGCCCGGCAGCGCGGCCAGGTCGATGCCCTCCGGGATGGTGAACCAGAAGTGGCCGCCGTCCTTGTGCACCCACTGCTGCTCGCCGGCGGCGCTGACCATCACCTTGCCCGGCGTGGTCACCGTCGGCCGCCGCCCGGTCAGGTCGTGGCCGGTCTGCTCGGACCAGTCGGCGAGGAACCCGGCCACCTGCTCGGCAGTGTCCGCGTCGACCATCACCATCCGGGACCGACCGACCTCGACGCCGATGTTGATCGGTCCGCGCTCCTTGACCAGTCGACCCACCACCCGGGTCGCGATGGCGGGGTCGGTCAGGGCGTGCGCGATGCCGCACTCGTGAACCTTGCGCTCCCATCCGCGCTCTCCGCGCTCGCGGGCAGCGTCCTTGGCCTCCCGGTCGGCGGCCTTGGCCTGGCGAGCGGTCAGGGTGCAGATCGGGACCTTCTGGCCCGGGGCGATCGGCACGATGGCGAAGCCCTGGCGGACCGCGTTGCGCACGATGTTGGTCAGCGCGTCCTCGTCGCCGGCCGGGACGATGCCGAAGCAGGCGGTGAACAGGTCGTTGGCGATCATGCGGCAGCCCTCGACTCCAGGTAGCGGACCGCAGCCTGGAGCAGGGCGGTGTTGTCTCGGAACATCCCCAACCCGGTGTTGCAGGTGCGGCAGAGAACTCCGCGGACGTCCTTACTGGTGTGGCAGTGGTCGATGACCAGGTCGCGAT
>NZ_JAEVHL010000490.1 GCF_016803395.1 Micromonospora tarensis | reverse complement strand
CGTCGGGATCCGGGCGAGACGGCGAGCCGGTGTTCGAAGTGCGCACGGCCGGTCTGCAGGGTGTACGGCGACGTCCGCCAGCGGGTACCGGTCGCGTCGTGCTCCGCCCAGGCCAGGAGGTCCGCCAGCCGTCGGGCGAGTTCGGCCGGCGTCGGCCGGATATCGGCAGCAGCACGCCGGCCGGGTCCTCGGCGGCGTCGGAGCCGGGCACCCGCTGGGGTGCTTCCTCGATCACGACGTGGGCGTTGGTGCCGCCGAATCCGAACGAGTTCACTCCGGCGCGCAGCGGCGCGCCGGGCGGGGCCGGCCACGGCAGGGGGCGCGTGCTGAGCCGGAACGGCGTGCCGGGGAGTTCGGTGTCGCCGTTCGGGTCGCCGGTGATCGTCGGCGGGATTTCCCGATGCCGCATGGCCAGCAGCACCTTCGCCACCGCGGCCACGCCGGCCGCCGCGATGGCGTGCCCGATGTTGCCCTTGTGTGTGCCGATCACCAGGTCGCCACCGGGGCCGAACGCGTTGGCCAGCGCCCGCAGCTCCACCGAGTCCCCGAGCCGGATGCCGGCGCCCTGCACCTCGAGGTACTGGACGGTGTCCATCGGCACGCCGCAGTCGCGGTAGAGGTTCCGTACCAGCTCGGTGGCCGCCGGGGTCGCCGGGGTCGTGATGCTGTGGGTACGGCCGTTGTGTCCGACGGCGCTGCCCCGGATGACGCCGTACACGTGATCGCCGTCGCGCAGCGCCGCGTCGAGCGGCTTGAGCAGCAACGCGCCCGCGCCCTCGCCGACCACCATGCCGTCCGCGGCGGCGCCGAAGCTGCGCACCCGGCCCGACGGAGAGAGCATCTCGGCCTTGGACGCGAGGACGAGGAACCGTGGCGACGGTGCCACGAAAACGCCGCCGGCCAGCGCCATCTCCGACTCGCCACGCTGGATGCTGGCGCAGGCCAGATGCAGTGCGACAAGCGACGAGGAACACGCGGTGTCGACGGCGAGGTTCGGACCGACCAGGCCGAGCAGGTGGGAGACCCGGCCGGCGAGGATCGACACGTCGGTGCCGAGGAAGAGCTGCGAACCGACGTCCTCGGCCGCCGCCACCTGCTCCTGGTAGTCGGAGGCGCGCGCCCCCACAAAGACACCCACCCGACGCCCGGTCACCTGTTGTGGCGCGTAGCCGGCGTCCTCGAACGCGTGGTAGGCCTCCTGGAGGAAGATGCGCTGCTGCGGATCCATCCGCCGGGCCTCGCGGGGCGAGAGGCGGAAGAAGCCGGCGTCGAAGGCGTCGATCCGGTCGAGGTGCCCCGCCCACTTGCTGACCGCCCGGCCGCTCGCCGCGGGGTCGGGATCGTAGTAGTCCGCCGGCCAGCCGGGCCGGTCCAGCTCACGGATCCGGCTCGTTCCCGCGCGGAGCGCCTGCCACAACCGCTCCGGCGTCGGCAGGTCGGCGAACCGCGCGGAGATTCCCACCACGGCGATGTCGCCACCGGCCGCAGGCCGACTCGTCGCCGCAGGCCGACTCGTCGGCGCGGGCACGTCCAGCGACGCGGGAGGGTCCACCGGCTCGGCCGCGCGCTGCTCGTGCGGCGCCGGCGTGGAATCCGCGCCGGCGGGC
>NZ_JAEVHL010000489.1 GCF_016803395.1 Micromonospora tarensis | reverse complement strand
ACTGTCGGCCCGGTGGCGCTGGCCGTCGGCGCGATCGCCGTCGGGCTGCTCGCGGTGCCCGCGGTGCCGGGTCGCCCGTGGCAGGGGCCGCTGGCCGTCGCGGTCGGACTCGCCGTCGCGGCGGCGCTGCTGACCCACCTGGTACGCCGGCTCGGCGGGATCACCGGCGATGTCCTCGGCGCGACCGTCGAGGTGGTCACCACGCTGGTCTACCTGGGTCTGGTGCTGTCCGGCTGAACCGGGCACCGCGGGCCGGGTAGCGTTCGGCTCGACAACACCGGCGCGCCCACCGGGGGAACCCAGCATGCTCATCACGGACGACTTCCTGCCCGTACCGGTGCCGGAGTCGCTCAGCGCGACCTACCTGGTGCCGATGGCGGGTCTGCCGAAGGTCAGCCCGAAGACCGCGGTGGCGGCCCTGACCGGCCGGCTGGCCGAGCCGGTGCACGGGCTGGCCCGGCAGATGCTCGACAGCCCGCTGATGAGCGTCGACACCCGGCCGATCGCCGAGTTTCCCGAGCTGCCGCCGGATCTGCTCACCGCGTTCGGCGCCACCGAGGAGCAGTTGGCCCGGCTGGCGGCGGCGACGCACCTGGTGGTCGTGCAGGCCGAGTACCGACCCGGCTGGCCGCCCGCGCACGAGTGGGCCGCCCGGGCGGTCGCGGCCGCGGTGGCAGAGTCCGTCTCCGGTGACGTGGTGGACGTCTTCGGCCTGCAGTTCCTCGACCCGGCGACCGCGCTGCGTTCGCTCCCCGACGAGCAGGGCCGGATCCGGCTGGTCGACTGGGTGCTGGTGCCGTACTCCTCCGACACCGAGGGGCTGTGGTTCACCACCAAGGGGCTGCGCCGCTTCGGCCTGCTGGAGTTGCAGACCCAGGGGGTGCCCGACCACCTCACCCGGGCCTGGGGCGCGGTGATGACCGGGGCGGCTCGCCGGCTGCTGCGGGACTGGACCGACGGGCTCACCGGCGAGGAGGTGCCGGCGTTCGTGCAGTTGCCGGTGCTGGCCACGGTCACCGGGCACGACATCGCGGTGGCGTACGGCAACCCGGAGCAGCATGGCGCCACCGCCCCGGTGCTGCTGCGGCTGGAACTGGACCCGGCGACCGATCCGGAGGCCGACTCGTTCCTCAGCCTGCGCCCGCCGGCCGGGCACCCCGGTCCGGACGGGCGCTACTACGCCGCCGCCTGCGCGACGCTGTTCTCCGGGATCCAGCCGGACGTGCGTTACGCCCGCTCGGGCGACGCGATGAGTCGGGCGGTCGCCACCGCCCGCGCCGCCCTGGGTGACGCACGGGCCCGGTTCGTCGCGGGCCAACTCCCGGCGGAGTCGCAACTGGTGGTGAAGTACGGCCTGCCGGGCGACGACGGCCCGGAGTACGTCTGGGCGGGCGTCACCTCGTGGGAGACCCCGGAGCGGATCGTCGGCGTGAGCGCCAGCGACGCCGCCACCGACCAGAGCGTGCGGATCGGCTCCCCGGTGGTGGTGGAGGCCACCGACGTGGTCGACTGGGCCGTCCTGGACGGCACCGGCGTCCTGGAGGGCGGCTGGACCCAGGCCGTCCTGGACTCCGGCGAACCCCCCACCCCAGCCCGCTGACCCGCCCCC
>NZ_JAEVHL010000488.1 GCF_016803395.1 Micromonospora tarensis | reverse complement strand
GGGCCGAGCGGGTCGAGCGGGCCGAGCGCAACGATCGCGGTGACCGTAACGATCGCAATGACCGCAATGACCGTGGTCAGCGCGCCGAGCGGGACAGCGACGACGACGACGGCGAGGGCGGCGGTCGGCGTGGCCGGCGCAGCCGTTTCCGGGACCGTCGCCGTGGGCGTGGCGAGCGCGCCGAGACCGGTGGCGACACCGGTGGGCGGGAGCCCCAGGTCGGCGAGGACGACGTGCTCGTCCCGGTGGCCGGCATCATCGACGTGCTGGACAACTACGCCTTCGTGCGGACCACCGGCTACCTGGCCGGCCCGAACGACGTGTACGTCTCGATGTCCCAGATCAAGAAGTACGGCCTGCGCCGTGGTGACGCGATCACCGGCGCGGTGCGGGCGGCCCGCGAGGGTGGCAACAGCGGCGACCAGCGGCGGGACAAGTACAACCCGCTGATGCGGCTGGACACGATCAACGGGATGGAGCCGGAGGAGGCGCGGCGTCGGCCCGAGTTCTACAAGCTCACCCCGCTCTACCCGCAGGAGCGCCTGCGGCTGGAGACCGAGCCGCACATCCTGACCACCCGGGTCATCGACCTGGTCATGCCGATCGGCAAGGGCCAGCGGGCGCTCATCCAGTCTCCGCCGAAGGCGGGTAAGACGATGGTGCTGCAGGCGATCGCGAACGCGATCACCCGCAACAACCCGGAGTGCCACCTGATGGTGGTGCTGGTGGACGAGCGGCCCGAAGAGGTCACCGACATGCAGCGGTCGATCAAAGGCGAGGTCATCGCGGCCACGTTCGACCGTCCGCCGCAGGACCACACCACTGTCGCGGAGCTGGCCATCGAGCGAGCCAAGCGGCTGGTCGAGCTTGGACACGACGTGGTCGTGCTGCTCGACTCGGTGACCCGGCTCGGTCGGTCGTACAACCTGGCGGCGCCGGCCAGTGGCCGGATCATGTCGGGTGGTATCGACTCCACCGCGCTCTACCCGCCGAAGCGCTTCCTCGGCGCGGCCCGCAACATCGAGAACGGCGGGTCGTTGACCATCATCGCCACGGCGCTGGTGGAGACCGGGTCCATGGCCGACACGGTCATCTTCGAGGAGTTCAAGGGCACCGGTAACGCGGAGTTGAAGCTGGACCGGAAGATCGCCGACAAGCGGACCTTCCCGGCCATCGACATCAACCCGTCCGGTACGCGTAAGGAAGAGGTCCTGCTCGCACCCGAGGAGCTGGCCATCATCCACAAGCTCCGGAAGGTGCTGCACTCGCTGGACTCGCAGGCCGCGATGGATCTTCTGCTGGACCGGCTCAAGCAGTCCCGGACCAACATCGAGTTCCTGATGCAGATCGCGAAGTCGACGCCGGGGGAGTGACCAACCCCGGGTGACCGACGACGAAGGGGCACGGCCGACGCGGCCGTGCCCCTTCGTCGCGTCCGCCCACCGTGCCTGGAATTTTCCTTCGGTTCGGTCGACAGGTCTTGAAACTTCTATTCATGGCCGGGTTGACTGTCGTCCATGCGTACCCGCAGACGATCCGCCCACCGCACCGGCGTCCTGCTGTTGACGCCGCTGCTCGCCCTGGCCGCGCCAGCGCCGGCCACCGCCGCACCCGCGACCCGGCCCGTCGCCGCCCCGGCCG
>NZ_JAEVHL010000487.1 GCF_016803395.1 Micromonospora tarensis | reverse complement strand
GGACTGAGGGGGTTACGAAGGGGGGTTTGGTCAGCGTCAGGGGGGCGCGGCGGCCGCGGATGTCGATCTCGACCTCGGCGCCGTCGGGCAGGTTGGCGTCGGTGTCGAGCAGGGCCAGGGCGATGCCCTGCTTGCGGGTCGGCGAGAAGGTGCCGCTGGTCACCGTGCCGACCTGGGCGTCGCCGACGTGCAGTGTCATCCCGGGGCGCGGAATGGCCCGGTCGACGGCCACCAGGCCGCGCAGCGTCCGTCGAGGACCGGCGGCCTTCTCGGCGAGCAGCGCGTCGCGGCCCCAGAAGGCCGGCTTGTCCCAACCGACCGCCCAGCCGGAGCGGGCCTGCACCGGGCTGATGTCCCGGGAGAGGTCCTGCCCGTGCAGCGGGTAACCCATCTCGGTGCGCAGCGTGTCCCGGGCCGCCAGCCCACAGGCGCGCAGTTCGAACGCCGCGCCGGCGGAAAAGAGCGCGTCCCAGACGGCGACCGCGTGCTCCGCCGGCACCACCAGCTCGTAGCCCAGCTCCCCGGTGTAGCCGGTACGGCAGACGGTCAGCTCCACCCCGGACAGGCTGGCCGCGGAGAAACTCATGTAGCCGTGCTCGGTGGGCAGGTCCAGGGCCGCCAGCAACTCGGCCGAGCGGGGGCCCTGCACGGCCAGCACCGCGTACGCCTCGTGCTCGTCGGTCACGGTCACCTGGGCCGGCGCGGCGGCGCGCAACCGGCGCACCACCTCGGCGGTGTTCGCGGCGTTGGGGATGAGGAAGACGTGGTCCTCGGCGTACAGGTAGGCGATGATGTCGTCCACCACGCCGCCGGTGGCGTCGTCGCAGCAGAGCGTGTACTGCGCCCGCCCCGGCCCGATCCGGCCCAGGTCGTTGCTGAGGCAGGAGTTGACGAAGTCGGCCGCGCCGGGGCCGCTCACCCGCGCCTTGCCCAGGTGCGACACGTCGAAGACCCCGACCGCCGTACGCACCGCGGTGTGCTCCCTGAGCACCCCGCCGCCGGCGTACTCCAGCGGCATCTCCCAGCCCCCGAAGGGGGCGAACTTGGCGCCGGCGGCGGTGTGCCGCTCGTGCAGCGGGGAACGGCGCAGCCGGGTCTCGGCGGCGTCGTAGGTCACGTCGGTCATGGGTGGCAACTTACCGGGGGCAACGTCGCTGGTTAGCATCGGCGGGAGCCCGCCGCGCCGTCGGCGGGACAGCCATGACGTTCGGCGGGTAGGTTCCGCCGGAGACCTTCAACGCTGGTACGCGACGCCGCGACCGGCCCGGCCCGCCCGGAGTAGCTTCAGTGACATCACCCCGCACCACCAACCTGAGCCTGGTCGACACCGATCCGGCCGAGCTCGCCGTCGACGCGATCGTGATCGGCGTGCACAGCCAGACCGGAGAGCAGGGCGCCACGAGCGGCCTCGCCGGCACCCTGCTGCTCGCCAGTGGCGGGGAGAGCATCGCCGCCGCGTTCGACGGCAAGCTCACCGAGACGCTGGCGCTGCTCGGCGCGACCGGCGGGCCCGGTGAGGTCATCAAGCTGGCCACGCTGGGCACCGTGACCGCCCCGCTGGTCGCCGCCGTCGGGCTCGGTCCGGAGCCGTCGGGTGCCGCCCCGGCCCCGGAGACGCTGCGCCGGGCCGCCGGCTGCGGCGATCCGGGCCC
>NZ_JAEVHL010000486.1 GCF_016803395.1 Micromonospora tarensis | reverse complement strand
GGCGTCGGCTCGCCCGGGTCGCCTCGTCCGCCCGGCCGCGTCGCCTTCTTCGCGTCGCCTCGTCCGCCCGGCCGCGTCGCCTTCGCTGCCCGGCCGCGTCGCCTTCGCTGCCCGGCCGGGACGCCTTGTACCCGCGGCGCGGGGGCACCATCGCCCGACCGTGGCACACGCACCGGCCCACACCGCGAGATCTTGGACAGTTTCCGTTCGTGCGTAACGGAAACTGTCCAAGATCTGGGTGTGGACACGCCGCTGGCCGGCACCCCGGGTGGGGGTGCGGGTCTGTGGATCTAAAGGTGTTTCCGGCCTGACCTGCCGGGCGTTGTGCCTGGTGAGGAGGGTGCCGTGATGACCGCGACACTGAACGATCAGACCGGACGGAAGAAGCGGGCGGAGCCGTCGGCGGAGGCGAAGGCCGCCGCCGAGCTGGTCCGAGCCGCGAAGGAGCAGGGCCTGTCGCTGACCGGTCCGGACGGGCTGCTCAGGCAGTTGACCAAGACGGTCCTGGAGACCGCGTTGAACGAGGAGATGACCGAGCACCTCGGCTATGCCAAACACGAAACCGACGGTGCCGGGTCGGGCAACGTCCGCAACGGCAGCCGGTCGAAGACGGTGTTGACCGACGCGTCGGGGCTTGTGCAGATCGACGTGCCTCGGGATCGGGCGGGCACGTTCGAGCCGCAGATCGTCCGCAAGCGGCAGCGCCGGCTCTCCGGGGTCGACGAGGTCGTGTTGTCGTTGTATGCCAAAGGGTTGACGACCGGGGAGATCAGCGCGCACTTCGCCGAGATCTACGGCGCTTCGGTCAGTAAGGAGACGATCTCGCGGATCACCGACAAGGTGATCGAGGAGATGACCGACTGGTCCCACCGACCCCTGGACGCCATCTACGCGGCGGTGTTCATCGACGCGATCGTGGTCAAGGTCCGCGACGGCAGGTCGCGAACCGGCCGTTCTACGCCGCGATCGGGGTCACCCTCGACGGCGAGAAGGACATCCTCGGGCTGTGGGCCGGCACCGGCGGTGAGGGCGCGAAGTTCTGGATGAGCGTGCTGACCGACCTGCGTAACCGGGGCGTGAAGGACGTGTTCTTCCTCGTCTGCGACGGCCTGAAAGGGCTGCCCGAGGTCGTCACGAACGTGTGGCCGGCCACGATCGTGCAGACCTGCATCATCCATCTGATCCGCAACACGTTCCGGCTCACCTCCCGCAAGTACTGGGACGCGCTGAAGCACGACATCAAACCGATCTACACCGCCGTCAACGCCACCGCCGCCCGGGCCGCGTTCGAGGACCTGGCCGAGAAGTGGGGCGGCAGGTATCCGGCGGTGATCCGGCTGTGGGACAACGCCTGGGCCGAGTTCATCCCATTCCTCGACTACGACCTGGAGATCCGCAAAGTCATCTGCTCGACCAACGCGATCGAATCCTTGAACGCCCGCTACCGACGGGCGATCAAGGCCCGCGGCCACTTCCCGAACGAGCAGGCCGCGTTGAAGTGTCTGTACCTGGTGACCCGGTCCCTGGACCCCACCGGCACAGGACGAACCCGATGGACGATGCGCTGGAAACCCGCGTTGAACGCCTTCGCCATCACCTTCAGCGACCGCTTCCCAGCCGCTGAAACCTACTAACCAAGATCGCCGGAAACACCGTTAGCGAGACAGCCCCGG
>NZ_JAEVHL010000485.1 GCF_016803395.1 Micromonospora tarensis | reverse complement strand
GGCACCTCGGCGACGGTGAGGTCGGCCGGCTCGGCGCCGGCCGGCTGCGGCGCGGCGGGCGGCGTCGGGCGGCGCACTGTCAACACGTGCGCCGGTTGCAGGTACGGGTCGAGCCGCACCGCGTTGCGCTGACCCCAGTCGTAGCTGGTGCCGGTCAGCTCGTCGTACACGGTGAACCGCTCGTGCCAGTCGAAGCCGAGCGCCGGCATGTCCAGGGTGGTGTTGCCCCACTGCACGGTGTGCGAGTCGAACGAGCAGATCACGATGACGGTGTTGCCGGTCTCTGGGTCGTGCTTGGACCAGCAGAGCAGCGCCGGGTTGTCGATCTCGTGAAAGCGCAGGTTGCGCAGCTGGTGCAGGGCCGGGTTGTCCCGGCGTACCCGGTTGAGGGTGGTCAGGAACGGGGCCAGCGAGCGGCCCTGCGCCTCGGCGCCGGCCCAGTCCCGGGGGCGCAGCTCGTACTTCTCGTTGTCCAGGTACTCCTCGGCGCCCGGCCGGGCCACGTGCTCGAACAGCTCGAAACCGGCGTACAGGCCCCAGGAGGGGGAGAGCAGCGCGGCCAGCACCGCCCGGATCTTGAACATCGGCGGGCCGCCGTGCTGCAACGAGGAGTGCAGGATGTCCGGCGTGTTCGGCCAGAAGTTGGGTCGCATGTAGTCGGCCGACGCGACCAGCTCCTCGCAGTACGCCCGCATCTCGGCGGCCGTCGTGCGCCAGGTGAAATAGGTGTACGACTGGGTGAAGCCGATCTTGCCGAGGCCGTGCATGATCGCCGGCCTGGTGAACGCCTCGGCCAGGAACAGCACGTCCGGGTCGACCGCCTTCACCTCGGCGATCAGCCAGTGCCAGAAGTCGAACGGCTTGGTGTGCGGGTTGTCCACCCGGAAGATCCGGATGCCCTCGCCGACCCAGTGCAGCACCACCCGCAGCACCTCGGCGCGGATGCCCTCCGGGTCGTTGTCGAAGTTGACCGGGTAGATGTCCTGGTACTTTTTCGGCGGGTTCTCCGCGTACGCGATGCTGCCGTCGGCCCGGGTGGTGAACCACTCCGGGTGCTCGGTGACCCACGGGTGGTCCGGCGCGCACTGCAACGCCAGGTCCATCGCCACCTCAAGGCCCTGCGCCGCCGCCGCCTCGATGAAGGCCCGGAAGTCCGCCAACGTACCCAGGTCGGGGTGGATCGTGTCGTGGCCGCCCTCGGCGGCGCCGATCGCCCATGGCGAGCCCACGTCGGTCGGCCCGGCGGTGAGCGCGTTGTTGCGGCCCTTGCGGTTGATCCGGCCGATCGGGTGGATCGGCGGCAGGTAGAGCACGTCGAAGCCCATCGCGGCCACCCCCGGCAGCCGCTCGGTGGCGGTGGCGAAGGTGCCGGAGCGCCCACCCGCCGCTCCTTCGGAGCGGGGGAAGAACTCGTACCAGGCCGAGAAGAGGGCCCGCTTGCGGTCAACCCAGATCGAGTACGCCTCACCGGCGGTCACCAGCTCCCGCACCGGGTGCTCCCAGAGCAGGTCGGCCAGGGCCAGCGCCGGGTCGACCCGTTGCGCCAGCGGCAGGTCGGTGTCGACCAGCGCGGTGAGCGCGTCGGCGACCCGGGCCCGGTCGGCGGCCGGCACCAGCTCGCGGGCGGCGGCGAGCACGCGTGCGCCCTCGGCCAGGTCGTTGGCGGACGATCGGCCGGCCC
>NZ_JAEVHL010000484.1 GCF_016803395.1 Micromonospora tarensis | reverse complement strand
TGCTGCTGGTCGGCTGGTGCCTGACCGTGCTGCCACCGCCGAGCACACCGGTCCGTCCCGCCGCCGGTGGACTGGCCGACGCCGCCGCGCTGATCGGCTCGCGGTGCTCACCACGCTCAGCGCGGTGCTGCTGGTCGGCTGGTGCCTGACCGTGCTGCCACCGCCGAGCACACCGGTCCGTCCCGCCGCCGGTGGACTGGCCGACGCCGCCGCGCTGATCGGCTACGCGGCGGTGTTCGCGCTGCGGGCACCGGACTTCAGCGTCGGCCTCGCCCGGCGGCGGGACCTGGCCTGGTGCGTGGGGTTGCTGCTCGGACCGGCGCTGCTCGGGGTGCTCGCCGGTGCCGGCCTGTGGCTGCGGACCGGCGAGGCGGACGTGGTCGCGCTGCTCGCCGCCGGGTCGGGGCTGGCCGGGTACGCGAACCTGTTCGTCGCGGTGGCGGTGTTCGCGGCGGCGCTGACCACCACGTACTCCGGGGCGCTGGCGATCCGCGGCCTGACCCCGCGGGTGCCGGCCCGGGCGGCGATGCTCGCCGTCGCGGTGCTCGGTGGGGTGCTCGCGGTGGCGCGTTTCGACCGCCTGGTGCTGCCCTGGCTGACCCTGCTGGCCGCCGCGGCTGCCGGCGCTGGTGGTGCCGATGGCGACCGAGGCCGCCGCGCGGCGACGCGGTGGTGTGCCGCGTACCGTGCCGGCCTGGTGCTGGGTGCCGTCGGCGCTGCTCGCGGTGGCCTGCACGCTCGCCGGGGTGGGCGTCGCTCCGCTGCTCGGGTTGGCCCTCGCCGGGGTGTGCACCGTGCTCTGGCGGCGGAGCGACCGAGGACGTTCGGTCAGGAGTTGCCGCGGTGGATGACCCACTCGTCTTCGAGGACTGACATGTCGTGGGCGTCGATCCATTCGCCGTCGAAGCACAGGGCGTGGCGTCGGGTGCCTTCGTGGACGAAGCCGGTCTTCTCGCCGACGACACGGCCGGTGGCCTTGTCCACGACGACCAGGCCCAGCCGGTCGTTGGTGGCGCCTCGTGAGCCGTAGCAGTCGCGGCTGCCTGCCAACGGTGGCGGCACTCCCAGGTCCGCGCCGCCGGGTTGCCCGGTCGGTGACAGCGCTACCGGCCCGACGATAGTGGCACAGCTTTCGATCATGGTGTCTTCCGCACCTCACCCGGCGCGCGTACGGTGATCTTGCCAGTAGCGGCGTTCCGTAACACCACACAAATCCTCGATCAACCGTTGTGGACTTGAGTGGGGGAGCGCTCCCACCGGCGAGTCGCGATCGAGCACAACGCTCCATGACGGAGCAATCGAAAGGAGCCTCGTGGCTACAGGCACGAGCGGAAACAGGCTGCGCAGACTGGCGCTACCAACGCTGGCCTTCGCCCTGGTCATCGGCACCGCCGGTGTCGCCAGACCGGCGTCGGCGGCACCTGCGGGGGCGTCGGGCAACGGCAGTGGCGCCGGTTACTTCACCGCCGGTTCCGACAAGAGGGTCACCCTGACCGACGGCGCCGACCGCCGGCCGGACGGCCGGAACACCACCGGCCAACGAGCCGCGGACGAGACCCGTCCGGGCAGGTACATCGTCGAGCTAAGAGGGTCACCCTGACCGACGGCGCCGACCGCCGGCCGGACGGCCGGAACACCACCGGCCAACGAGCCGCGGACGAGACCCGTCCGGGCAGGTACATC
>NZ_JAEVHL010000483.1 GCF_016803395.1 Micromonospora tarensis | reverse complement strand
GGCCCGGCGGGGCGGAGGCGGCCGGGGGCGGCCCGCCGGGGCGGTAAGGCGTCGTACCTCCAAGGTAGGAATGGGTGGTGCGGGAGGGGCGGCGGGGGTGGCCCGGTCCGCGCGGGGGTCAGCGACCGAGTGGTGACGCCCGGTCCCGTCCGGTCCGGCGGGTGGGTGGTCACCGCACCGATGCCCGCCAGGAGGACCCATGACCCCGCCCGCATCACCGTGTCCCGTGCACCTCGGGCCGTTGCTGGCCCGCTGCCGGCTGGCCCGGGGCTGGAGCCAGCAACGCACCGCCGCCGAGCTGTGCACCGCCGCCGGGGTGCCGACTCTGAGCCGGCACGAGGTGTCCCGGTGGGAACGGGAGCGTCGCGTGCCGGGCGGGTTCTGGCTCGGCTGGCTCGCCGTCGTCCTGGACGTGCCGCTGGTGACGCTCGCCGAGGCCGCCGCGGCCACCCGCCGGGCCGGTTCGACGCGGGCCACCGGGCCAGGCCGGGCCACCGTGACCGGCGCCCGAGCCGCCGGGCGGACGGGCCCCGGCCGCACCTTGCGTGGCGGTGGAGCACGAGCCGTGGTGACCCGCTAGCGTCGGGGCGTGACCCACGCTGCTTCCGTGTCTCCCGTCGACCGTGCCGGCCTGCGGCAACGGGTCGACAAGGCCCTCGCCGAGTTCCTGGCCAGCCAACGGGTCCGGCTCGCCGCCGTGGATGACGCCCTGGGGCCGGTGGCCGAGGCGATCGAGGCATTCGTGCTCGGCGGTGGCAAGCGGCTGCGTCCGGCATTCGCGTACTGGGGGTTCCGGGGGGCCGGTGGGGTGGACGGCGGCCAGGTGGTCACCGCCCTGGCCGCGCTGGAGTTCGTCCAGGCCAGCGCCCTGGTCCACGACGACCTGATGGACCGCTCGGACACCCGCCGTGGCGAGCCGGCGGTGCACCGGCGGTTCGCCAGGCGGCACCGGGAGGCGGGCTGGGCCGGTGACCCGGACAGCTTCGGCGACGCCGCCGCCATCCTGCTCGGCGACCTCTGCCTGGTCTGGTCCGACGAGCTGCTGCACTCCTCGGGCCTGGACCTGTGGTCGCTGGCCCGGGCCCGGCCGGTGTTCGACGAGATGCGCACAGAGGTCACCGTCGGGCAGTACCTCGACGTGCTGACGCAGGTCACCGGGGACACCTCGGTGGAACGGGCGAGCAAGGTCGCCCGGTACAAGTCCGCGAAGTACACAGTCGAACGGCCGATGCTGCTCGGTGCCGCGCTGGCCGACGCGACGGACGACGTGCGGGCGGCCTACTCGGCGTACGGGTTGCCGCTGGGCGAGGCGTTCCAGCTCCGCGACGACGTGCTGGGGGTTTTCGGTGACCCGGCGCTGACCGGCAAACCGGCCGGAGACGACCTGCGCGAGGGCAAGCGCACCTACCTGGTGGCGGCGGCCGTGGAGGCCACCGACGACGCCGGCCGCGGGCTGCTGCTCAGCCGGCTCGGCGACCCGGACCTGGACGCGCAGGGAGTGGCCCGGCTACGCGAGGTGATCTCGGCGAGCGGGGCACTGACCCGCACCGAGCAGCGGATCGTCACGCTCACCGACGCCGCCCTGGCCGCACTGGCCGCCGTCGACCTGGACACCGAGGCCCGCCAAGCCCTGGTAGACCTGGCCATAGCCGCAACCCGCCGCGCCGACTAACCCCACCCCGCCCTCCCCAC
>NZ_JAEVHL010000482.1 GCF_016803395.1 Micromonospora tarensis | reverse complement strand
GTGGTCCGCGCGGCCGGCGGCGGTGACCCGGCCGACCGGCTCAGCCGCTCGCGTTCGGTGAGCGCCATCGCGAAGGCCACAGCGAAGAACGCGACAGCCAGGTTCTGGTTCGCCATGCCGTAGAACGGGATCTGCACGAGGCAGACCACCGGCACCACCGCCAGCCACTGCCCGGCCGCCGAGGTCGCCCGCGCGCAGATCACCGCGGCGGCGACGAACCAGGCGAGGAAGCAGACCAGCGCCGGTACGCCGTGGCTGAACAACACCATCCACAGCTGCCCCTGGGTGCCGATCGGCGCTGCCGCCGACACGGTGTCGACGTTCACCGGCGCGCCGTAGCCCAGCCACGGCGACTCCTGCACCCGGCGGATCACCTCGGTGTAGAGCGAGAGCCGATCGGTGTTGGTGTCGCTGGAATCGACCCGTTTGTTGATCAGCTCGGTGATCGGAATGAACAACGTGGCCAACCCTCCGATCACCACCACCCCGACGATGGACGCGGCCACCCGGACGTTGCCGCGCAGGCTGGCCCGCACCCCGAGCACCGCCAGTCCGGCGCCGAGGCTGAGGAACATCGCCCGGTTGAGGGTGAGGAACGCCGGCGCCAGCGACAGCGGCAACGACGCCAGCAGCGCCCAGCGCAGGATGCCCTGCCGGCGCAGCATGGTGAAGGCCACCACGCAGGGCAGGGTCATGGCGTACGCGCTGCCGTAGTTGTTGGTGTACGCGAACGGCGCGGCGGGCCGGTAGATCGGGTTGAGCGAGCGGGCGCTGTATTCGGCGGTGGTGAGGTGCACCATGTCCTGGATGAACGGGGTGCCGGCCACCCCGCCGGGCAGCAGCACCTCCATCGGCGTCGTCATCGCCAGCCGGGGCACCAGCACCCCGAGCCAGCCCAGCGCCACCAGCCCGAACCAGAACGCGCAGAGCGGGGTGAGCACCGCCACCAGGCTGGCGCGTTCCCGAGCGGCGGCGTAGACGTAGACCCCGACCACCAGCGCGGTCAGGTAGAAGGCCAGGCGCAGGGCGAAGGTGAGCAGCGAGGCCGGCGAGGCCAGTTGGGTGGCGCTGACCACCACGATGGCGAGGAACAGCAGCCAGATGCCGGCCGCCGGTGGCAACGGCACCCGCCCCCGGGTGAGCAGCAACGCGAACAGCAACGCGCCCAGCAGCGGCCAGCCGAGGTAGAACGCGCCGAGCAACCACCAGAGCGGCACCAGGCCGAACATCAACGACAGCGGCCAGAGCGGTAGCCGCGGCGGCGCGGGTGGCGGCGCGGGCACGATCGCGTCCGGGAGGCCCCCGGGCGGCGGTTCGGTCGCCGGGGCGCGGGTGACCGACACGCTCAGGCCCGGCCGTTGCGGGTGAGCACGAAGCCCAGCGGGGTGACCCCGGCGGCGCGCAGCCGCTCCACCAGGCGTCGCAGGTCGCTCTGCCGGGTGCGGTCCCGCTCGACGACCACCACCGCGCTGCCCTGCCGGGCCACGGCCACGCCGCGCTCGTCGGACTCCGCGGGCGGGGCGTTGAACAGCACCAGGCCGTGGTCCGCGCCCTGCCGCCAGGTGCCGAACCGGACGCTGCCCACGCCCACTGTCACCTCGTCCGGCGACACCACCCGGCCGTTGTCCGGGCGGGCGGACGACACCCGGGGCAGCGTCAGCGTGGCGTCCGGATCGGTGGACGGGCGGGCACCGGGCG
>NZ_JAEVHL010000481.1 GCF_016803395.1 Micromonospora tarensis | reverse complement strand
GTTGCCGGGTGCCAGCCCAGCGCCGCGCTGGCGCCGCTGGCCTGGTCGGTGTTCGTGGACAGCCGCAGGCTGTGCACGCTCGCGCCGAGGGCCAGCGGGACCGGCTCCCCGTACCCGGCGAGGGTGATCAGCCGTACCCCGTCGCCGTCGGCGGCCAGGTGCAGCCCGGCCCGGCCGGCCACCTCGCGCAGCAGCTCCAGGTCGCTGTGCCGGTGCTGCGCGAGCCGCTCCAGCCGGGGCCCGTCCAGCTCCGCCGTCACCGCCAGCCCCACCGCCCCGCACAGCTCCCGGGCCAGCTCGGCGGCGGTCACCGAGGTGAAGACCCGCAACCCCTGCCGCTTGCGCAGCCGGTGCAGCGGGTCGTACGCCCGCAGCCGCAGCACCGCCGCGCCGTCGGCGGCGTACTCCACCTCCACGCAGGTGATTTCCCCGGTGAACAGGGCCTCCGGGTGGTCGACGAGCCGGACGTCGAGCGTGCTGCCGGGGTGGACCGGCGGATCGAACGCGCCGGTCCCGGCGGTGGTGGCGAGCACCAGCTCGGCCTGGGTGGGCTGGTCGAGGCGGGCCGCCACCCGCAGCGAGCGGATCCGTTGGCGGGCCGGCCCGGCCAGTTCGGCGCCGTCGAGCAGGACGGTCAGCGCCCGGGGCGCGACGCTGGTCACGGCGTACCTCCCGGGTTGCCGGGTCCGGTCGGGCTCGCGGCGAGCGCGCTCCACGCTCCGCCGATGACCGACGTCGACGCGCCCACCGCGCCGGCCACCGCCCGCGCCGCCCCGGCCACCGAGCCGGCGACTGTCGATCCGCCGCCCGTACCGGCGGGGGGTGGGACCGCGAGGGTGGTGCCGGCCGGCACCGCCAGGGGTCGGTGATCCGGTTGTGCTCGGCCAGTAGCCGCCAGCGCAGCGGCGAACCGAGCGCGTCGTTGGCCAGCAGGTCGAAGCGCACACCGGACCGACCCGGCTCGGCCGCGCCGTCACCGGCGGCGATCACCGCGCTGCCCGGTGCGGCCGTCGGGGTGTTCGTCGTCGCCAACTCCTCGGCGAAGCCGGCCTGAGCCTGGTCGGCGGTCTCGGCGGCGCGGACCAGCTTGAGTCGCAGCCAGGACCGTCGGGGTGACCCGGTGCCGGTGAACGCGTCGAACCGCTCCGCCACCGCGACGATCACACCGGGCACGTTCCAGGTCTTGCCCCAGACCAACCGGACCAGCGGCGGTCGCAACCAGCCGTGCTCGGCGGTCGAGTTCTCGGCAAGCATCCACAGCGGACGGGTCAGCACCCGGACGTCGGGCGGGCGGAGCTGCGCCTCCACGAAGTCGACGTCGAAGAGCAGGTCGAGGAGCAGTTCGGTACGGCCGCCGCCGGTGAAGACCAGCGGGTCGTCGGCCAGCCCGGAGCCGGTGAGCTGACCGCCGGCGGCACCCCGTTGGCGTACGCCGGCGAGCCGGGTCACCTGCACGGTCTCCGGGTTGAGCAGGCAGTCCACCCGAACCCCTGAGGAGTCGATGAGGAAGGCGACGCGTTCCATCAGCAGCCCGCCTGTTCCTGGTCCAGTCGATTCAGTTGGGCGGTGTCCAGCGCGGGGCCCGACGTCGTCCAGAGGGCGAAGACCAGCGGGTCGTCGGCCAGCCCGGAGCCGGTGAGCTGACCGCCGGCGGCACCCCGTTGGCGTACGCCGGCGAGCCGGGTCACCTGCACGGTCTC
>NZ_JAEVHL010000480.1 GCF_016803395.1 Micromonospora tarensis | reverse complement strand
GGGCCAGCCCGAGCAGCCGCTCCAGTCGACGGTGGCGGCGACGGCCTCGCCGAGGCGGCGGACCGCGCGGACGGTGTCGGGCGACCCGTCGACCACCGGCGCCACCCCGTGCCGCCGCGACGGCAGCACCGCCGGCAGGTCCTGGCGACGCAGCGCGCCGTAGACCGGCACTCCCACGTCGTCCAGCGCCTCGCGCAGCAACGCCTCGTGCCGCGACGACGCCACCCGGTTGAGGATCACCCCGCCGAGCCACAGCTGCTCGTCGTAGGAGCGGAAACCGTGCACCAGGGCCGCCACCGACTGACCCATCGCGGCCACGTCGACCACGAGCACGACCGGGCTGCGCAGCGCCGCCGCCGCGGCAGCGGTGGACTCCTGGTCCGGGCGACCACCGACCGAGTCGTACAGCCCCATGCTGCCCTGCACCACGGCGAGCCCGGCACCGGCGGCGCCGTGCGCCACCAGCGGGCCGAGCCGGTCCAGCCCGACCAGCCGGGGGTCGATCACCCGGCCGGGCCGACCGGCGGCGAGGCCGAGGTAGGCGGCGTCGACCGGGTCCGGCCCGAGCTTGAACCCGGCGACGTCGACCTGCCGCTCGGCCAGGGCGGCGAGCAGCCCGATCGCCAGCGCGTTCTTACCGTGTCCGGAGGACGGCGCGCTGAGCACCAGGCGCGGCACGACGGTCATCTTCGACTCCTCGCGAGCGGCGGCGGGTACGCGACGGGACGACCGAGGCCGATCCGTCGGCGTGACGATACCGGTCCGGCCGCGACGGCGAGCACCGCCAACCGGCGGCAGCGGCTCGCCTCCGGCCCCGGTCCCGGCCCGGTCCAGGTCAGTGGCGCCGGTCATACGGGTAGCCTCGGTGCCGTGTACCGGTTCCTGCTGAGCCCACGCTGGCTGGGCGCGCTCGCGCTGACCCTGGTCGCCGCCGCCGTCATGGTGTTCCTCGGCAACTGGCAGCTGGACCGCTACCGGGGGCGCACCGAGGTCAACGAGCGGATCGACGCGGGCCTGCGGATGGCCCCGGTGCCCATCGCCGACGCGCTGCGCGCCCCCACCGGCGGACCGGGCACGACGGGCCCGGCTCCCGCCGAGGAGAAGGTCTGGACCCGGGTCACCGTCACCGGCCGGTACGACCCGACGAACACCGTGCTGGTGCGGGGCCGGACGGTGGACAGCCGGGTCGGCTTCGAGGTGCTCACGCCGCTGGTGCTGGCCGACGGCACGGCGCTGCTGGTGGACCGGGGCTGGATTCCGCCCGCGCCGGGTGGGGCGACGGCGCAGCCGTCGGTGCCGGCCGTGCCCCCCGGTGACGTGACGGTGGTCGGTCGGGTGCACGAGACCGAGAGCGGCGCCGGTGCGGTGGCGCGACGGGACGGGCTGCTGGAGATCCGGCGGATCGGGGTGTCCCGGCTGGCCGGCGAGCTGCCCTACCCGGTCTACGGCGCCTACCTGCTGCTCGACGAGCAGACCCCGACGGCCGACCCGGTGTTCAAGGCGGTGCCGGTCGGGCACGCCAACAACTGGCAGAACTTCGGCTACGTGGTGCAGTGGTGGCTCTTCGCGGTGATGGCAGTGTTCGGCTACGGCTGGGTGGCCCGCCGGGAGGCCCGCCGAGCCGCCGGCATCGGCACCGCCCCGGCACCCCTGGACCGGGCGGCCGAGCCGACGCCGAGCGCGTCCGCCTGACCCGGGCCG
>NZ_JAEVHL010000479.1 GCF_016803395.1 Micromonospora tarensis | reverse complement strand
GGATCAGGGGGTGGGTAGGTGGGCCAGCGCGCCGGTTTCCAGGGCGGCCCAGATGCCGGTGGGGGTGTGGGTGAGGCCGTGCGGTTCGGCCTTGGGCGTGGGCAGGTCGTGGTGCGTGAAGCGGCCGGCGGAGTCCAGGTGACCGATCCGGTTGGCGCCCCACTCCGTGAACCAGGCGCCGTCGGCCGGATCGGCCACTATCGCGTGCGGACGGGCCGTGCGGTCCGGCAGGGGGATCTCGACGATCCTGCCGTCCGGGGTGATTCGGCCGAGCTGACCGGCGGTGATCTCCACGAACCAGATGGCACCATCGGAACCGAGGGTGATGCCGACCGGGCCGGCGTCCGGGGTGGGCAACGGGTGCACTGTCACAGTGCCGTCGAGGTCGATCCGGCCGACCGCGTTCGCCTGGTTGAGCGTGAACCAGAGCGCCTGGTCCGCGCCGGCGGTGATCATCGAGGCGAAGCCGCCGGTCACCGGCAACGGGAACGTGCTGACCGTGCCGTCGGTGTCCACCCGGCCGATCGTGTCGGAGGTCATCCCGGCGTACCAGAGCGCGCCGTCGGGGCCGGCGGCGATGCCGCCCGGCCCGGTGCCGGCCGGCAGGGCGATCGTGCGCTGCGCACCGTCGACGCTGATCCGACCGATCCGGTCGTCCCCCGAGCGGGTGAACCAGAGCGCCCCGTCCGGGCCCGCCGTGATGATCAACGGGCGACCGCCGGGCGGCTCCAGTGGGTAGGTGCGGACCGCGCCGTCGGCCCCCAGGCGGGCGATCGCGCCGGCATGGACCAGCGTCAGCCACAACGCGCCGTCGGGGCCGGCCGTGATGTCGTACGGCCCCGCGCCCGGCTCGACGAGCCGGATCTCCCGAATCTCGACGCTCGTCACGTGCGGTGTCCTTCCGTCGGTGGATCGCCACCCTGACCGGTCCGCCGGCGACGACACAACCGATTTCGTCTGCCGCGATTGTCAGGCCGCTGACAGGATCGCCACGGCTTGCACCCAGGCTGCCCGGTCACTGTCGGTTACGACATCGCAGGATGACCGAACCTCTGGAGGACAGCATGTCGCGCACCATCCGTAGGAAGCACCTGCTGGCCGGTCTGGCCACCGCCGGCGTCCTCGGCGTCGGGATCGCCGCCCCGACGATCGCGTTCGCCGCCGACACCCCGACGCCGAGCGCCAGCACCGCCCCGGCGCCCGGCGCGAAGGCCGACCGGCAGAACCAGTTCGCCGAGGCGCTCGCCAAGGAGTTGGGCGTGCCCACCGACAAGGTGACCGCCGCGTTGCAGAAGATCCGCGAGCAGCACCGGCCGGCGGACCGCCCGCAGCGGCCCTCCGCCGAGGACCGGCAGGCCGCGCTCAGGCAGCGGCTGGACCAGGCGGTCAAGGACGGCAAGCTCACCCAGGAGCAGGCCGATGCCATCACCAAGGCCGTCGAGGCCGGCGTCTTCCCGGGCCGGGGCGGTCACCGTGGCCCGGGTGGCCCGGGCGGCCACGGTCACGGCGGCCACGGCGGCTTGATCCACTCGGTTTTCATGAAGTCGGGGGGTCCGGAACCCTCGGATACCCCGACTTCATTGATCCCGAGTTGATCACCGCCGAAACCCCAGCCACGTCCGCCATGACCCGGCGCCGGACCGGGCTGGGCCGGACCGGACCGGGCTGGACCGGGCCCGAGCCGGACCGGGCCCGAGCCGGAC
>NZ_JAEVHL010000478.1 GCF_016803395.1 Micromonospora tarensis | reverse complement strand
GCCCAGACCGGTCGCGGCCCGCCCGCTGCCCTCGACCGCACCATCCACCACCACCTCGTCAGCGGTGCGGGCGGCGCGCGCCAGCGCGCGGACGGGGCGTACGACAACTGTGTGCTGGACGTCGTCGAGCCGGAACGCGCGGGCGAAGACCGGCCCCAGCGGACCCAGCGCGGCCGCCGGGTCGGCGGCCGGATTCCGACGCCACCCGAACGTGACCAGCGCCGCGCCCACCAGCAGGAACGCGAGCGGCAGCAGCAGCCCCGGCCCCGGGTGGACCAGGCCGTCCTCGGAGCCGGCCACCGGCACGGTGGGAAACCGCAACCGGTCGGCGAACGCCCCGACGAACCCGGCCAGACCGAGCAGCGCGGCCGGTACCGCCAGCAGCAGCACCGGCCAGCGCAGCACCGCCGGCGGATCGTGCGGCCGGACCAGCGGCAGGCGCGGCTCGCCGAAGAAGGCCCGCAGCAGCAGCCGACCGGAGTACCAGGCGGTGATCGCCACACCGACCAGCCCGGCGATCCAGATGAGCCAGCCCACCCAGGACGGTGCCGGGCCGGTGCCCTCCAGCGCGGCCGACTCGGCGACCGTCAGCACGCCGTCCTTGCTCCAGAAACCGGCAAGCGGCGGCACCCCGGCCAGCGCCCCCAGCCCCACCACCGTGCACCAGAAGGTGACAGGCATGCTGCGGCGCAGCCCGCCCATCTCGGACATCACTGTGGTGCCGACCGCGTGGATCACCGCGCCCGCGGCGAGGAACAGCAGCGCCTTGAACGCGGCATGGGTGAGCAGGTGGAACAGCGCCGCCGACGGTGAGCCGACCGCCAGCGCGCCGGTCATGTAGCCCAGCTGGGACACTGTCGACCAGGCCAGCACCCGTTTGATGTCGTCCTGCGCGGTGGCGGCGAGCGCGCCGAGCAGCAGCGTGATCGCACCGAGCACGCCCAGCACGGTCAACGTCACCGGCGCGGCCGTGAACAGCGGGTAGAGCCGGGCCACGGCGTACACCCCGGCGGCGACCATGGTCGCGGCGTGGATCAGCGCGGAGATCGGCGTCGGGCCGGCCATCGCGTCCGGCAGCCAGGTGTGCAGCGGGAACTGCGCGCTCTTGCCGGCCACCCCGGCGAGCAGCAGCAGACCGGCGGCGGTCAGCGTCGCGCCGGAGTGGTCGTGGGCGAGCACGTCGCTGATCCGGAAGCTGCCCGTCGACACCCCCAGTAGCGCGATGCCGAGCAGGAAGCCGACGTCGCCGACCCGGGTCACCAGGAACGCCTTCATCGCGGCGGCGGGAGCGCCGGGCAGTCGCCGGTCGTGGGCGATGAGCAGGTACGAGCAGAGGCCCATCACCTCCCAGCCGACCAGCAGCATGATCAGGTCGCTGGCGACCACCACCAGCAGCATCGCGCCGGTGAAGAGGCTGATCTGCGCGGCGTAGGGCGGGTAGCGGTGGTCGACGTCGAGGTCGTCGTGCGGGCCGCGTCGCAGGTAGCCGATCGAGTAGACCTGCACGGCCAGGGCGACAGCGGTGACCGCCACCGCGACCAGCGCGGCGGTGCCGTCCAGCCGTACGCCGAGGGTCACCGCCAGCCCACCGAGGTCGACCCAGGTGGTCGAGGTCTCCGTCGCACCGTCGACCGTCAACAGCAGCGCGACGGCCAGGGCCAGCGCGCCGGCCGCGCCGGTGACGCCGAGTGTCACGGCCGCCCGCCGGGCCGGGTCGCCGCCGGTCGCCGCCGGGCCGAGACCGA
>NZ_JAEVHL010000477.1 GCF_016803395.1 Micromonospora tarensis | reverse complement strand
TGGCCGACTCGGTGCTGCCCGACGCGCCGCCCGGCCCGCTGCGCCTGGCCGGGGTCGACCAGGTGCCGCACCCCACCACCCACGGGCGGCTCGCCGGGTTCGCCGACGCGTTCGCCGAGGTCGGCGTCGACTGGGCCGACCTGACAGTGCTCAACGCCGCGGGCAACAGCCGCCAGGCCGCGACCGCCGCCGTCGCCGGTCTGTTCGACCGGCCCGCGCCGCCGACCGCCGTGCTGGCCGGCTCCGACGTGCTCGCTCTCGGGGTGCTCGACGCGCTCGCCGAGTTGCCGGGCGGCCACCCGCCGGTCTCGGTGACCGGCTTCGACGACGTCCCCGAGGCCGCCACGGCGGGCCTCACCACCGTCCGACAGCCCGCCGAGGAGAAGGGCCGCATCGCCGCCGAACTCCTTCTCGACCCACCGGCGGACGCGGCAGCCGGTCACGTGCTGCTGCCCACCACGCTCGTCGTCCGGCGTTCCACCGGCCCCGTTCCGAGGAGATGACATGGAACTTCCCACCGGATACGTCACCGCGCTCGACGCGATGAACCGCCACGTCAACTCGGCCCGGCCGGACGCCCCGGTCCAGGTCGAGCGCGCCCGGCCGGCGCTGCTCACGTCGACCCGGCGGGCCGCCGCCGTCGCCCTGCACCGGCTCGCCGACCGGATCCAGCCGCGACCGGTGCCGGCCGCTCCGCGCTGCTCCTGACCGACCACGGGCGTGGCCGACCACCGGCCGGGCCCGTCCCGGGGCGCATTTCGGCACGGACGTGACGAACGGTCCCGGGTCGGGCACGCAGAGTGGTCGAACGGGGTGCGGCCAGGCAGACTGGTGAAGCCATGTCACCGTTCATGCCCACCCTCCGCCTCCACGACCGCTACGTGCTGCACGAGCGGATCGGTCTCGGCGGCATGTCCGAGGTGTGGCGGGCCGACGACGAGGTGCTCGGCCGGCCGGTCGCGATCAAGGTCCTCGCCGGACAACTCGCCACCGACCCGCAGCTGCGGGCCACCATCCAGCGCGAGGCCCGCGCGGCGGCCCGGCTGACCCACCCCCACGTGACCCAGGTGTACGACTACGCCGAGGCGACCCTCTCCGACGGTGTCGTGGTGCCCTATCTGGTGATGGAGCTCGTTGAGGGCCACAACCTGGCCGACCGGCTGCGCACCGGGCCGCTGCCCTGGCCGGAGGGGGTCCGGGTGGCCGGGCAGATCGCCGCCGCGCTGGCCGCCGCGCACCGGATCGGTGTCGTGCACCGCGACGTCAAGCCCGGCAACGTCATGCTCACCGACACCGGCGCCAAGGTGCTGGACTTCGGCATCGCCGCGCTCGGCGGGCTCGACAGCCAGTCCGGCGAACCGCTGATGGGCACACCCGCCTACTTCGCGCCGGAGCGGCTGCGCTCCGGCCCGCCCGACCCGGCGAGCGACGTGTACGCCCTCGGCGCGCTGCTCTACCGCACCCTCACCGGCCAGGCGCCGCTGCCCGTGCAGAGCTGGGAGGACGCCCTGGAGGTGCACCGGCGGGGCACTCCGGTGCCGCCGTTGCGGGTGCCCGGCCTACCCGCCGACATCGCCGAGCTGACCGTCGCCTGCCTGGCCGCCAACCCGGCGGACCGGCCGAGCGCGGCGCACCTGGCCCGCCGCTTCGGCGCCGGCCAGCCGGTCGAACCCCCCACCGAGCTGCTGCGCCGCACACCGGCGCCGCACCCGCCGACCCTGATCGACCGCTCGGCGGCCCACCCGCTGCCGGTCGCCGCCGCCCCG
>NZ_JAEVHL010000476.1 GCF_016803395.1 Micromonospora tarensis | reverse complement strand
GCTCGGCCGGCGCGGTCGCCGCCCACTGGGCCGCCGCGTTGCGGGCCGCCTGGGCCGCCTTGCCGACCTCGTCCGCCGTGGCCACCGGCACCGTGCTCACCGGGGACGTCGTCGGCCGGATCACGCACGACCAGTTCGCCGCCGTCGCCGCCCGCGCCCCACACCCCACCCACCAGCTGCGCAACCGTGTACATGCGGCGCTGCATGCCCCGGCCCCGGCGAGGCAAACGCGTTTCGCCCGGTTGCGTGCCGGGTAGGCGGATCGGATGACAACCACCGCCGCGCAGAGCGCGGACGCCGTCATCGTCGGGGCCGGTCACAACGGCCTGGTGGCGGCCAACCTGCTGGCGGACGCCGGCTGGGACGTGGTGGTCCTGGAGGCGACCGCGGTGCCCGGGGGCGCGGTCCGCTCCGCCGAGGTGACCGCGCCCGGTTACCTGAGCGACCTCTACAGCTCGTTCTACCCCCTCGGCTACGCCTCACCGGTGCTGAGCGGCCTCGACCTGGGCCGGTACGGGTTGTCCTGGCGGCACGCGCCGGACGTGCTGGCCCATCTGCTACCGGACGGCCGGGCCGCGGTGATCAACCGGAACCCGGACGTCACGGCCGCCTCGCTGGAGCAGTTCGCGCCCGGTGACGGCAAGCGTTGGCTCAACGCGTACACCGACTGGGCCGAGGTGGCCGAGCCGATGCTGGACGCCATCACCTCACCGTTCCCGCCGGTACGCGGAGGGCTGGGCCTGCTGCGTCGGCTCCGGGTCGCCGGTGCGCTGCGACTGGCGCGGCGCCTGGTCGTGCCGGTCCGCAAACTCGGCGGGGAACTCTTCGACGGGCCCGGTGGGCCGGCGCTGCTGGCCGGTTGCGCCCTGCACACCGACCTCTCCCCGGAGGAGGCCGGCTCCGGCGTGTACGGCTGGCTGCTGGCCATGCTCGGCCAGCAGATCGGCTGGCCGGTGCCCGACGGCGGCGCGCAGCAGATCACCAACGCGCTGGTGGCACGGCTCCAGGCGCGGGGTGGGTCGATCCGCTACGGCGCCCCCGTCGACCGGGTGCTCACCGCCCGAGGTCGGGCGATGGGGGTCCGTACCGTCGGCGGCGCGCTGTGGCGGGCCCGTCGGGCCGTTCTCGCCGACGTGCCGGCGCCGGCGCTCTACCTCGACCTGGTCGGCGCGGCGGCGCTGCCGTCGCGCCTAGTGGAGGACCTGGCGCACTTCCGCTGGGACGGCTCGACGCTGAAGGTGGACTGGGCGCTCTCCGCGCCGGTGCCGTGGACGAACCGGGAGCTGGCCGGCGCCGGCACCGTGCACCTCGGCGCGGACCTGGACGGGCTCACCCACTACGCCAGCAAGTTGGCCCGTGGCCAGTTGCCCCGGGACCCGTTCCTCCTGGTCGGGCAGATGTCGGTGGCCGACCCGAGCCACTCCCCGCCGGGCACCGAGTCGCTCTGGTCCTACACCCACCTGCCGTTTCGCCGGGACTGGCGGGCCGAGGACGTCGCCGGGCATGTGCAGCGGATGGAGGACGTGCTGGAGGCGGCCGCCCCGGGTTTCCGGCAACTGATCGTGGGCCGACACGTGGCCGGGCCCGCCGACCTGGAGAAGGGCAACCCGAGCCTGGTCGGCGGCACCCTCGGCGGCGGGACCGCCGCGGCGTACCAGCAGCTGTTCCTGCGCCCGATTCCTGGCCTGGGCCGGGCGGACACCCCGGTGGACCGGCTCTTCCTGGCCAGCGCGTCGGCGCATCCCGGCGGCGTGTGCACGGCGCACCC
>NZ_JAEVHL010000475.1 GCF_016803395.1 Micromonospora tarensis | reverse complement strand
CTGCGCTCGGGTCGGCGGTAGCGTTGCGCCACACTGACGGCCGCGGGGCAGGCGACCGCCGACCCTGACGCCCCGATCGTACGGAGGATGGTGCATGTCCATCGGCGCTGAGCCGCACGCAGCACGCGACGATGCGGCCTCGCGGCCGAGCTTCGAGCTCGCCCTGCGCGGCTACGACAAACGCCAGGTGGACCGGCACCTGGAACAGCTCGACGGTCAGATCGCCATGCTCAGCGGGGAGCACGGGCGTTCCGCCGTCCGCGTCCGTGAGTTGACCGCCGAGGTACAGCGCCTGCGGACCGAGCTGGCCGAGCTGAAGGAGCAACCGGTGCAGGTCGACCGCGCGTCGTTCCACGATCTGGGCCCGATGGTCGGCGAGATCATGGCGCTGGCCGAGAAGCAGGCCGGGATCATCACCGAGTCGGCCACCGACCGGGCCAACGAGCTGCGCAGCGAGGCGGAGCGGATCCTCGCCGACACCCGGGAGCGCGCCGCCCAGGCACGTCAGGACCTGGCCGAGGAGCTGGCCGCCCGGCGCGCCGAGCAGGAGCAGGCGCACGAGGAGCGCCGCACCCTGGCCGAGGCGGAGTTGACAGCGATCCGCGAGCACGCCGAGCAGTTGCGTGCCGACGGTGAGGCCGCGCACGAACGCGCCCAGCATGAGGCGAAGCGGATCACCGAGCAGAGCGCCCAGCAGCTCAACCAGACCCGGGTCGCCGCCGACGCGCTGATGAAGTCGCCCGTACGCAGATCCAGCAGGAGCTCCAGTCGCCCGGGCCAAGAACCAGCAGGAGATGATCCAGTGGCAGGCCACTGTGGAGCGCGAGGTCAACGAACGGCGCACCGCCGCCGAGCAGGACATCGCCGAGCAGCAGGCCGCCGCTGAGCAGGAGTTGGCCGAGCAGCGCAGCGAGACCGAGCAGCAGATCGCCGCGCTGCTGGCCGAGGCGCAGCAGCACGTCACCGAGCTGCGTAACCGCGCGGACGAGCAGGCCGCCAGCCACCAGCAGCAGCTCGCCGCCCTGCAACAGGAGCTGGCGGAGCGCCGGCAGGAGGCCGCCGAGCTGAACGCCGAGCTGGACACCGCCCGCCAGCAGCTCGACGCGATCCGCCAGGAGGGCGCGACGCTGGAGAACGAGCTGTCCCGGATGCAGCAGCGGCTCACCGAGGTCCGCCGGGACCTCACCGCGGAGAGCGCCCGGCTGGACGAGGCCCGACGGGCCGGGGACTCCGCCGAGCGGCACGCCAAGGAGGTCCGCGCCCGCGTGCAGCGGGAGGCGAAGCGGGTGGCCGACCTCGCCGCCGCCGCGGTCATGGCGGCTGCCGCCGGCGGTTCGGAGACCGCTGAGTACCCGATGGTCGGCTCCCGGTCCGGCGCCGATCGACCCGCCGCCGAGCGGGCGGGTGTGGAGCGGCTCGTGGTGGACCGCACGGCGGCGAGCGCCCGTCCGCCGAACGGCCCACAGTGGACGGCGCCGGCGTCGACCCGGTCCCGGCCGACCGGTCCCCCGCCGAGCCCGTCGACCAGGCCCCGACCGACCCCGCCGAGTCGACCTCGACCGACCCCGCGTACGCCGAACGGCCGACGGCGAGCGTGTCGACGCGCCGGCGCTGGCGGACGAGCCGGCCGTGGACCGTCCGGCGGCCCAGGAGGTACGCCCCGAGCCGATCTTCCCCCGGCACATCGGCACGGACGCGCCGACACCCGTACCGTTCCTCGCCTTCGGGCAGCCGGTCAGCGAGAACGGCGCCGCCCGGCACTGACCCCGGCCCGCGCC
>NZ_JAEVHL010000474.1 GCF_016803395.1 Micromonospora tarensis | reverse complement strand
AGCCGCGGCCGGCACCCGCCCCGCCTGCTCGGCCTGCCTCGCGGCGGTCGGCTCCGGCCTCGGGTACGCGGTGACGACCCTGATCAGCCGACAGGTGTCGCAGCACACCGCGCCGATGACGCTGACCACCGTCTCCACCGCCCTCGGGGCCCTGACCCTGGCGCCCTTCGCCCTGGTCGCCGGGGTCAGCGCGCCGGTACGCCCGGACACCGTGGCGCTGCTGCTGCACCTCGGCGTGGTCACCACCGCGGTGGCGTACGCGCTGTTCTACGCCGGGCTGCGCACCACCCCGGGCAGCGTCGCCGCGGTGCTGACCCTGCTCGAACCACTCACCGCCGCCGCGCTGGCGGTGGCGCTGCTGCACGAGCCACTCCCGCTGCCCGTCCTCGGCGGTGGCGGCCTGCTGCTCACCGCCGTGGCCGCCACCTACCTGGCGCCCGGGCGGGCCGACACCCGGTAGCACCGCTCGTCCTACCATCGGGGCATGCTCCCGAAGACCACCGAGATCCGGGCGGCCGCCTTCGCCGACCTGGACGCCCGCACCTTCCACGACCTGCTCAAGCTGCGCATCGACGTGTTCGTGGTGGAGCAGCACTGCCCGTACCCGGAACTCGACGGGCGCGACGTGGAGCCGGGCACCCGGCATCTCTGGGTGGCCGACGACGACCTGCCGCAGGCGTACCTGCGGATCCTGGCCGAGCCGGACGGCACCGCCCGGATCGGTCGGGTGGTGGTGGCGCCGGCGGCGCGCGGCGGCGGACACGCCGGCCGGCTGATGACAGCGGCGCTGGAGGTGGTCGGCAACCGGCGGTGCGTGCTGGGTGCCCAGTCGCACCTGGTCGGGTTCTACAGCCGGTTCGGCTTCGCGCCCAGCGGTCCGGAGTACGTCGAGGACGGCATCCCGCACACGCCGATGCGGCGGGAGGCCATTGACGATTGACGATCAACCTGGCATGGTGCCGGGTAGCGCCGTCGCGGGAGCCAGCGAACAGGCACGGGAGTGGGCAACTCCCGTCGATCCGGGTGTCGTCGTCCGACCTCATCCCCCCGGGGGCTCCATGTCCACTCTCGCCCGATCACCACGCGTGCTCTGGTTGTTCGCCGTCGCGGCGGCCACCACGCTCCTGTTGACGACCGCACTGACCACCCTGCTGGCCCCGCCCGCCTCGGCGCACGGGTCGGTCGTCGACCCGCCGTCGCGCAACTACAGCTGCTGGCAGCGCTGGGGCGGCGACTTCCAGAACCCCCGGATGGCCACCGAGGACCCGATGTGCTGGCAGGCCTGGCAGGCCGACCCGGCCGCGATGTGGAACTGGAACGGCCTGTACCGCGAGGGCGTCGCGGGCAACCACCAGGCGGCCATCCCCAACGGCCAGCTGTGCAGCGGCGGACGCACCCAGAGCCCCCGCTACAACGCGCTGGACACCGTCGGCGCCTGGAAGAGCACGTCGGTGGCGAACAACTTCCGGCTGCGCTTCCTCGACCAGGCCCGCCACGGCGCCGACTACATCAGGGTGTACGTGACCAAGCAGGGCTTCAACTCGGCCACCCAGCCGCTCGGTTGGGGCGACCTGGAGTTGGCCGGTCAGATCGGCAACACCCCGGCCTCGCAGTGGAACCAGGACACCGGTGGCGTCTCGATCCAGATCCCGGTCAGCGCGCCCGGACGCAGCGGCCGGCACATCGTCTACACCATCTGGCAGGCCAGCCACCTGGACCAGTCGTACTACCTGTGCAGCGACGTCGACTTCGGTGGCGGGACGAGCACCCCGCCCCCGACCACGCCGCCGCCGACCCA
>NZ_JAEVHL010000473.1 GCF_016803395.1 Micromonospora tarensis | reverse complement strand
GTCACCGCCGCGTACACCGAACAGCTCGCCGACGTCCTCGCGGCCGGCGCCCGGCCGGTGCTGATGTGCAGCCGGCACCTGGCCGCCGCGGCCCGCGGCCCGGAGGACTACCTGCGGGTGTACGACGAGCTGCTGACCGCCGCCGGTGAACCGGTGGTGCTGCACTGGCTGGGCCCGATGTTCGACCCGGCGTTGACCGGCTACTGGGGTGCGGCCGACCTGGAGCTGGCCGCCGACACGGTGGTCGAGCTGATCAAAGCGCACCAGTCGACTGTGGACGGCATCAAGGTGTCCCTGCTGGACGCCGGTCGGGAGGTCGCGCTGCGCCGCCGGCTGCCGGCCGGGGTGCGGCTCTACACCGGGGACGACTTCCACTACCCCGAGCTGATCCGGGGTGACGAGGTGGGCCACTCCGACGCGCTGCTCGGGGTGTTCGCGGCCATCGCGCCGGCCGCCGCCGCCGCGCTGGCCGCCCTGGACCGGCGGGACCTGGCGGCGTACGACGAGATCTTCGCGCCCACCGTCCCGCTGGCCCGGCACCTGTTCGCGGCACCGACCTGGCACTACAAGACCGGGATCGTGTTCCTGGCCTGGCTGGCCGGGCACCAGGAGCACTTCACCATGTCGGCGGCGCGCAGTCCGGCCGGTCCCCGGCGCACCTGGCCACCCTGCTCACCCTGGCCGACGCGGCCGGGCTGCTGCCCGACGCCGACCTGGCCGCCGCCCGCGCGCGGGCCTTCTTCACCGTGGCGGGGGTGCGGCAGTGAGCGCGGGAAGTGAGCCGGTTCCGCGAGCCGCGCAGCCGCGAACGGGGGCCGACGCTGCGCCTCGGTTGGCGCGGTTCTCGTTCAACCAGGCGACCGCCCAGCGCTGGCCGCTGCCCGAGGTGGTGGCCGGTTGCGTGGCGGCCGGCGTGCCGGGCATCGGGTTGTGGCGGGAGCCGGTCGCGGAGTACGGGCTGGCCCGGTCGGCGAAGCTGGTCCGCGACGCCGGCCTGGCCGTCACCTCGCTGTGCCGGGGCGGGTTCTTCTCCGCCGACGACTGGCGCGCGGAGAACCTGCGGGCCATCGAGGAGGCGGCCACGCTCGGCGCCCCGGAGTTGGTGCTGGTCTCCGGCGGGCTGCCGGCCGGCAGCCGGGACGTCGACGGCGCCCGGCGGCGGGTGGCCGACGCGATCGGCGAGCTGGCCCCGCACGCGGCGGCGGCCGGGGTACGGCTGGCGATCGAGCCGCTGCATCCGATGTTCGCCGCCGACCGGTGTGTGATCGCCACCCTCGGCCAGGCGCTGGACATCGCCGAGCGGTTCGACCCGTCGGTGGTCGGCGTGGTCGTGGACGCGTACCACGTCTGGTGGGACGACACGGTGTACGCGCAGATCGCCCGGGCCGGCGACCGGATCGCCGCGTTCCAGGTCTGCGACTGGGTGACGCCGCTGCCGGAGGGGGTGCTGCTCGGCCGGGCGCTCCCCGGCGACGGCTGCATCGAGCTGCGCCGGCTGCGCGAGGCGGTGGACGCGGCCGGTTACGTCGGCCGATCGAGGTGGAGGTCTTCTCCGCCGAGGTGTGGGCGCGCCCGGGTGCCGAGGTGCTGGACGCGGCGATCGCCGGCTACCTGCGCCACGTTGTCTGAGACCGCCGAACGGCGCTGGCCGGCGGCGGTGGGCGCGTGGCTGGGGATCGGCACCGCGCCCGCCACCCTGGTGCTCGGCGCGGCGATGGCCGCCCGGCACGGCGGGGCGGTGCGGCCGGTGGGTTGCTGGTCGGCGGGGCGCTGATGGCCGCGCTGCTCTGGGGCGAGGCCGGATCGGTCTGCGCCG
>NZ_JAEVHL010000472.1 GCF_016803395.1 Micromonospora tarensis | reverse complement strand
ACGAAACCCTCGTCACGCCGAGCCTCGGCAACCAGATCACGTAAGCGGCCCTCGGAAAGGTGCATCAGGTTCCCGGGACGGAAGATGCACGTGTCGCACGGTTCTCGCGGGCGCCGGCTACGACGGCGTTGGCATCCCGGTCTGCGTCCGCTCCGGCGAGACGGCGGCCGAAGAGATCATCACAGCACTGGGAGGATCGGCGAGATGACCGAGCAGACCAACGCGGCCCGGTTGCGGGAGCTGAACGACAGCATCCGCTACACCATGTGGTCGGTGTTCCGGGCCAGCTCCCCGCTGCCGTCGCTGCGGGACAACGTGACCGGTGAGGTCGAGTCCCTCTTCGACGAGCTGGCCGGCAAGGACGTGGTGGTCCGGGGCGTGTACGACGTCTCCGGGCTGCGCGCCGACGCGGACGTGATGATCTGGTGGCACTCGGCCTCCAGCGACGCGTTGCAGGACGCGTACCTGCGGTTCCGTCGCACCACGTTGGGGCGGGCGCTGACCCCGGTGTGGTCGCAGCTGGCGCTGCACCGGCCGGCGGAGTTCAACAAGAGCCACATCCCGGCGTTCCTGGCCGGCGAGGAGGCGCGCCCCTACCTGTGCGTGTACCCGTTCGTCCGCTCCTACGAGTGGTACCTGCTGCCCGACGCGGAGCGGCGGGAGATGCTGGCCGAGCACGGGAAGATGGCCCGCGGCTACCCGGACGTGCGGGCCAACACTGTCGCGTCGTTCGCGCTCGGCGACTACGAGTGGATGCTCGCCTTCGAGGCCGACGAGCTGCACCGGATCGTCGACCTGATGCGGGATCTACGCGCCTCCGGGGCCCGCCGGCACGTCCGCGAAGAGGTCCCGTTCTACACCGGCCGCCGCCGCTCGGTGGCCGAGATCGTCAACTGCCTGGTCTGACCGCCGGGGCGCGGCTCAGAGCGGGCGGAGCATGACCTGTTCCCGGCGTACGCCGTCGGCCAGCAGGTCGCCTGTCTGATCGGTCATCCGAAAGCCGGCCCGGCGGTAGAGGGCCTTCGCCGGCGCGTTGTCCGGCATGACGGTGAGCCGTAACCAGTCGGCGCCGCTCTCCCGGGCCCAGCGCGCCACGGTGTCCACCAGAAGGTGCCCGACCTTGCGGCCGCGTGCCTCGGGGTGCACCCACATCGAGATCAGCTCCATGGTCAGCGGGTCCGCCGTGGGGACGCCGCTGGACATCCCGACCGGCCGTCTGTCCAGGACGGCCACCAGGTTGTGCGAGCCGGGGATGCCCAGCCGGTCGCGCCAGCGTTGCTCGCGGTCGCCGTCGCCCTGCCAGTCGGCGAGCCGGGAGCCGAACGCCGCGGGCGCCTCGGCCAGAGCGGCCAGCCGCAGCTCACGCCAGACCGGCCAGTCGTCGGCGGTGAGGACCCGAATCTCGATCATGAGGGGATGGTGCCCGGTCGGACGGCCGGGCACCACCCGATTCCCGCCGGCCGGCGCCGCACCCCCGCCCGGGTGCGACGCGCGGGGATCAACTGGTCGTGGTGCAGGTGACCAGCGGAACCGGGTTGCTGCCGTTCCACGAGCCGAGGAAACCGAACGTGGTGCTCGCGCCGGCGGCAAGACTGCCGTTGTTACTGGTGTTACGGGCGGTGACCAGCGTGCCGCTGCTGCTGACCGTGGCGTTCCACGACGAGGTGACCTGCTGGCCGCTGCCGTAGTTCCAGCTCACCGACCAGCCCCGGGTCGCGGAGCCGCCGGCGGTCACCTTCACCTCGGCCTGGAAGCCACCGGGCCACTGCCCGGTGACCTGGTAGGTGGCGGTGCAAGCCCCGGCCGGCGGCGTCGTCGGGGGCGG
>NZ_JAEVHL010000471.1 GCF_016803395.1 Micromonospora tarensis | reverse complement strand
CGGCCGCCCAGCCGGTGGTCCCGCCGGCGGCGGCTCCGGCTCCGAACGGGCGGGCCACGACGGCGTCCGGTGCGGTGCTGGCCAAGCCGCCGGTCCGCAAGCTCGCCAAGGACCTCGGGGTCGACCTCGGCACGGTGACCGGGTCGGGGCCGCTCGGCTCGATCACCCGGCAGGACGTCCAGCAGGCCGCCAGCGGTGCGGCGGTGGTGGCCGCCGAGCCGATCGCGGCGACGACCGCGCCCAGCTTCGGCACCGACCGGGAGCAGCGCATCCCGGTCAAGGGGGTCCGCAAGCTCACCGCCGAGAACATGTCCCGCTCGGCGTTCACCGCCCCGCACGTGACGGAGTTCCTGACCGTCGACGTGACCCGGGCGATGAAGGCGCTGGACCGGCTCCGGGGCCGGCGGGAGTGGCGCGACGTACGGGTCTCGCCGCTGCTGCTGGTGGCGAAGGCGGTGCTGCTGGCGGTGCGCCGTCACCCGATGGTCAACTCGACCTGGGCCGGTGACGAGATCGTGGTCAAGGAGTACGTCAACCTCGGCATCGCGGCGGCCACCGAACGCGGGCTGATCGTGCCGAACATCAAGGACGCCGGCCGGCTGTCGCTGCGGGAGTTGGCCGATGCGCTGACCGACCTGGTGCAGACGGCGAAGTCCGGCCGCACCTCGCCGGCGGCCATGTCCGGCGGCACCCTGACCATCACCAACGTCGGCGTCTTCGGAGTGGACACCGGCACGCCGATCCTGCCGCCGGGTGAGTCCGCGATCCTGGCCTTCGGGGCGATCCGGGAGATGCCCTGGGTGCACAAGGGCAAGGTCAAGGTTCGCCAGGTCACCACGCTGGGGCTGAGCTTCGACCACCGGATCATCGACGGCGAGTTGGGCTCGAGGTTCCTGCGGGACGTGGGCGACTTCCTCGCCGACCCGGAGGCGGCGTTGCTCGCCTGGACCTGATCGTTCGAGACGTCAGCCACGGCCGGTGTGCCTCGGGTTAACGCCCGGCACACCGGCCGTGTCCGTTGGGCGACGGAACCGTAGGCCAGACCGCCTGTTGACCTTTGATTGTTAGACAGGTGTCCCAGCTCACCTAATAATCGATGGAAGTTCCCCGGGTTGTGCCGTTGAATAGAGGCATCAGGGGCTGACAACCGAATAGCTAGGGGGAACCACCAATGAGCATGATCGAGCGAATCCGCAACCACCGCGACGCCACCCGCCGCGCCCGTGCCATCGAGCACGCGCTGCGCTCGGCGAACTCGCCGGCGGTTCGCGAGGAAATCCTCGTCATCGCCCAGCGTCACATGAGCTGACGCTCCACGACATTTCGCACCTCCTCCAGATCGATGGCCCACCCGACCCACCGGGTGGGCCATCGGCGTTTCCCGGCCACCCGCCACCGGGATTCCGCCCTGCCTCAGCGCCCGGTACGGTGGGCTTCGGTCGCCGCCCGCCGACCCGGCAGAGGCCGAGCCGACAAGAACTGCTCGACACCAACCGGCCACGGGGAGTGACGGCCGATGCTCCTTGGACGTGCCGTGCCATCACCCGATACCGTGCGGGGAGCCGGCACAGCGGTACGCCGGTGACGCCGGCAGCCACGCCGAGGAGTCCGATCGGCACGGCGAGCCGACATGTGATGGAGGAGGCGCACCCATGACGTCCGAGGGCCCGCACCGCCCCGGCCAAGAGCCGGACGAGGTGTCACCGGGCGCCGGCGGACCGGCGCCGTACGGCGACCGCCCGGCGCAGCCGGACAACGGCCAGAACGCCGCCGGCCCCGACCTGGGCTGGGCGCCCCCGCCCCCGACACGGGCCAACCCGTCGGCGCCGGCGTGGGCCTACCCAGCCTGAGCAACCAGCCGCCCCCGCGTGGGGTGCCGC
>NZ_JAEVHL010000470.1 GCF_016803395.1 Micromonospora tarensis | reverse complement strand
CGGCGGCGGCGTGGCTGCCGTCGGGCCTGGCGCGGCGGCCGCCTCCGGAGCCGTCGCCGGCAGGGCCGGCACGGCGGCGAGGATGCCGAGGCAGTGCACGAACACTGCGAGGGCTCTGTGGTGTCGTGTCGATGCAGGCATACGAACGAACCTCCGGAGCCGACGCTAGGGGCGCGTCGCCTCCGTGCGGGTACGAAGTCGGGAAGCCCGCCCCGGTCACCTCCGGCTCCGGTAGGGTGCCGCGCGCTGACGGTTTGAGCACACCCAGGCGCCGGTCCTGGCCGGTCGGGGCGCTCGCGGGGCTAGATTGGCCGGGTGCGTATCGCTCGTTTCGCCCATGCCAAGGGAATGTCGTTCGGTGCCGTCGAAGGTGAGCCGGAGGCCGGGCCGCAGGGCCTGACCATCGCCGAGATCGAGGGCCACCCGTTCGGCAAACTCTCCTTCAGTGGGGCCCGCTGGGCCCTCTCCGACGTCCGGCTGCTCTCCCCGATCCTGCCCAGCAAGGTGGTCTGCGTCGGTCGCAACTACGCCGACCACGCCGCCGAGCTCGGCAACGAGGTGCCCAAGGAGCCGCTGCTCTTCCTCAAACCGTCCACCTCGGTGATCGGGCCCCGGGACGCCATCCGGTTGCCGATCTTCTCCAAGCAGGTCGAGCACGAGGCGGAGTTGGCGGTCGTGATCGGCGCGCCGGGTGCCCGCCGCGCCGACCGGGCCGCCGCCGAACGCGCCATCTTCGGCTACACCTGCGCCAACGACGTCACCGCCCGCGACCTGCAACGCTCGGACGGGCAGTGGACCCGGGCCAAGGGCTTCGACTCGTTCTGCCCGATCGGCCCGTGGATCACCACCGGCCTGGACGTCTCCGACCTGGAGATCCGGTGCGAGGTGGGTCGCAACCCGGAGGAGATGGAGGTACGCCAACTCGGCCGGACGAAGGACATGGTCTTCGATGTGCCGGGGTTGGTGTCGTACATCTCGCACGTGATGACGCTGCTGCCCGGCGATGTCGTGCTGACCGGCACTCCGGCCGGGGTTAGCCCGCTCCTCGAAGGGGATACCGTCACCGTGCGGATCGAGGGCATCGGCGAACTCAGCAACCCGGTGGTTCCCGTCGCCTGATCCGTCGGATGCCCCTGTTTCCGCAGCTCACGGATGGTTCAGGGGGATCGGATTTGGCCTGCCGGCACCTGGAGGGTAAAGTTCACTCCCGGCGCCGCAAGGGGCCAATGGGGTATGGGGTAATTGGCAGCCCGACTGATTCTGGTTCAGTTAGTCTAGGTTCGAGTCCTGGTACCCCAGCGCTGCTGGAATTCGCGAGAATCCCAGACGCTGGATTCTGACGGAGTTCGTCTCCGCCCCTTCGGGGGCGGAGAGTGATCTCTGGTAGAGTGCAGCTCCTCCACCTGCAAGGGTGGGGGAGCGAAGTGGTTCTGGCCCCGTCGTCTAGCGGCCCAGGACGCCGCCCTCTCAAGGCGGTAGCGCCGGTTCGAATCCGGTCGGGGCTACATTGTGCACAGCCCGTCTCACCTGGTGAGGCGGGCTGTTTCCGTTGTCCGTCCGGGTCGGTGCGGTCCGCCCCGTCGCGCTCGGCCCGCTGCGCTCCTGCCGGCCCGCTGCGCCACTACCGCCGGCCCGCCGTGGCCCCGGTACCCCGCGCTCGGCACAACGGACGGTGCCGCTAGACTACAGGCGCACGCCCGCGAGGGTGGTGAACGGAAGAGGTTCTGGCCCCGTCGTCTAGCGGCCCAGGACGCCGCCCTCTCAAGGCGGTAGCGCCGGTTCGAATCCGGTCGGGGCTACACCCCGAAAGCCCGTCCCGCCCCGGCAGGACGGGCTTTCGCCATCCCCCGGCGACCCGCCCCCGCCCGCACCCAGCCCCCCGCTCCGTCGATCAT
>NZ_JAEVHL010000469.1 GCF_016803395.1 Micromonospora tarensis | reverse complement strand
GTGGGGGTGGGGTTAGCGTTGGTCGTGGGCGCGGCGGGGGCCGCAGACGTCGGCACGGGAGCACATGGAGCGGGATCCGTCGGCGTCCAGGCGGACGGTGACCGCGTCGCGGGGAACGCTGTGGCCGACCACCCGACCGTCACCCTCCGGGGTGGACACCCGGCTGCCGACCGCTGGAGCGGACTCTTGGAACCTGGTGTACAGGGGGTGTTCGTACTTCAGGCAACACATCAACCGGCCGCACGCGCCGGAGATGCGCAGCGGGTTCAGCGGCAGGTCCTGGTCCTTGGCCATCCGGATGGTCACCGGCTCGAAGTCGGTGAGGAACGTCGCGCAGCACAGGTCCCGACCGCAGGAGCCGATGCCGCCCTGCACCCGGGCCGAGTCGCGGGCGGAGAGCTGACGCAGCTCGACCCGACAGTGCAGGGTCGCGCCCAGGTCGCGGACCAGGGACCGGAAGTCCACCCGGTGCGGCGCGGTGAAGTACACCGTGCTGCGCTCACCGCCGCTCTCGGCGGAGCCGAGCACATGGTCGACGGCCACCACCTTCATCGGCAGGCCGTGCGAACGGATCAGCCGTTTGGCGGCCACCTTCGCCTCGGCCTTGCGCCGCCGCAGGGCCTCGTCCCGGCGCAGGTCGTCGTCGCCGGCGAGCCCCACCAGGCGGGGAAAGCCGTCGGTGTCCTCGGTCACCCATTGCGCGGCCCACACACACTCCGCCACCTCGGGCCCGTCGTCGGTGGGCACCAGCACCCGATCGCCCACCTGCGGACGCAACTCACCCGGGTCGAGGTAGTAGAGGCGCCCGTACCGGTTGAAGCTGACCGCGCAGAGCATGCCCATCCTCCCACCCTACGACGCTCCGCCGCCGAAGGAGCACGTCGGCTGCGCCCGCCGGCATCCATGACCGTCGACTTGACCTATTGCCGGGCGACCCGTCGTGCCATTGCGCCTCGCCCGGACGGTTGAAACCAGGGCCGGGCAGGAGACAAGACGTGCCCCGGCGGCGTTGAGTGGAGGCAGACCTGCGGGGGGTGCAGGGGGAAGACCCACGGCGTCGCCATGGGCACCGGCTCAGGTCAGGTGCCCGTGCGCGACGCGTGGGCTGTCCAGGGGTCGGACGGCGGCCGCGAGGCGCGGCTCAATTCGCTACCAGCCGACCCGGGTGGGCTGGTCGTAGCGTGGTCGCCCCTCCACCGGCGGGCGCCACGTCGCCTCGGCCAGGCTCGGCGCCCACTGACGCAGCAGCGTCTCCGCACCGTCGTACGCGACGCAGAGCACCGCCAGCACCCGGGCGGCGATCTCGGCAGCGTCGACCACACCTGGCCCGACCGGCCCGGGACGTGTCGGCACGCCGGTGCCGGTGGCGGCGACCACCGCGACCGCCTCGGCCGAGCGGAGCACGTCGGCCATCGTCCGGGCCAGGGCGAGGCGGCTGCCCTCCACCCAGTCGGCGAGCGCGTCCGCGTATCCGGCCGTGGATTCCAGCCGCCCGACCAGGCTGTCCGGGCCCTCGTCGAGGTGGCGCAGCAGCGCCGCCCGCTGTTGCCCGTACGCCGTGGCGGCCGGGCCGGACCAGAGCACCGCGTCGGTGAGCGCGGCGGAGACGTCGTCGTACCCCCGGACCAGCCGGCGCACCGCGTGCCCGGCGCCGGCGAGCGGCGCGGGGTGCAGGTCGAGGAAGCCGCGGACCGCGTCGCCCGGCAGCACCTGCATCCGGCGCAGCAGCGGCAGACCCGGTGCCCCTCGGGGACGCCGGCGGCGATCAGCGTGTCCACCCGGCGCAGCAGATCGAGGCTGGGCTCGGCGAGCCGGTCCAGCGCGTCCATCACGGCTCCCCGGCCAGCCGGCGTCGGGCCGCCCGGTCGACCTCGGCGTAACGGTCGGCGGCCTCCCGCACC
>NZ_JAEVHL010000468.1 GCF_016803395.1 Micromonospora tarensis | reverse complement strand
CCGAGCAGGTCCGCGGCCCGCGCGCCGCCGTCGCCCTCGGCGGTGCCGAAGCCGTACCGGGCGAGCCGGCCCTGCGCCCTGGTCGGCCGGCTCATCAGTGCCCGAGCAGCGGCAGGCCACGCCGCGTCGTGCTGTCGTCCAGCTCGCCGAGGGCCAGCGCGGCGAACCGGGCGGCGAACGGCTGCCAGACCTCCTCGACGTCCACCATCACCGAGTCGCAGGCGGCGACCACCAGCTCCGGGTCGTAGCCCAGCTCGGCGAGCTGGGCCGAGTCGGTGGCCCAGTCGGCGATCATCGCGGTGTCGCACTCGATGTGGAACTGCAACCCCCAGGCCCGGTCACCGAGCCGGAACGCCTGGTGCGGGTAGCGGGTGGAGGCGGCCAGCAGGGTGGCGCCCCGGGGCAGCTCGGTGATCTCGTCGGCGTGCCACTGGAGGACGTCCGGGATCAGCGGCACGTACCGGAACAGCGGGTCGTGCTCGGCGGCGTCGCGCCGGCCGACCACGCCGGGGCCGATCTCCGGCCCGGACGGGCTGCGCTCGACCAGCCCGGCGTGCGCGGTGGCGAGCAGCTGCGCGCCCAGGCACACGGCCAGGGTGGGCACCCGGTGCCGGACCGCCTTGCGCAGCAGGCCCTCCACGGCGGGGAACCACTGTGCGCCGGGCGAGCCGTCCGGCAGCGGGTACGCCTGCTGCTCGCCGCCGAGCACCACCAGCGCCGCGTACCCCTCCAGGTCGGCGGGGAGTTCGTCACCGGCGTGCGGGCGGACCACCCACAGCTCCAGCCCAGCCTCGGTCAGCCACTCACCCAGCCGGCGCGCGTCGTCCGTCGGGTCGTTCTCGATCACCAGCGCGGTTGCCACAGGTCGAGGCTAGCCGGTGCGCGGCGCGGTGCCGCGCCCCGGCACGGGTCGGTGCCGCCGGGTGGCCGCCCGCGCTGGCGCGGTGGTTAGGCTCTGCGGTTGTGATCAGCCAGGACAGCGCCGTCGTCCGCCCGCCCGTGCTGCGCCCGGGTGACACCGTGCTGCTGGTGTCGCCGTCCGGGCCGACCTCGGCGGAGCGGGTGGCCCGGGGCATGGAGCTGCTCGTCGGGTGGGGCCTGCGGCCGGTGCCGGCGCCGAACGCGTACGCCCGGCACGGTTACCTGGCCGGCAGCGACGACAGACGCGCCGCCGACCTGAACGCCGCGTTCGCCGACCCTGAGGTGCGCGGGATCATCTGCACCCGGGGCGGGTACGGCGCCCAACGGATCGTGGACGCCATCGACATGGCCGCGGTCCGCCGGGACCCGAAGGTGGTGGCCGGCTTCTCGGACATCACCGCGTTGCAGTTGGCCCTCTGGCGGGGCGCCCGGCTGGCCGGGGTGCACGGTCCGGGTGCGGCCTGGCGGGACGAACGGACGCCGCTGCGCTCCGCCGAGTCCCTGCACGCCGCGCTGATGACGACCGAACCGGTGTCGGTCAGCGCGGTGCCCGGCGAGGAGACCTACGACGTACGCGTCCCGGGTCACGCCACCGGCACCCTGCTCGGCGGCAACCTGTGCCTGATCGCCGCGTCGGTCGGCACTCCGGACCTGCCCGACCTGACCGGCGCGGTGCTGCTGATCGAGGACGTGCAGGAGCCCCCGTACAAGGTCGACCGGATGCTCACCCAGCTGCGCCGGGCCGGGGCCCTGGACGGGCTGGCCGGGGTGGCGGTGGGCCAGTTCACCGACTGCGGCGACGGCTGGGACACCACGATCGTCGACGTCCTCACCGACCGCCTCGGCGACCTGGGCGTACCGGTCCTCGGTGGCCTCCCCATCGGCCACGGCCCGGGCCAACTGACCGTCCCGATCGGCACCCCGCAACCCTCAACACCGACACCCGAAACCCTCACCCATCTCCCCCGCAGTCCCAATAACCCCTCCCCC
>NZ_JAEVHL010000467.1 GCF_016803395.1 Micromonospora tarensis | reverse complement strand
GGTGGGGTGGGGTCGGGGTCGGGCGGTGGGGTCGGGTTCGATCCGCCGCCGCCGATCTGCACGTCGATGCAGGAGTAGAAGGCGTTCGCGGTGTCCGAGATGTTCCACACCGCGAGGATCTTCTGCCGGCCGGAGAAGCCGCCGAGGTTCACGGTGTGCGACACCGTGGCGCCCGGCTGCTGGCCGTTGCCGTTGACCACGCCGACCCGGGTGTTGCCGATCCAGTACTCCCAGTTGCTGGTGGCGTGCCGGGCGGTGTTCACCCAGGTGAAGGTGAGTGAACTGCCCACCGAGGTGGCCGGCCAGCCCCGGCTGTCGTCGTTGAGGACGGCGAACTGGGAGATGCCGGCGTTGCAGCTGCGGAGGCCCTTGGGCCCCTCGACGCTCTGCGGCTCGTACTTGATCTGCCCGCAGTCGGGCACCCGGCCCTGGGCGCAGAGCGCCTGCCGGCTCGGCGGGGCGGAGACGTAGCCGTGCGCCTGCGCGGGGGCGGCGACGGTGAGGGTGGCGGCGACGGCACCCGCCGCCACCAGCGGGACTGTGATTCTTCGACGCATCGGGGCAGCTCCTTCTCCAGGTCCGGTGAGGTGCCCCCAAGGTAATTTAAACTTTGTTAACAGTAAAGACTTTCATCGATAAATACATCGATGGTGGCAACTTTTCTGGTCAGAGTCGCAGCAGGCTGCCCCGGCCGTCGACCTCGTCGGCCGACTCGTCGTCCAGCCAGACCCCACCGCTGCCGAGATAGCGGAACCGGTGCTCCCCGGGCGGCAGCTTCACGGTCACCGTCCGGGTGCCGTCGCGGCGGGCCACCAACTCGTGCCGGCCCGGCTGCCAGTCGTTGAAGGAGCCGACCACACTCACCGGCCCGGGCGGGACATCACGGGGCAGACAGAAGGTGACCCGGGTCTGGTTGCCGAAGAGCCGACTGCGCTTGATCACGGTGATCCTCCCGGGGTTGCGGCGGTTCACCTGGCACAACGGGCGACACTCCGATGCCGACACGCCGCGGGGATGCCCGTTCCGCCCCGCCGCCACCGCGACCTGAGCAATTATGTAAGCGATTGTCACAATAAAGGAGATTTTCGATGGCAACCTGCGAGGTCTGCGGCAACGACTACTGGATGGCGTTCGAGGTGCACACCGTCAGCGGCGACGTGCACACCTTCGACTCGTTCGAGTGCGCGATCCACCGGATGGCGCCGATCTGCGAGCACTGCCAGGTCAAGATCGTCGGGCATGGCGTCGAGGTCAACGGCCGCTTCTTCTGCTGCGCGCACTGCGCCCGCGCGGTCGAGGGGGCCGAGGGCGCCGAGATCCGCGACGCCGTCGGCGCCCGCCCGGCCTGACCCTGCGGTACGGTCGTCGCCATGCGGCCACTGCTGGGCGTCCTGCCCCCGCCGCGCTCCTGAGCGGAGCGCCGCGCCCCGCGCCGACCGGGTGAGCTGACCCGCTCGGCCCCTCGCCGTACGCGCTCCGTCGACGTCGTCCCCGTCAACGGCTCACCCCTCGGAGCGCATCCGTGTCCATTTCTCGCACCGCGCGTCCGGCCGCCCCGGCGCCGGCCGTCAACCGGGCCCGCACCGGCCTGATCCAGATCACCGTCACCGGCGTGCTGTGGGGCACCACAGGCGTGGCGGTGCAGCTGCTGCGCGAGAGCACCGGGCTCAGCCCGGTCAGCATCGGCTTCCACCGCCTCGCCATCGCCGCGCTCGTCCTGCTGGCGTGCACCGCCGGCCGACCGCGCACCCTGCTCGCCGCCCTGCGCGCGGCACCCGTACCGCTGCTGCTCACCGGCGTCGGCCTCGGCCTCTACCAGGCGCTCTACTTCGTCGCCGTGGCCTGGGCCGGCGTCACCGCCGGCCGACCGCGCACCCTGCTCGCCGCCCTGCGCGCGGCACCCGTACCGCTGCTGCTCACCGGCGTCGGCCTCGGCCTCTACCAGGCGCTCTA
>NZ_JAEVHL010000466.1 GCF_016803395.1 Micromonospora tarensis | reverse complement strand
CTCGCCCCGGGCCAGCAGCGCCAGCCGGGCGCCGCGCGCCGCGTACGCGTGGGCGACGGCCCGACCGACGCCGGCGCTCGCGCCGGTCACCACCACGGTCCGGGTCACGGCGCCCCCTTCTGCCGGGTCGCGATGTCGGAGAGCCGGTTCAGCGTCTCCCGGTTGCGCAGGTGCAGCACCGCGTCGTTGAGCCTGTTGTGCAGCCACCGGAGCGGACCGGCGGCGAAGTCCTCACCGATCCGAACCCGGGTGGCGTCCGCACCGACCGGTTGCAGGGTGAAGGCCACGATCGCCTCGCCCGCCGGCCAGAGCCCGGCCTTCAGCACCAGCCGGTGCGGCGGCTCGCAGACCAGCACGGTCGAGGCGTCCTGCAAGGAGAACGGCCACGGCCCGGTGCGGTGGTGCAGCTGGCTGCCCACCCGGGGCCAGGTGTCGTCCACGTCGCGCATGTGCGTCGTGCCCACCACCCAGTCGCTGTACGTCCACCCGTCGGCGAGCACGTCGAAGACCTGCTGCGGGGGAGCCTGGATCACTTTCTCCACAATCGCCACTGGGCTCCCATACCCGCGTCGCGGCAGCGCTAACGAGCGACGGGTTAGCTTTCCCCGCACGGCGGGTAAGGCCGACCCGGGACGCCCGCTGCCGGCGCTGGCCCACCGCCTCGACGACCACGTTTACTCCTCGGGGCGCAGGGAACCCGCCGGCTGTGCGACAGGACCAGGAGGATCCGTATCAGCGCAGGTCAGCCCGGGTGTACGCCGCTGCTGACCGCGCCGGTTCCGGGTCCGCCGGGAGCCCCCGACCGGTCCTGTACGACGCGGTGCTGCTGGACCGTGACGGCACCCTGATCGAGGACGTGCCGTACAACGGCGACCCGGAGAAGGTGCGGCCGGTGCCGGGGGCGCGAGCGGCGCTGGACCGGCTGCGCGCCGCCGGGCTGCGCCTGGCGGTCGTCACGAACCAGTCGGGGCTGGCCCGGGGTTACTTCACCGAGGCGCAGCTGCGGGCCGTGCACGCCCGGGTGGAGGAGTTGCTGGGCCGGTTCGACGCCTGGCTGGTCTGCCCGCACGACGACGCCGACGGCTGTGACTGCCGCAAGCCGGCACCCGGTCTGGTGCACGCCGCCGCCGGTGAGCTGGGCACCATCGCGTCCCGGTGCGTGCTGGTCGGCGACATCGGCCGGGATGTCGCCGCCGCACTGGCCGCCGGGGCGGCGGCGGTGCTGGTGCCCACGCCGGTGACCCGACCGGAGGAGGTCGCCGCAGCCGGCTGGGTGGCCACCGACCTGCCGGCGGCGGTGGACGAGATCCTGCGCCGTCAGCAGGCCGTGCGGCCCGCGACCCCACCCGGTGACCCGGTGCGCACGGCGCTGGTGGTCCGGTCGGACTCGGTGGGGGACGTGCTGGTCACCGGGCCGGCGATCCGCGCCGTCGCGGCTGGAGCGCGGCGGGTGGTGTTGTTGTGCGGGCCGCGCGGCCGGGCCGCCGCGGACCTGCTGCCCGGGGTGGACGAGATCATCGAGCATCCGCTGCCGTGGATCGACCCCACGCCGGCACCTGTCGACCCGGGGAGCATGCGGAGCCTGACCGAGCGCCTCCGCGCCGTCGACCCCGACCAGGCGGTGGTGTTCACCTCGTTCCACCAGTCGGCCCTGCCGCTGGCCCTGCTGATGCGGATGGCCGGGATCGGCCGGATCGCCGCGATCAGCGACGACTACCCCGGCTCACTGCTGGACGTCCGGCACCGGGTGCCGGTGGGCGTCCCCGAACCCGAACGTGCCCTCTCCCTCGCCGCCGCCGCCGGTCACCGGCTGCCGACGGCGACGAACCCGTGCTCCGGCTCCGACCCGACGCCGTGGCACCGCGCCCGGCCGACCTCGGCGACCCGGGGTACGTGGTGCTGCACCCCGGCTCGGCCGCGTCGAGCCGGGCCTGCCCGCCCGAGGTGGCGACCCGGATCGTCGG
>NZ_JAEVHL010000465.1 GCF_016803395.1 Micromonospora tarensis | reverse complement strand
GGCCCGCGACCGCGCCGTCACCGGCCGCGCCTACGCCGCCGTCATCAGCACCGCCCACCGCGCCATCTACCCCACCTGACCTCCCGGGACCGCCCCCGGTGATCAAGAAGTTCGGGTCAGATCTCGCCGTGCTGGTGACCCGAACTTCTTGATCAACAAGGTCGGACGGGTGGGGTGGGGTCAGCGGGTGATGTTGCGGTGTTTGCTGCGGAGCCGGAAGGGCATCAGGGCGCTCTCCACCTTGGTCGCGGTGGTCATCTTGGAGACGCCGTCCCGGCGCTCCTCGAAGCGGATCGGCACCTCCAGGATGGTGTGCCCCAGCTTGGTGGCGAGATAGTGCATCTCCACCTGGAAGCTGTAGCCGTTGGACTGCACCCGCTCCAGGTCGATGTCGCGCAGCGCGTCGGCCCGCCAGATCTTGAAGCCGGCGGTGAGGTCGCGGATCCGCACCCGCAGCAGCGTGTGCACGTAGAGGTTGGCCCAGCCGCTGAGCGCCCGACGGTACAGCGGCCAGTTCTCGTCCAGCTCGCCGCCGGGCACGTACCGGGAACCGATCACCACGCTGGCCTGGGTGGAGAGCAGCGCACCCAACATCCCCGGCAGCGCCTCCGGCGGGTGCGAGAGGTCGGCGTCCATCTGAGCCACGTACTCGGCGCCACCCTCGATGGCCCGGCTCATCCCGTCCACGTACGCCCGACCGAGGCCCTCCTTGCCGGCGCGGTGCACGACCTCGACCCGGTCCGGGTGCTCGATGGCCAGCTTGTCGGCCACCTCGCCGGTGCCGTCGGGGGAGTTGTCGTCGGCCACGAGGATGCGCAGCCCCGGCAGCGGCAGCGCGAGCAGCCGCTCGACCAGCGCCGGGAGGTTGCCCGCCTCGTTGTAGGTGGGCACGACGACGGTCAGGCGTGCGTCCCGCCACGGCGACGGCAACTGCACGGGCTTGATCATGTCGGACATCCTCGGTTTGCGGACAAGGGTTCCTTCAAAGGGTATCCAGGTGCCGCATTCGGTTGGAAAGAGGCACCCCTGCGGGCGTTGCGGATCGTCGCTTGCCACCCCGGTCCGGGCCCCGTCCGCCGGTCAGGGCCGGGGGCGGCCACTGGGTGCGGGCGTCAGCGCCTGCGGCGGGCGGCGGCGGTGAGTGCCAGTGCCGCGACGGCGAGCGCGGCGCCGGACAACACCGGCTTGTGCGTGCCGACCCAGAGCGCCGCCGAACGGTCCCGTGCCTGGCCCCGGAACACGCCCGCCGCGCCCCGGTCGGTGTCCTCGTCGCCCGGGTGGTCGAGATTGTCCCGCCAGGACGCCGGATCGATCCGCTGGCCGGTCTGCTGACTCTCGTAGCCGTTTCGGGCCAGCTTCCGGTCGAGCAGGCCCGGGAACAGGATGTCGGCCAGCCGGGCCTGCCACGTCGGGCCACCCACGTTCAGCTCCCTGGTGCCCCGGTCGGCGGCCCACAGGATGGCCCGGGCGGCCAGCTCCGGGGTGAAGATCGGCGGCACCGGCTGCGGATGCCGGGGCAGCCGGTCCGGACCCAGGAGAACTGCGGCGTGTTGATCGCGGGCAGCTGCACCATGGACAGCTTCACCCCCGGGCAGTCGTGCAGCAGCTCGGCGCGCAGCGAGTCGTTGAACCCCTGGATGGCGTGTTTGCTCGCGCAGTACGCCGACTGCAACGGGATCCCCCGGTAGGCCAACGCCGAGCCCACCTGCACGACCGTGCCCCGCTCGTGCGCCCGCATGTGGCGCAGCGCCGACAGGGTGCCGTGCACAGTGCCCAGGTAGGTGACCTCGGTGACCCGGCGGAACTCCCGGGCCGGGATCTCCCAGGCCGGCGCGAAGACCGAGACCATCGCGTTGTTGACCCACACGTCGATGACGCCCCAGCGGTGCACCACGTCGTCGGCGGCCCGCTGCACCGCACCCGCGTCGGCCACGTCGACCCGGTATCCGCGCACGTCGCTCGCGCCGCGCAGCCGGCA
>NZ_JAEVHL010000464.1 GCF_016803395.1 Micromonospora tarensis | reverse complement strand
GTCACGCCGGTGTAGAACCAGCCGTCGAACCGCTGGTCACGGCTGTCCACGGCTCGATAGCAGCGCTCGAAGTCCAGCTCCATGACACCGATGATGCCCCGCCCGACCGGCGGTCGGCTGGCGGGAATCGGACCTGGGTGTGCGCGCCCCCGTCGTTCAGCGGCGGCGTCGATGCGGCTGCCCGGTCCGGCCGGCCCGGCCGGCCCGGCTGGCCTGCCGCGAGCCGCCGGCCTGCCCGGCCCGGTCCCCCGAATCGCGGCGGTTGCCCTGGTCGGACCGGCTGCTCTGGCCCGTCAACAAGGCCGAGCGGAACACCCCGTCCGGGTCGTACCGCTGCCACAGCCGCCGGACCCGGGCCCCGGTCTCGCCGGGATAGATCCGGGCGAACGCGGCCGGCCCCGGCCGACTCTCGAAGTTGACGTACGCGCCGTCGGCGCGCGCCCCGGCGGCCCGCCAGGCGGCGTCCAACGCCGCGCCACCCTGCGGTGGGAACGTCGAGGCCACGATCAACGTGTCCTGGTGGCGGTGCGGGTACGCGGTCGCGTCGGACGCCACGTCGTTGACCGCCCCACCCAACGAGCGGAGCTGGACAACCCCCCGCCCCGGCCCGGTCACCGCTCGGGTGACGGCCCGCGCCCCGGCGTCGTCCAGCGCGGTGAACAGGCCGTTCGTGGTCGTGCCCCGCTGCTGCCCGACGTTGGGATGCAGGTGCGCGGTCGGCACCAGCGTCGGGTAGGGCAGCAGGTCGGTCCGGTGTTCGAGCACCTTGCCGATGGCGAGCAGCGGTTCCACCACTGGCCGGCCCGGCGCAGGCTCTCGGCGGCGACCACCGCGGTGACGGACATCAGCACCGAGCGGCCCTCGGCGAACACCACAGCCGCCGCGGACAACTCCCGGGGGGCCCGCGCCAGGTAGCTCGTCCACTCCCGGATGGTGCGGCCGTCCGGGTGCGCCTCGACCACCAACCGCGCGACGCCGACATTGCGCTGCTCGGCCGCCTCGATCTCGAAGGCCAGCACGATCCCCGCGCCGGCCCCGGCACCCCGGACCAGCCAGAACAGCTCCGGCTCGTGCTCGGCGTCGGCGCGTACCAGCGTTCCGTCGGCGAGCACCACCTCGACCGCGCGGACGCGGTCGATGGTCAGGCCGTGGGCGCGAACCAGCCAACCGACCCCACCGCCGGTGGCCAGGCCGCCCACCCCGACACCGCCGTAGTCACCCGAGCTGACCACCAGGCCGTACGGGGCGAGCGCCTTCGCGACGTTGGCCCAGCGGGCACCGGCCTCGACCCGGACCAGCCCGGCCCGCTCGTCGAGCACCTGCACCCGGTTGAGCATGGACAGGTCGATGACCACGCCACCGTTGTTGGAGGACGCTCCGGACAGGCCGTGCCCACCGCTGCGGACCGCGATGGGCAGCCGCTGCTCCCGCCGCGTAGCGGAGCGCGTCGACCACCTGAGCGGTGGTCTTCGGCAGCAGGACGGCGGCCGGCGACGCCGACGTGGTGTACGTCGAGCGCAGCTGCGCGTACCGGCGGTCGCCGGGTGTGACGATCTGCCCCCGCAGCGAGTCGGGCACCCGAGCCATCGCGGTGCTCATCGGTGCCCCCACAGCTCGCACCCCGGGTGTCCGTTATCGGCCATGGCCCAAGGATGAGCGGGCATTCCGGCCTCGGCAAATTCGCCCGACGGGCGCGACCCACGCACCGATACCCGCGGCGCTCGCGGGTACCGGTGCGTGGGTCGCGAAGGTGACCGGGATCTCCGCCGGCCTCGTCGTGCTGGCACCGCGGCGGAGATCGGTGGATTCGGCATGGTGGGCGGATGACCGGTCAGGCCGGGGCGGGGAGACCAGCGGCCTGACCGGTTCCGCTCATCGCATCGGGGATGGCGAGGCCGCCGGCCGGCCCGGCAGGCCCGGTGGGCCCGGCAGGCCCGGTGGGCCCGGCGGGCCCACCGGGGACGGCGTGGGAATGGGCGGTCCGG
>NZ_JAEVHL010000463.1 GCF_016803395.1 Micromonospora tarensis | reverse complement strand
CTGCACCTCTTGGCCGATCAGCCAGGCTTCCGTGCCGAACCCGCGGCTGCCTATCCGGGTGAGCAGCCGGCTATGCTCAGCCGGGCTTTCGACCTGGCTGCTGCCCGAGCGGCGCTGGGCCGAATCCGCAGGCAACGGTCTGCGCACGGTGATCGGCCGGGCCGGCGGCGCCCCGCTGACCCTCGCCTTCGACGACGTCACCCCACACTGGCTGGTCGGCGGGCGCACCGGCGCCGGCAAGACGGTTTTCCTGCTCGACGTCCTCTACGGGCTGGCCGCCCGCTACGCGCCTGCCGAGTTGCAGCTCTATCTGCTCGACTTCAAGGAGGGCGTGAGCTTCACCGAGTTCGTGCCCACCGGGCGTGACCCGTCCTGGCTGCCGCACGCCCGTGCCGTGGGCATCGAGTCCGACCGCGAGTACGGCCTCGCCGTGCTGCGCGAGCTGCGCCGGGAGGCGCAGCGCCGGGCCACCGCGCTCAAACGACACGGCGTCACCAAGCTCGCCGACCTGCCCCGGGACAATCCGCTGCCGCGCATCGTGGCGGTCATCGACGAGTTCCACGTGCTGCTGGCCGGCAACGACGCGCTGGCCCGGGACTCCGTGGACCTGCTGGAGGAACTGGCCCGAAAGGGCCGCTCGTACGGCATCCACCTGGTGCTCGCCAGCCAGAGCATGACCGGCATCGAAGCCCTCTACGGGCGGGCCGAGGCGATCTTCGGGCAGTTCGCGCTGCGAGTGGCGCTGCCCGGCGGTGGTGGGGTGCTCGACCAGCTCAACGACGCCGCCGCGGCCCTGCCGATCGGCTCCGCCGTGGTCAACACCGCCGCCGGCGCGGCCGGCGCCGACACCGTGCTGCGGTTCCCCGACGCGCACGCCGCCGCGGCGGATCTCGCCGCGTTACGCCACGAGCTGTGGCAGGCCCGCCCGCCGGGCTCACGGGCACCGGCGGTCTTCAAGGGGTACGAGGCCGCCCGGATCGAGGACGACAGCACCTTCGCCGGGCTGCGCCCCGGCGGTCGACGCCCGATGGCCCTGGTCGGCCGGACTGTCGACGTGCACGGCACCACCGCGCTGTTCCTGATGGACACCACCCCCGGCCGGCACCTCGCCGTGGTGGGCACCGCACCGACCGGCGCGGACGTGCTGCGCGCCGCGACGCTCAGCCTGGCCCGCCAGCACACCCCCGGCGACGCCCGGTTCGAGCTGGCCTGCCTGGTCGGTGCCGCCGACCCGGTCGCGGACGACACCGAAGCCGTGCTGCGGGCCGCCGGCCACCCGGTCGGACGACTCGACGCGGCCGGGTTGCGCGACCGGATCGCCGCGCTGGCCGCCGAGCCCTCCGGCCGCGAATACCTGGTGGTCTTCGGCATGGACGCCGCCGCGCCGGTCCTCGGTGCCACCGATCCGACCACGTTCCGCTCCGGCCTGGACGACCTGCGCACCGTGCTGCGCCAGGGCCCCGGGCACGGGGTGCACCTGCTCGGCTGGTGGCGCGGGCTCCGCCGGCTCGCCGACGACCTGGGCGGCAGCCAGAACCGCGACGACATCGCCTGCCTGGTCGCGCTCAACGTGCCCGGGGCGGAGCTGGCCCTGCACCTCGGAGCACACGAGCTGACCTACACGCCCCGCGCCGACCGGGCGCTGCTGATCGACCGGCACGACCAGCGCACCCGGCTGATCGTCCCGTTCGTCGGCGACGGGCACGAGCCGGACGGGGAGCGGTGACAGTGTCCTTCGAGGAGTACGCGGCACTGGCCCGACAGCTCTCCGAGCAGCGCCGTGCCGGCGAACACCACGCCGCCGCCGAGTCCGCGCGCGCCGCGACCTGAACGCGGCGGTCGACTATCTCCAGCAGCGGCTGACCGCCCAGGGGCAGCGCCTCGACCAGCTCGGCCGGGCGATCGGCGTCGACCAGCCACCACCCGGCCCACCGGCCGCCAGCCAGCCGTCGGCCGGGGTCGTGGCCGGGTCGGGGCGGTCGGGGGATCAGCCGT
>NZ_JAEVHL010000462.1 GCF_016803395.1 Micromonospora tarensis | reverse complement strand
TGGCGGCGTCGGTGACCGCCCGCACCGCCCCCGGGGTGGTGATCACGGCCACCGGCTGGGTGCTGCCGGCGGGGAACGCCCGCGCCAGGGTCTGCGCCCCGGTGACCGCCTCGGGTTCGGCCCGGAACTGCTCGGTCTCGGACAGGCCGGTCCGGATGCCGAGTCCACCCAGCGTGAGGCCGCCGAGGAGCACTGTGGCCAGCGTCGCGACCACCACCGGGCGGCGCTCCACGGCGGTGCCGAGCCGGCCCCAGAGTCGGCCCTCGCGGACCGGGCCGCCGACCCGGGGGACGAACGGCCAGAACAGGCCACGGCCGAAGAGCACCAGCACGGCGGGGAGCACGAACAGCGCCGAGAGCATGGCGAAGACCACACCGGTGGCGCAGGCCACCGCCAGCGCGCGGTTGGTCTCCTGTTCGCTGAGCAGCAGGGTGAGCACACCGAGCACCACGGTGCCGCCGCTGGCCAGGATGGGCTCGGCGGTGCGGCGCAGCGCGGCGCGCATCGCCGCGAACCGGTCCGGCTCGCGTCGCAGCTCCTCCCGGTAACCGGCGATGAGCAGCAGCGCGTAGTCGGTGGCGGCACCGAAGACCAGCACGCTGGCGATGCCGGTGACCTGGCCCTGCTGGAGGTTGATGCCGGCGGCCGGCACGATGACGTCCACCGCGCGCAGGGTGATCTGCTCGGTCGCGGCGACCACCACCAACGGCACGATCCACAGGAACGGGCTGCGGTAGGTGATCAGCAGGAGCAGCGCCACCACGGCGGCGGTCACCGCGAGCAGTGTGACGTCGGCGCCGTCGAAGACCGAGGAGAGGTCGGCGGTGAAGGCCGGGGCCCCGGTCACCTCGGCGGTCAGCTCGTCGGGCAGCTCCGCCACCGCGGTACGCAGCTGGGTCACCGTCTCGGCGACGGCCTGCTGGCCGCCGGACGTGTCGAGCGGCACGGCGACCAGGGCCACCGCGCCGTCGGGGGAGACCTGGGCGGGGCTGATCTGCCCGCCCACCGCGAAGCGGCGCAGGTCACCGGTGCGCGCGCCGACGGTGGTCCGGTCGGCCTCGCTCAGCGCGCCGCCGTCACCCCGGCTGATCACCACGATGGCGGGTTGCACGTCGCGGGAGGGCAGCTGGTCCTGGAGGCGCTGCACCTGGGTCGACTGCCACCGCGCGGACAGGCCGGTGGCGGAGACCGGCGCCGGGTTGTCCGGTTGGGGCGTTCCGAAGACGGCCGCGCCGGCGACGATCGCGGCGGCCACGGTGAGCCAGGCGGCCAGCCGGCCGCGGGCGACTCTGGTGAACACAGACATCAGGTGACCTCAAGGTCCTTCGGAAGCCGAGTATCTCGATTGTCGAGATTATCGGCGGCTGCTCTATGCTGCAACCCGAGGACCGACGAGGGGGAAGAGCGGCGCGAGGTGGCGACTCACGGCATGTACCGGCGGCGCGACACGCGCCGCGAGCAGCTGGTCGCGGAGATCACCAACAACCTCCGGCGGTACGCGGCGGACGCCCAGCACGTCGGTCACGCCTTCGCCAACCTGCACGGCCTCAACCCGACCGACCTGCAGGCGTTGATCGCGGTGATGGACGCCGAGTTGCTCGGCGACCCGATCACCGCCGGCGGCCTCGGTGAGCGGCTGAACCTCTCGTCCGGCTCGGTCACCGCGCTGATCGACCGGCTGGAGCGGGCCGGCCACATTCGCCGGGACCGGGACACCGTCGACCGGCGCAAGGTGCTGCTGCGCTACGCCGACCAGGGCGCCGCCCTGGCCATGGCGTTCTTCCAGCCGCTGGGCGCCCGTACCGACACGGTGATGGCCCGCTTCGGCGACGACGAGCTGGAGGTGGTGCACCGGTTCATGGCGGAGATGAGCGAGTCGTTGCGGGGGCACCGGGACTCGGTGCGCTCCGCCCGGCCCGAGTCGCCCCGCCGCCCGACGGGCTGACCGGTGCCGGGACGACTCGTCGCCCGCCTTGCCGGCGCCGCGCTGGGCCTGCCGCCGACCCGCCCCGGCCCGGTGCGGGTCACCC
>NZ_JAEVHL010000461.1 GCF_016803395.1 Micromonospora tarensis | reverse complement strand
CGTCCCGCAAACCACCGCGCCCGCCGAAGCTGGCCGACTCGCGGCTGCGGCTGCGGCTGGGCACCGCGCTCGCCCTGACGCTCTTCGCCGCCATCGGGATCCGGCTGATCTTCCTCCAGGCGGTGGACGCCCCGGCGTACGCCGGGGGTGGCGTCGCCGACCGCACCCGCACTGTGGAGCTGCCCGCGCCGCGCGGCGCGATCTACGACAGCACCGGCGCGCCACTGGCCCGCAGTGTCGAGGCGCGATACGTGTACGCCGACCCGACCGAGGTCAAGGACCCACCCGCCACCGCGAAGGCGCTCTCCCCGCTGCTCGGCATCCCGGCGTCGAAGCTGGTCGAGCTGATGAAGCCGCGCCGGCTGGAGAACGGCGTCGCGTCGACGTTCTCCTACCTGGCCCGGGGTGTGGAGATCCCCACCGCCAAGCGGGTGCAGGCGCTGGAGCTGCCCGGCATCGGGGTGCACCGCGACGAGCGCCGCGAGGTGCCCGGCGGTGACCTGGCGGCCAACCTGATCGGCTTCACCAGCCAGGACATGGCCGGGCTGGAGGGGTTGGAGGCCCGCTACGACGACGTGCTCGCCGGTCAGGACGGCAAGCGGGTGTACGAGGCCGGCCTCGGTGACCTCGCGGCGCCGATCCCGGGCGGCTACAGCCGGACGACCCCCGCCAAGCCGGGCAGCTCGCTGGCCCTCACCATCGTCCGTGACCTGCAGTTCCGCACCCAGCAGATCCTCAGCGCGGGCATGGCCCAGGCGCCCGGTGGCACCGGCGCGGCCGTCATCATGGAGATTCCCTCCGGCGCGGTGCTGGCCCAGGCCAGTCACCCCACCTACGACGCGGCGAAGCCGACGCCGAGCGACCCGGTCGCCCGGGAGGACGCGGCGACCAGCTTCGTGATCGACCCCGGCTCGGTGCACAAGGCGATCACCTACGGCGCGGCGCTGCAGGAGGGGGTGATCACGCCGGACACCACGTTCCCCGTCGCCAACGCGATCAAGAAGGGTGACACCTGGTTCCCCGACACCCACCCGGCCAACGGCAGGAAGATGAGCGTGCCGGGCATGCTCGCCTACTCGTCGAACGTCGGCGCCATCACCGTCGCCGACCGACTCGGCCCGGAGCGGCTGATCGACTACCAGAAGCGGTTCGGGCTGGGCAAGCCGACCGGTGAGGGAATGCCGGGGGAGGCCAGCGGACGGTTGCTGCCGGTCGACGAGTGGAGTGAGTCGTCGGCCGGGTCGGTGCCGATCGGGCACAGCGTCGACGCCACGCCGTTGCAGATGGCCGCCGCCTACGCCGCCATCGCCAACAACGGCACGTACGTGCAGCCGCACCTGGTCAAGGAGGTGATCGGCCCGGACGGTAAGCGCACCCCCACGCCGGCTCCGACGACCCGGTCCGTGCTCAGCCCGCAGAACGCGGCGGCGCTGCGCACCATGCTGGAGGCGGTCACCACGGTCGAGAACGCCACCGGCCTGACCGCGGCGGTCCCCGGCTACCGGGTCGCCGGCAAGACCGGCACCGGGTGGCGGCTGGTCAACGGCAAGAAACAACCAGGCGAGGTGTCCTCCTTCATCGGCATGGCACCCGCCGAGAACCCCCGGTACGTGATCGCGGTCTTCGCGTACGCGCCCAGTGGTGGGGGCGCGGCGATCGCCGGGCCGGCGTTCCGGGACATGATGCAGTTCACCCTGCGTCACTACCGGGTGCCGCCGTCCACCGGCGGTTCCGCGCCCAAGTTCACCGTCTATCCGCGCTGAGCAGCGACGGCGGGACATCATCGGTGAGTGCCGACGAACCACCGGGGCGGCTGTGCGGCCGGAACCGGACGACCGGGTAGGGTCTGACGCCGTGCCCGGCAATCCACGTCCACGTACCGTGACCGGAGTTCGGCTCGGTGATCTCGCCGCCCGGCTCGCCGTCGACCTTCCGGTCGACGCCGCCGCGGTGATCGTCACCGGGGCCACCCACGCCAGCCAGGAGGTTCGCCCCGGCGACCTGTACGCGGCGCTGCCCGGTGCCCGTCGGCAGGCGCGGAGTTCGCCGCCGG
>NZ_JAEVHL010000460.1 GCF_016803395.1 Micromonospora tarensis | reverse complement strand
ACCACGGTGGCGTGGGCGGTCTCGGTGGGGGCGGGGCGGGCGGTGGCCGGTTCCCACACCTGGCGCAGCAGCGTCGGCGCGGGCGGTTCCGGGTCGGTCGGGCCGGCGGCCCGGGGCATCGGCACGTCGGCACCCCAGTACCGCTCCCCGGCGAACGGGTAGCCGGGCAACGAGATCCGCCGTCCCGGAGGTGTCCCGGCCGGGTCGTCGCCGCGCACCCACGCGGCGGCGAGCGCGGCGGCCCGGTCGTCCGGGGTGTGACCGTTCGCCGGAGCATGGCCGCTCGCCGGGACGTGGCCGCTCGCCGGGGTGATGCCCCGTTCGTGCGGCACGGCGATGACCCCGTGGCCGTTCACCCTTGAGTCGACGCCGTGCCCGGCACCAGAGACGACGCCGAGGGCGTGGCCGTGGTCGGCGGCACCGCCGTTCGCGGACGGGAGCACGGCACGGCTGCGGAACACGCCGGGCCCGGCGGGCTCGCCGGCGACGAACGCGGTGAGCGCCTCCCGCGCCTCGTCGACGTCCCGCGCCACCACCGCGAGCCGTTCGGCCATGGGTTCGCGACCCACCCGCAGGGTGTACGCCACGTCCTCCAGCGCCGGGCGTGCGGTGTCGAGGTGCGCGGCGAGCCGGCCGGCGACGGCCGCGAGCCGGTCGGGGGTCTTGGCGGACAGCGTGATCACCTGCGGTCCGCGGCCGGCGGGGACACCGGTGCGACCGGCTGTTCTTCGAGGACGAGATGAGCGTTGACCCCGCCGTAACCGAACCCGGAGATCCCCGCCCGACGCGGAACCCCGTTCGTCTCCCACTCCCGGGTACGGTCCAGCACCTCGAATGGAGTCCCGTCCAACCGGATATACGGATTCACAGTGTTCAGATGCAGATTTCCCGGCAGCCGTCGGTGCCGCATCCCCAACAACACCTTGACCAACCCCGCCATCCCCGCGGCGGTCTCCAGATGCCCCACATTGCTCTTCACCGACCCCAGGCCACAATGCGGACTCGTCGGCGCGGAACGACCCCACCGCTCGTACAGGATGGCGAACGCCTGGGTCAACGCCGTCGTCTCGATCGGATCGCCCAACGCCGTGCCCGTGCCATGCGTCTCCAGATAGGTGCAGGTCGCCGGATCCACACCCGCCTGCTCCCACGCCCGCACGATCAACCGCGCCTGCGCCGCCGTGTTCGGCGCGGTCAACGACGCCGCCCGACCACCATGATTCACCGCGCTGCCCCGGATCACCGCATACACCTGATCACCATCAGCCAGGGCTCGGGACAATGGCTTGAGCAGCACCGCGCCACAACCCTCACCCCGGACATAACCATCGGCAGCGGCGTCGAACACCTTGCACCGACCGTCCGGCGCCAACATCCCGGCCTGGGTGAAGGCGATGTGCGCGGTGGGGGTCGCCATCACGTTCACGCCACCGGCGATGGCCGCGCCGCACTCGCCGCGCTGGATGCTGGCCACCGCCCGGTGCACCGCCACCAACGACGCCGAACAGGCGGTGTCCACCGGCTCACTCGGCCCGTGCAGGTCCAACAGGAACGACACCCGGTTGGCCAGGACCGAGTGCGCGATGCCGGTGGGCGTGTGCGGCTGTAGGCCCCGCCCGCCGGCCAGCATCAGCTCGAGGTAGTCCATTCCACCGACGCCGACGAAGAGTCCGGTGTCGGTGCCGGCCAGGTCCGAGGCCCGGTAGCCGGCGTCCTCGATGGCCCGCCAGACGGTCTCCAGGAACACCCGCTGCTGCGGGTCCATCAGGTCGGCCTCGACCGCCGAGATGCCGAAGAAGCGCGGGTCGAACCGGTCCACGTCGGACAGGAACGCGCCCCAGCGCACCGGGGTGCGGTCCCCGCCGGTCCACGGGTCGCCGTACCAGCGACGCCAGTCCCAGCGGCTCGCGGGCACCTCGCCGACCAGGTCCCGGCCGGCGGCCAGGTCGGCGAAGAAGCCCTCCGCCTCGTTCCCGCCGGGAAACACCCCGGCCAGGCCCACGATCGCCACCGCGTCGCCGGGTACCGCCGGCTCGCGTTCGCCCGTCGGAAGGCT
>NZ_JAEVHL010000459.1 GCF_016803395.1 Micromonospora tarensis | reverse complement strand
GAGGCGGCGTGAGCGCCGACGACGACAGCAGGCTGGCCCGGGTCGCGCTGACCTGGCTGGCCGAGCCGGGCACCCGGGCGGTGCACCGACTGGTGGAGCTGCGCGGCCGGCTCGACTGCGGCTCGCTGTCGGCCCGCGGCTTCGACCGGGTGATCCGGATGGCCTGGACCATCGCCGACCTGGACGGCCGGGACCGGCCGGACCGGGAGGACGTTCGGGAGGCGACACAGCTACGAACGGGGGAGGCGGCGTGAGCGCCGACGACGACAGCAGGCTGGCCCGGGTCGCGCTGACCTGGCTGGCCGAGCCGGGCACCCGGGCGGTGCACCGACTGGTGGAGCGGCTCGGTCCGGTGGCGACCCTGGACCTGCTGCTCGACGGGGGCAGCCCGGACGGGTGGTTGCACACCACCGTGGTTGCCCAGTCGGCGGCCGGCGACGCGCGGGCGGTGGCGGCCGAGGCGCTGGACCGGGCGGACCGGCTGGGTGCCCGGCTGGTCATCCCCGGCGACGAGGAGTGGCCGGCCAGGGTGGCCGGCCTGGCCACCCTGCGCCTGCCGGACGTCAGCCGCCGGGTGGACGCCGAGACCGCCCCGCCGCTCTGCTTCTGGGTGCGCGGGAGCTGGCCACTCGGTGAGGCCCTGGAACGCTCGGTGGCCGTGGTCGGTGCGCGGGCGGCCACCGGTTACGGCCAGCACGTCGCCACGGAGTTGGGGTACGGGCTGGCCGAGCGGGACTGGACGGTCGTGTCGGGTGGCGCGTTCGGCATCGACGCCGCCGCCCACCGGGGCGCCCTCAACGCGGGCGGTCTGACCGTCGCGGTGCTCGCCTGCGGGCTGGACCGGCCGTATCCGATGGGCAACACCGCGCTCTTCGACCGGATCGCCGACACCGGGCTGCTGGTCAGCGAATGGCCGCCCGGCGCCGAGCCGCTGCGCCCCCGGTTTCTGATCCGCAACCGGGTGATCGCCGGCGGCACGCTGGGCACGGTTCTGGTGGAGGCGTCGGCGCGCAGTGGCGCGACGCAGACCGCTCGGCGAGCCATCCACACCGGCCGGGTGGCCATGGTGGTGCCCGGGCCGGTGACGTCGGCGATGTCCGTCGGCTCGCACGAGTTCCTCCGCGAGCACCCCAGGGCGCGGCTGGTCACCGGCGTGGCGCACGTGCTGGAGGAGGTGGGCCGCATCGGCGCCGACCTGGCCCCGCCGGCCCGCGGCCCGCAGCGGGCCACCGACACGCTCGACGACGACGCGCGGTCGCTGCTGGAGGCGCTGCCCCGCCGAGGCGCGCTGGGCGTGGACCGGCTCGCCGCCCGCGCCCGTGTCGACGTACGGACCGCGTTGCGCAAACTGTCCCTGCTGGAGGAGCTGTCCATGGTGGTCCGCCGGGACGAGGGCTACGCGCTCGCCCCACCGGTCACTCCGAAACCTGGCAGCATAGCCGCCACCGCACGGTGAGTCATCGGGCACCCTGCGGCGAGGTGTTACCGGTACGGTGCGCGGTCATGGGCGCTATCAAGCCATGGCACCTCGCCACCCTGTGTTGTCTCGCCACGACCGCCGTGCTCGTTGTCGGCCTGCTCGTGTTCCTGGTCAAGAGGAGCAACCGCCGGTAACCGGGGCCGGCACATCGGCATCCCCGTGACCGGTGGGGCACGCCGATCGGCCGTAGGCTGACGGCGTGCCAGCTGTCCGCGAGGGTGCCCGGGGCGACGCACCGGTCAACGCGCCGGTGCGGCCACGATGAGCCGGCCCGACCGGGGCACCCGGGCGATGCACCAGGCACTACCGCCGGCGCTGCGCGACGCGGTGGACGACTTCGCCGAGCACCTGTCCCGGGTGCGTAACCGGTCGACGCACACCGTCCGCGGGTACGTCACGGATCTCGTCTCGCTGCTCGACCACGCGGTACGGATGGGCTGCGTCGACCTCGCCGAGCTGGACCTGTCGGTGCTACGCAGCTGGCTGGCCCGGCAGCGCACCAGCGGCGCGGCCCGCACCTCGTTGGCCCGGCGGGCCGCGTCGGCGCGGGCGTTCAGCGCCTGGGCGCACCGGGCCGG
>NZ_JAEVHL010000458.1 GCF_016803395.1 Micromonospora tarensis | reverse complement strand
GTCGGCGGACGGACGGTGCAAGCCGTTCGCGGCGGCCGCCGACGGGACCGCCTGGTCGGAGGGGCGCCGGGCGTGCTGCTGGTGGAGCGGGCGTGAGCGACGCGCGGCGGCGCGGGCACCCGGTGCTGGCGGTGGTGCGCGGCTCGGCGGTCAACCAGGACGGCGCGTCGAACGGGCTGAGCGCGCCCAACGGCACGGCGCAGCAGCGGGTGATCCGGGCGGCGTTGGACGCGGCCGGGCTGTCGCCGTCGGACGTGGACGCGGTGGAGGCGCACGGCACCGGCACCACCCTCGGTGATCCGATCGAGGCGCGGGCGCTGATCGCCGCGTACGGGCCGGGGCGGGACCGACCGCTGTGGTTGGGGTCGCTGAAATCGAACATCGGGCACACCCAGGCGGCTGCCGGGGTCGCCGGGGTGATCAAGATGGTGCTCGCCATGCGGCACGGGGTGCTGCCCCGCACGCTGCACGTGGACGCGCCCACCCCGCACGTCGACTGGTCCGGCGGCGCGGTGTCGCTGCTGACCGGTGAGGTGCCGTGGGCAGGGCCGAGGCGGGCCGGGGTGTCGTCGTTCGGGATCAGCGGCACCAACGCCCACGTCATCGTCGAGGCCGCCCCGGACGAGCCGGACGACGCCGCACCGAGCACGGATCTGGACGCACCCTGGATCGTCTCCGGCGCGAGCCCGGCGGTGGTCGCCGCGCAGCTCGACCTCCTGACCGCGCTGCCCGCCACGGTACGGCGGGTGGACGTCGCGTACTCCCTGGCGGTCGGTCGCACCGCGCTGGACTACCGCGCGGTCGTCGGTCAGGACGTGACCCAGCGGGCCGGCGACGGTCGGGTGGTCTTCGTGTTCCCGGGTCAGGGTTCGCAGTGGACCGGAATGGGTCTTCAGTTGTGGGACACCTCGCCGGTGTTCGCCGCTTCGATGCGCGCGTGCGCGGAGGCGTTGCGCCCGTACACGGGTTGGTCGTTGCGGGAGGTCCTGGCGGGTCCGTTGGACCGGGTGGAGGTGGTGCAGCCGGCGCTGTTCGCGGTGATGGTCTCGCTCGCCGCGGTGTGGCGGTCCTACGGCGTCGAGCCGTCGGCGGTGGTGGGTCATTCGCAGGGTGAGATCGCGGCGGCGTACGTGGCGGGTGCCCTGTCGTTGGACGACGCGGCGCGGGTGGTGGCGTTGCGGAGTCGGGCGTTGCGGGTGATCGCCGGGCGGGGCGGGATGGTGTCGGTGCCGTTCGCCGACGTGGACCCGGGTGAGCTGTCCGTGGCGGCGGTCAACGGGCCGGACTCGACCATCCTCTCCGGTGATGTGGCGGCGGTGGACCGGTTCCTGGCGGCCGAGCCGCGTGCCCGGCGGGTGGCGGTGGACTACGCGTCGCACTCGCCGCACGTCGAGGCGGTCCGCGACGAGATCCTGACCACGCTGAAGAACATCGAGCCGCGACCATCCACGGTGCCATTCCACTCGACCGTCACCGGGGAGCGGTTCGACACCGCCGGTCTGGACGCCGGGTACTGGTACCGCAACCTGCGGGAGACGGTTCGGTTCGCCGACACGGTGACCGCGCTGCCCGGCGTGCTGATCGAGGTCAGCCCGCACCCCGTGCTGGGCCTCGCCCTGCACACCCTGCGCCGGGACCAGAACGACGTGCACGCCGCGTTGGCCCGCGCCTGGACCCACGGGGCGCCCGTCGACTGGGCCACTGTGTACGCGCCGCACCGCCCGCGCCGCGTCGAACTGCCCACCTACCCGTTCCAGCGACGGCGCTACTGGTCGACCCCGCGTCGCGGCGGCGACCCGGCCGCCGCCGGCCACCCGCTCCTCGACACGACGATCGACCTACCCGGCGACGGACGCCTCTGCACCGCCCGCTGTCCACCGACGACCACCCCTGGCTGGCCGACCACACCGTCCTGGACACCGTCCTGCTGCCCGGCGCCGCCCTGCTCGAACTCGCCCTGCACGCCGCCGGCGGCGACCCCGTCGCCGAGCTGGCCCTCGAAGCGCCAGTGCGCCTGCCTCCCGGCGTCCCGGTGCAGCTCCAGGTCGCCGGTGGCCGCCACCGACGCCGGACGGCCGAC
>NZ_JAEVHL010000457.1 GCF_016803395.1 Micromonospora tarensis | reverse complement strand
GGGTCGGCTGCCGCGCCGCCGGTGGTGCCCGCGCCGGCGCTGCCGAACCGGCCGCCGTCCACCACCGGAGCGATCGGGCCGGACGGCGGAAATCCGCGGGTGAGCGTGCCGGCGTCCAACCCGTCGGTCGGCTCCGCCGGACGGCGCACGGCAGGCGTCCGTGGCGGGCGGCAGGACGGCAATGCCGACCTGGCCGGCACCGTCTACGGCGGCGGCGAGGGAGCCGGTTTCACCACGATCGCGATACCCGCCAACGCGGTGGAGACCTCCGGCTCGTTGACCGGGCACATCCTGGCCCAGGGCTGGGCGGACACGCCAGCCGAGCGGTCCAGCAACACCCGGGTGATGATCGTCCTGGCCGCCGCTCTGGGCCTGCTGGTGGCGATCAGCATCATGGTCGTCCTGCTGGCCGGCGACGCCCTGGACGGTCTGGTGGGCAACGTGCTCAACGGGTGAGCCAGTGAGTGCGAGCGATGGTGAGTCCGCCCACTACGGTTGGACAACCGGCTGGCGGCTTCGCCGGACCGCCGTACACTTGCTGAGATCACTGACCTGGCGCGCGTGGTGCGTGCCCATGGGCGATCTTGCGGGCGATCCGGCGGCACAGCCGCGGCAGGCCATCGCGAAGATGCGCCCCGCTCGAAAGGCTTTTGTTGACCACCTCTGCTGACCCCAGCACCGTAACCTCCGTTTTCGACTCAGCCCCGGCCGCCGACACCGTCGAGCCGGTCGACTTCGCCGGCCTCGGTCTGCCCGAGCCGCTGGTCCGCGCCCTGGCGCGACAGGGCATCACCACCCCGTTCGAGATCCAGCGGGCCACCGTGCCGGACGCGCTCGCCGGGCGGGACGTGCTCGGCCGTGGCCAGACCGGCTCCGGCAAGACCCTCGCGTTCGGTCTGCCGCTGCTGGCCCGGGTGGCCACCGCGAAGCCGGCCCGGCCGATGCGTCCGCGCGCCCTCGTCCTGGTCCCCACCCGGGAGTTGGCCATGCAGGTCAACGACGCTCTGCTGCCCCTGGGCAAGGCGCTCAACGTGTTCCTGAAGACCGCTGTCGGCGGTGTTCCGTACGACCGCCAGATCGACGCGCTGCGGCGCGGCGTGGAGATCATCGTGGCCACCCCGGGCCGGCTCGGCGACCTGATCGAGCGGGGCATCTGCCAGCTCGACGACGTCGAGGTCACGGTGCTCGACGAGGCCGATCAGATGGCCGACATGGGCTTCCTGCCCGAGGTGACCGAACTGCTGGCGAAGACGCCCGCGAACAGCCAGCGGCTGCTCTTCTCGGCCACCCTGGACGGTGACGTCGACGCGCTGGTCAAGCGGTTCATGACCGACCCGGTCACGCACTCCACGGCACCGTCCACCGCCTCGGTGTCCACCATGGATCACCACATGCTGCTGATCCCGCCGCACGAGAAGTTCCCGGTGGCCGCCTCGATCGCCGCCCGGGACGGTCGGACCATGGTCTTCGCGCGCACCCAGCTCGGGGTGGACCGGCTGGTCGAGCAGCTCGCGGCCGTCGGCGTACGCGCTGGTGGGCTGCACGGCGGCAAGACCCAGCGGATGCGTACCAAGACGCTTGCCGAGTTCCGTGAGGGCCGGATGAACGTGCTGGTCGCCACGGACGTCGCGGCTCGGGGCATCCATGTCGACGGGGTCACCCTGGTGCTGCACGTCGACCCGCCGAAGGACCCCAAGGACTACCTGCACCGCGCGGGGCGTACCGCCCGGGCGGGCGAGTCGGGCGCGGTCGCCACGCTGGTGCTGCCCAAGCAGCGCCGCACCACGCTGGCGATGATGGAGAAGGCCGGCGTCGCGCCGGCCGAGACCCGGGTCCGGGTCGGGGACGCGGCGTTGGCCGAGCTGGTCGGTGCCCGTGAGCCCAGCGGTGTTCCGGTTCGTGTCGAGGCGGAGCCCCGGGGCTACGGCGACCGCTCCGGCGGCCCGCGCCGGTTCGACGACCGGGCCGGCGGCCCGCGCCGGTTCGGTGACCGCACTGGGGGCGAGCGCCGCTACGGCGACCGGCCCACCGGCGAACGCCGCTACAGCGACCGCCCGCAAGCCGACCGAGGCTACGGCGACCGCCCGCAGGGCGAGCGTCGCTACGGCGGCGACCGGCCCACCGGCGAGCGTCGCCACAG
>NZ_JAEVHL010000456.1 GCF_016803395.1 Micromonospora tarensis | reverse complement strand
CCGGGTCCCGTCCGCCGCCGTCTCGCGAACCGGCCCCGGGAGCGTCGCCGGCGCGCCCGGCGCCGTCGCGGTGTCCCCGGCCGGCGCCAGCAGCCGGCGTACGCCGTCGAGCATGTCGGCGCGCAGCACCTCGTCGGGCACGTCGGTGAAGAAGACCACCGCGTCGCTGCACGCGGAGACCGCCTGCATCGCCCGTACCCGCTCGCGCCGACCGGCGTCCGCCCCGGCGATCAGGTCATTGGCCCGCATCACGATCTCCATCAGCCGGTGGTACGTGTCGCCCCGGCCGATCAGCGCGATGTCGTGAAAGAGCATGCCGAGCGGCCGGCGGTGCGCGAGCATGGTGTCCACCCAGCCCTCCAGAACCGTCCACCGGGCCACCTCGGTGGGCTGCGTCGCAGCCGAGTCCAGCAGCGCCTCCAGGTCGGCGACGAACGGCTCGACCAGGGCGGCGAGCAGGTGCTCCTTGGCCGGGAAGTGGTACAGGATGGCGGTCTTGGTCAGCCGCAGCCGCTCACCGATCTGGCGCAGCGAGGTGCGCTGGTAGCCGTGCTCGGCGAAGAGGTCGAGCGCGGCGCGCAGGATCCGGGTGCGGGTGTCGTCCGCGGCATCGGCGGTCATGCCGACCAGCCTAGCGACGCCCTGACCAGTGGGCACAATCACCGTTGATTAGGCTGACCAGCGGTCAGTACAGTGAGATCGGTCGACCCGAGGATCGGTCGACGCAGCCAACCGCAGGAGGGGCCATGCCCGTCATCTCGATCGGCAACCTGGTCAAGACGTTCGGCGCCATCCGGGCACTCGACGGGCTCGAGCTGCGCGTCGAACCGGGGGAGGTGCACGGCTTCCTCGGCCCCAACGGCTCCGGGAAGTCCACCACCATCCGCATTCTGCTCGGCTTGCTCCGCCGCGACTCGGGGCAGGTCGAGCTGCTCGGCGCCGACCCGTGGCGCGACGCCGTCCGCCTGCACCGCCGGCTGGCGTACGTGCCGGGCGACGTCAACCTCTGGCCCAACCTCACCGGCGGGGAAGCCATCGACCTGCTCGGCCAGCTGCGCGGCGGCCTCGACCGGCGTCGCCGCGACGAACTGCTGGACCGCTTCGACCTGGACCCGACCCGCCGCTGCCGCACGTACTCCAAGGGCAACCGGCAGAAGGTGGCCATCGTCGCCGCGTTCTCCTCCCCGGTGGAGCTGTACGTGCTCGACGAGCCGACCTCCGGCCTCGACCCGCTGATGGAGGCGGTGTTCCAGGACGAGGTCCGACGGATCAAGCGGTCCGGCGCCACAGTGCTGCTCTCCAGCCACGTGCTCGCCGAGGTCGAGGCGCTCTGCGACCGGGTCAGCATCATCCGCGAGGGTCGGACCGTCGAAACCGGCACCCTCGCCGAGCTGCGCCACCTCACCCGCACGGCGGTGACCGTCGAGACCGCCCGGCCGGTCACCGGCCTGGACGCGCTGCCCGGGGTGCACGACGTGCACCAGGTCGACGGGCGCACCCACCTGGAAGTCGACCCGGCCCACCTCGACGAGCTGCTCGGCCAGCTCGTCCGCTTCGGCGTCCGCGCGCTGACCAGCACACCACCCACCCTGGAGCAGCTCTTCCTGCGCCACTACGGCGACGACCCCGCCGCCCGGGCCGCGCACGCCCCGCGGGCCGGTGCCCGATGAGCGCCCTCACCGGCACCCCCCGGCTGGCCCGGCTCGTGCTGCGCCGCGACCGGGTCCGCCTGGCGATCTGGATCCTCGGCACGCCCCTGCTCGGCTACGCCCTCGCCGGCAGCGTCACCGGTGTCTACCCCGACCAGGCGGCCCGCCAGGTGTACGCCACCACCTCCGCGTCCAGCCTGATCGCCCGGGCCTTCAACGGCCCGATCGCCGGCACCGACCTCGGCGCGGTGGTGGTCGCCGAGACGTACGTGACGTTGGCGTTGATCGTCGCGCTGCTGAGCACCTTCGCGGTGACCCGGCACACCCGACAGAACGAGGAGACTGGTCGAGCCGAGCTGCTCGGGGCCTCCGTGGTCGGCCGGTACGCGCCACTCACCGCAGCGCTGACCGTCGTCGTCGCGGCCAACCTGCTGGCCGCGCCCTGCTCGCGGTCGCGCTGGCCGGCGCCGGCCTGCCGCTCGCCGGTTCGGTGGC
>NZ_JAEVHL010000455.1 GCF_016803395.1 Micromonospora tarensis | reverse complement strand
GGCCGCCGACGCGGCCCGGCCGAGGCTGGCCCGCGCGTCGCCGACGAGATCGACGCCGCCGGTGACCGGGTGGCGTTGCTGGTGCTCGGGGACGGGTCGGCCTGCCGGGGAGAGAAGGCCCCCGGGTACGACGACCCGCGCGCCCTCCCGTACGACCGGCGGGTTGCCGCGGCCCTGGCCGACGCGGACCTGGACGTCCTGCGCGACCTCGACCCGGTGCTGTCGACGGAGCTGAAGGCCGCCGGTCGCGCGCCCTGGCAGGTGCTCGCCGGCGTGGCCCGCGCGGCGGGCGGTGGCTGGCGCGGCGAGCTGCTGCACGACTCGGCCCCCTACGGGGTGGCCTACTTCGTGGCGTCCTGGGAGCCTGAGTGACCGGCGGCGGAGTCGGCACGGTCGTCGCGGTGGTCGGCCCGACGGCGGCCGGTAAGTCGGCGCTGAGCATCGCGTTGGCGCACGCCCTCGACGGGGAGGTGGTCAACGCCGACTCGATGCAGCTCTACCGGGGCATGGACATCGGCACCGCCAAGCTGACCCACGCCGAGCGGGACGGGGTGCCGCACCACCTGCTGGACATCTGGGACGTCACCGAGCCGGCGAGCGTCGCGGAGTACCAGCGGCTGGCCCGCGCGGCGGTGGACGACATCCTGGCCCGGGGGCGGGTGCCGCTGCTCGTCGGCGGGTCCGGGCTCTACGTGCGGGCGGTGCTGGAGCACTTCGAGTTCCCCGGCACCGACGCGGCGCTGCGGGAGCGGCTGGAACGGGAGTTGGCCGAGGTCGGCCCCGCACCGCTGTACGCGCGACTGCGCGCCGCCGACCCGGTCGCCGCCGAGGGCATCCTGCCCGGCAACGGTCGGCGGATCGTCCGGGCCCTGGAGGTGATCGAGCTGACCGGCGCGCCGTTCACCGCCTCGCTGCCGCAGCCAACCTCGTACTACCCCGCGGTGCAGCTCGGCGTGGACCTGGACACCGGGCTGCTCGACCAGCGGATCGCGCTGCGGGTCGACCGGATGTGGGCCGACGGCCTGGTGTCCGAGACCCGCGAGTTGGTCGGGCGCGGGTTGCCCGAGGGGCGGACGGCGAGCCGGGCGCTCGGCTACCACCAGGTGCTGCGCCTGCTCGCCGGTGAGCTGACCGAGCCGCAGGCGCGCGAGGAGACGGTTCGGGCCACCCGGCGTTTCGTCCGCCGGCAGCGCTCCTGGTTCCGGCGCGACTCTCGGATCCACTGGCTGGACTCGGCGAGACCGGACCTGATCGGGGCCGCCCTGCGTCTGCTGCCCGCCGCTGCGCGATGATGGGGGCGTGGAGTTCACCAAGGGCCACGGCACCGGCAACGACTTCGTTCTCCTTCCCGACCCGGACGGCCAGCTGGACCTGACCCCGGAGCTGGTCGCGGCGCTCTGCGACAGGCGGCGCGGGATCGGCGCGGACGGCGTCCTGCGGGTGGTCCGCGCGGCCAAGCATCCGGACGGCGCGGGGCAGGCCGGCGAGGCCGAGTGGTTCATGGACTACTGGAACGCGGACGGCTCGTTCGCCGAGATGTGCGGCAACGGCGCCCGCGTCTTCGTGCGCTACCTGCTCGACACCGGGTTGGCGACGCCCGCCGGCGCGGCGTTGCCGGTGGCCACCCGGGCCGGCGTCGTGCGCGCGCTGATCGAGGGCGACGCCGTCTCCGTCGAGATGCGCCGACCCCGGGTGTACGACAGCTCCGCCGCCACCCTCGGCGGGTTGACCCTGACCGGTTCGGTGGTGGACGTCGGCAACCCGCACCTGGTCTGCGTCCTGCCGGCCGGCGTCGAGTTGTCGGCGCTGGACCTGACCAGCGCACCCGGCTTCGACCAGGCGGTCTTCCCGACCGGGGTGAACGTGGAGTTCATCGTGCCGGGCGACCCGGTCGACGGCACCGACGGGCACACAGTGATGCGGGTGTACGAGCGCGGCAGCGCGGAGACCCTCTCCTGCGGCACCGGCGCCTGCGCGGTGGGCGCGGTGGCCCTGCGCGACGCCGGCCGGGACACCGGGGTGGTCGCCGTGGACGTGCCGGGCGGCCGTCTGACGGTGACGGTCACCGAGAACTCCTGCTGGCTCTCCGGCCCCGCCGTCCTGGTCGCCACCGGCGAGGTAACCCTCCCCACCTAACCCACCCCCCAC
>NZ_JAEVHL010000454.1 GCF_016803395.1 Micromonospora tarensis | reverse complement strand
CTGGGCGTGCTGTCTGCGGTGACGGCGGCCCGCGCGGGCGTGGAGATCCCGGCGACGCTACGCGGCGACGCGACCGCCCGGTGGCGGCGCCGGCTGGCCGAGACGGACCGGCTGCTGTCCGGCGGCGAGCCCGACACGTCGCCGGAGCCGGACGCCGTGGCGGTGCGGGAGCTGGCCGCCCACCTGATGGTCGGGCTCGACCTGGCCGCCGCTCGGGTGGTGCTGGCCTCGTTTGACCCCGACCCGGACGAGCTGGTGGCCGCGGGGGTGCGATCGTGACCACCGGTGCGTGGTGGGGCGTCCTGCCGGCTGCCGGTGTACTGCTCGGCGCGGCACTGGCCGCCGCGGTGCTGGCTGGCCTGCTCGACCCGGCCGGCGGTTCGACGCTCGCGCGGCGGGCCGGGCGGCCGGTATGGGAGACCGCCCGGCTGCTCCGGCAGCGACGGCGTGGCGTGGTGGCGGCGGACGCTCTGCTGTGGCGGCTCGGGTTGGCCGGGCCGCTGGTGGTGGCGCTGCTCATGGTGGTGGTGGTGCCGCTGGGCGACCGGGTGGTGGCCGACCTGCCGGTCGGGGTGGTCTGGTTCAACGCCATGGACGTGCTGCTCTGGGCGGCGGTGTGGCTCGCCGGCTGGGGAAGCAACAGCGCCTACGGCCTGGTCGGGGGCTACCGCTTCCTGGCGCAGGCGCTCGGCTACGAGCTACCGCTGATGTTCGCGCTGACCGCCCCGGCGGTGGCGGCCAGCAGCCTACGGATCGCCGACGTGGTGGCAGCACAGCGGGAACTGTGGTTCGTGGTGTGGATGCCGGTGGCGTTCCTGGTCTTCCTCGGCGCGGTGCTCGCGTTCAGCATGTCCGGGCCGTTCGCCTATCCGGACGGGCGGGACGTGGCCGGTGGCGTGCTGGCCGAGCCGTCCGGCGTGGACAGGCTGGTCCTGCTCGCCGGCCGGTACGCGCTGCTGGCGGCGGGCGCGGCGACGGCGGTGGCGCTGTTCCTCGGCGGCGGGTCGGGGCCACTGCTGCCCGGGTGGTTGTGGACCCTGGTGAAGACGCTGGCCGTGTTGGCCGCCCTGGTGACGCTGCGTGGCCGGATGCCGGTGCTGCGGGCGGACCGGCTGATGGGTGTGGCCTGGCTGGTGGCGTTGCCCGCCACGCTGCTGCAGGTGCTCGCGGTGGCCGTGCTCGCGGTGGGGAGGGGTTGAGGTGGCCGTCGTCGCCTTCGTCGTGCTGGCGTTCGTCGCCGTGGCGTCCGGCGTGGCCGTGTTCACGGTGGACTCGATGGCGCGGGCGACGTTCGCGCTGGCGCTGTCGTTCGTCGCGGTCGGCGGCGAGCTGTTCCTGCTCGACCTGGGTTACCTGGGGGTGGCGACCGTCCTGATGATGGTCATGGAGATGGCGCTCATGGCGGTCTTCATGGTCATGTTCATGATGAACCCGGGCGGTCTCATGCCGATGTCGATGCTGCACAACCGGCGGGGCGCGGTGGTGGTCTCGGTCGGCGTCTTCGTCCTGCTGGCCGCCGGCTCGGTGCTCGTGCCGTGGCCCGCCCGTCGCAACGAGCCGCCCGCCGAACCGACCCGGGCCCTGGGCGAGGCCGTCATGGGCTCGAAGATGCTGGTCATGATGGCGGTCTCCGCGGTGCTCTTCGCCACCATGGTCGCCGCGCTGGTGCTCGCCACCGCCCGGGGGCGCTACGACCGCGCGGACTCCCCGGAGTGGCCGTGACGCTGCCGATGTTTCTGCTGCTCGCGTCCGCGCTGTTCAGCGTCGGCCTGTACGGCGCGCTGAGCCAGCAGGCCGTCGTGATGGTGATGATGGGCCTCGAACTCATGATCAACGGGGTGATCGTGGCCGCCGCCGCGCTCTGGTGGTTCCTGGCCCCGCAGCAGCCCGACGGGCAGGTGCTCGTCCTGGTGGTAATCGCCGCGATGACCGTGGAGATGGCGCTGGGCTTCGCGGTCGTGACCCTGTTGTTCCGGTCGAGCGACGCCGACATGACCGACATGGCGGGGAAGCTGCGGGGATGAACGCCGCATTGTGGGCACTGGTCGTCCTCCCGGTCGTCGCCGGGGGGACGCTGCTGCTGGGCGCGCGGCGGGTCGACCGGGCCGCCCCCGCGCTGGCGCTGACCGTGGCCGCGCTGGTGACGGCCCTGGCCGTCGCGGTGGCGCTGGGC
>NZ_JAEVHL010000453.1 GCF_016803395.1 Micromonospora tarensis | reverse complement strand
CGCCGGCGGCGACGAGCGCGACGGCGAGCGGGGGCTGCGCGGGTTGGTGGGTTCCGGCTCGTCCCAGGTGGGCTGAGCCGCCGCGCTACGGGCCCGGGACGCGGCCCGTCCCAGCGCCGACGACCTGGCCGAGGCGGAGGCCCGGGTGGTGGTCGTCCGGCGGAACTGGGTGCCCCGCGAGGAGCTGGCCCGCTCGCCGCGCTGAGCGTCGAGGTCAGGGCAGGTCGGGCAGCTGCCGGGTCCGCTCGTACTCGGCCACCTGGGCGATCCGACGGGCGTGCCGCTCGTTGCCGGAGAACGGCGTGTTCAGGAACGCCTCGACGATGGCGGTGGCCTCGTCCAGCGTGTGCTGACGGGCGCCGATCGCGACCACGTTCGCGTCGTTGTGCTGGCGGGCCAGCTGAGCGGTCTCCACGCTCCAGGCCAGCGCGGCACGGATGCCGGCGACCTTGTTCGCGGCGATCTGCTCACCGTTGCCGGACCCACCGATGACCACCCCGAGGCCCGCCTCGTCGGCGACCACCTGGTCGCCGGTGTGCAGGCAGAACGTGGGGTAGTCGTCGTCCGGGTCGTAGCTGTGCGGGCCGACGTCGACGACGTCGTACCCCTGCTTGGCCAGGTGGTTGGTTAGGTGCACCTTCAACTCGAAACCGGCGTGATCGGATCCCAGGTAGACGCGCATACCGGGCAGTCTGTCAGGCCGTGCTCGGGGACGTCGCAGCGGCAGCGCCCCCGAGCCGGGTTCGTCACACGGTCGTGGATCGACCGTTCAGCGGGGCAGTTCGGCGACGACCAGACCGCCGCGCGCCTTCGGGGTGAACCAGGTGCTCTTGCGCGGCATCTTCTCCCTGGCCAGGTTGACCGCGACGAAATCCTCGACGGTCACCGGCGCGATCAGGACGGCCAGCTCGGCCCGCCCGGCGTCCACCTCGCCGGTCAGCCAGCTCGCCGAGTAGTCACCGCCGACGTAGGTGATCCGCTTGTCGCCCGGGTCCAACCCGAGCGCGTCGCGCAGCAGCAGCCGCTCGACCAGGGCGTGGTCCAGGTTCTCCAGACGGTCGGAGCCCGCCGCGGGCAGGCGTACCGCGTACCCCTGGCCGTCGAGGTGGAGGTGCACGGTGCCGCCGGCCGTCGGGACGCCGACCGGGCCGTTGATCGGCTCGACCTCGGCGCCCGCGGCCCGCAGCCGGTCGAGCAGCTCGGCCGGTGTGGTGGTCAGCTCGCTGACCAGCCGGTTGTACGGCTGGATGGCCACCGACGCCGGGGTGGTGACCACGGCCAGGAAGCGCGGCAGCCCGCCGGTCTGGGCAGCCAGGCTGCGGTGGTTGCCGTCCGCGACGACCAGGTCCCCGCCACCGGCGAGGGCGGTCAGCGTGGTCTGCTCCGGGCCGGGGCCGACCAGCCAGATGGCGTGCGTGCGCCCCGCCTGGTCGGTGTCCGTGGCGGCGGGCGCGCCGGCCGTCTCGGTCGCCGCCGCGAGCGCGGCGTGCAGCTCGTCGCCCCGCCCGGTCTGCAACAGGAGTACGGGTGAGAGGAGGTGACCCAGCGCGTCGGCCAGCGCCACCCGCTCACGCACCTTGGCGATGAAGACGTCCTCGTTGCGGATGACCAGGCCCGGCTCGTCGGCCCGGGTGGAGATCTGGTCGGTGTCCACCATCGCGAACAGCCCGTACGCCGGCTCCTCGCCGGGTGCGCTGATCCGGTAGAGGACCACCACCTGCTCGGCCGGGGTGTAGCTGCCGTCGGCCTTGGCCTCGGCGAGGCGGGCCACCGCGTCCGGCAGCGCGTCGAGGAACGACCTGCCCAGGCTCTGCGGGGCGCGGTGCGGCATCTCGATGCCGAGGGCACTGTGCGGGTTCGACTCGATGATCGCGGTGATCTCCGCGTCGTCGGCGAACTCGTCGTAGTTCTGCGCACCGGTGCCACCAGTGGTGACCCAGGCTCGGGTGATCGGATGCACGACCGTCATGCCCACGACGCTACCGGCGACGGTGTCGCCGGTAGCGGGGACCCGCGGGGCGTCCACCAGTTGAACGGGCGGCGGGGTCAGCCGGTGCGGTCGGACGCGCCCCGGCGATGCCGGCCCGCGCTCACCGGCCCGCTGTTGCCCCGTCGAACGGCCCCGACCGGCCCGGTGTTCACACTGCGCCGGGGCGACGCGGGCGGCCCCGGCACGGG
>NZ_JAEVHL010000452.1 GCF_016803395.1 Micromonospora tarensis | reverse complement strand
TACCCGCCTGGCTCCACACCTACAACCACCACCGCGGACACACCGCCCTCGCCGGACAACCACCCATCACCCGCGTCAACAACGGTGCTGGGCGCTACATCTAGACCCCGACGCGTTGGGGTGGGACGGTGAGGCCGTACAGCTCCATCAGCTCCGGGGTGTCGACCCGGCCGCCGTCGGCCACCGAGTCGCAGGCGATGTCGACGATCTGGTCCTTGTGCGCCAACAGGTACGGCCGAGCACCGACGTCCGCGCTGGCCAGGGTGGCGATGCCGGGCCAGTGCCGGCGACCGAAGAGCATCGGGTAGCCGCGCAGCCCGTCGTAGGTGGCGCAGACCAGCACGTCGGGGTACGGCAGCGCGGCCACTCGGCTGACCGCCGTGGCGGTCAGGCCTGGCATGTCGACCGGGACCACCACCACCGCCTCGATCCCCTCGTCGTCCATGGCGGCCAGGCCGGCCCGGATGGATGAGCCGACTCCGGTACCCCACGCCTTGTTGATCACGACGGTGGCCTTGGCCAGATCGGCGGTCTCCTGCACCTGCTCGGCGGCGGCACCCAGCACGACCACGATCTGCTCGCAGCCCGCCTCGGTCATCGTGTCGATCATCTGATTGACCAGCGGCTTGTCCCCCTGGTGCAGCAACGCCTCCGGACCACCGATCCGTCGTCCGCCACCCGCCGCGATGATCATTCCTGCGATCCGGTTCAGCTGCGCCCCCTCCAGCACCTGACGAACCGTTACCGATCCGTCCCCTCCTACGGTCACTGCAACGAGAACGGCCAGCGGTGGGTGGCGGGGTGAAAAGGAGAAATAGCACAACCGTTACACGCCCGGCACCTGTCGGCACGGACAGCCGGTCGGTCAGGTCGCGTCGGCGTAGCAGTCGACGATGGACAAATCCAGCGGGAACCGCACCGGTGTGGCACCGAAGAGCAGCGCGGAGGCCCGCTCGCCAGACCGGGTGACGGCGTCGGCGACCGCCGCCGCCCGCGCGGCGGGAGCGTGCACGACCACCTCGTCGTGCTGGAAGAAGACCAGCTCCGAATCGGTGCCGGACAGCTCGGTGCGCAGCGTGGCGAGCAATGTGGAGGCCCACTCCGCGGCGGTGGCCTGGATGACGAAGTTGCGGGTGAACCGCCCCCGGGACCGCGCGGCGCGGGCCCGGGGGCTCTGCGGATCGGCCGCCGCATCCGGATCGGCGGACGCGTCGTCGAGATCGCCGAACCCGGCCGAGCCGGGCGGGCACGTCCGCCCCAGCCACGAGCGCACCAACCCGCCCACCTCACCGGTGCGCGCCGCCGCCTCGACGTAGCCGAACGCCGTCGGGTAACTGCGCTTCAGCACCGCCAGCGCGGGCACCGCGGCCCCACCGGTCTGCCCGTACATCGCGCCCAGCAGGGCCACCTTGGCGCGGGACCGGTCGCCGCCGAAGGAGTCCCGGGCCAACGCGGCGTAGAGGTCGCCGGCGCCGCCCGCCGCCGCCAGCCGGGCGTCACCGGAGACCGCGGCGAGCACCCGGGGCTCCAACTGGCCGGCGTCGGCGACCACCAACCGCCAACCCGGGTCGGCGACCACCGCCCGCCGGATCACCTTCGGGATCTGCAACGCGCCACCGCCACGGGTGGCCCAGCGACCGGACACCACCCCGCCCGGCACGTACTCCGGTTGGAACCGGCCGCCCTGCACCCACTGCTCACGCCAGGACCAGCCGTGCGCCGTCCAGATCCGGTACAGCTCCTTGTATTCCAACACCAGCGGCACCGCCGGGTGGTCCACCGCGCGCAGCACCCAGGCCCGGGTGTTGGGCAGCTCCACCCCGGCCCGGGCGAACGCCTTCAGCAGCTCCGCCGGAGAGTCGGCGTGCAGCCGGCGTACGCCGAGCGCGTCGGCGATCTGGGCGGCCAGCTCGGCGAGCCGACGTGGCGGGCCACCGACCGGGGACGCCTCGCCGAGCAACTCGTGCAGGATCTCGTCGTGCACGTCGGCACGCCAGGGCAGGCCGGCGGCACCCATCTCCACAGCGATCAACGCGCCGGCCGACTCGGCGGCCACCAGCAGCCGGAACCGGCCGGGATGCTCGGTCGCGGCGACCCGGGCGAGCTGGTCCGCGTACACCCGGGTCAGTGCGTCGATGCCCGGCCCCGGCGGGCCGGCACGGTGTCGAAGAGCGCGCCCTGGCCGTGCCCGGGCGGCGCGGCGGC
>NZ_JAEVHL010000451.1 GCF_016803395.1 Micromonospora tarensis | reverse complement strand
GTACCGGTGGTCGGGCAGCGCCTCGGCGGCGGCCTTCGCCATCGTCGGCGGGCTGGCCACCGGCGACCCGGGCGCCGCCACCGAGTCGCCGGCCGGTGACCCGGCCGGTGAACCACCCACCCTGCACGCCAGCGCGGCCCGACTGATGGCCAACGGGGTACGCGAGAGCGTGACCGGCTCGCCGACCGCCGCGCTCTCCGCTCTGGTGCAGGCCGCCGCGTTGCTGGAGCCGGACGGGCGGGCCGCGCTCCTTCCGGACAGCCCGGCGGCTCTCGCCGCGTTGACGGCGGTGCACTGCGGTGAGCTGGAGATCGCCGAGCGGGTGCTGCACCGGGCCTCGGGCGCCGGCGTCGGCGGCCCGCTGATGGCTCGCCGCCACCAGCTCCTACAGGCCTGGATCCTGATGGTCCGGGGCGAGATCCACGCCGCGTCGGAGCGCCTCGCCACGGTGACGATCGACGGGCGGCAGCTGGAGTCCCGCGACCAGCTCTTCGCCGCCGCGATCCGACTGGGCATCGGTCGGCGCAACAGCGACCTCGGGGCGCTCAAGCGCGGTTGGGGGCAGGCGTTGGAGGCGGTGGTGCGGCACCCGGTCGACCTGTTCACCCTGCTGCCGCTGGGTGAGTTGGCCATCGCGGGCGCGCGGCTGGGTGACCTGGCCCGGCTGGAGCCGTATCTGCTCCAGGGGCGTTCGCTGCTCGACCGACTCGGTAACCCACCACTGTGGAGCGTGCCGCTGCACTGGAGTGGGCTGCACGCGGCCATCCTGACCGGCGAGCCGGCGGTCGCCGACGAGCACGTCGCCGCGCTGCTCGCCGCCGCCGGCCACAGCCGGTACGCGGCAGTGGTCGCCGCCGCCGGCGAGAGCTGGGTGGAGGTGCTCCGGGGGGTCGTCGACCCGGTCCGGGTGGAGGCCGCCGCCCGAGGGCTGCACGACACCGGGTTGTGCTGGGACGGCGCCCGCCTCGCCGGGCAGGCCGCCATCCGGACGGCGGACCGGCGGGCGATGACGAGCCTGCTGGAGTGCGCCCGCGCACTCCAGGGGCGGCCACCCACCGGCCAGGGCGGCCGACCCCGCCGACCGGGGCGAGCGCGGCACGGGCGGACGGCCCGACCCAGCAGGGGCTCAGCGACCGCGAGTACGAGGTCGCCGAGCTGGTGCTCGCCGGGCTGACCTACCGGGAGATCGGTGACCGGCTCTTCATCTCGGCCAAGACCGTCGAACACCACGTGGCGCGGATGCGCAACCGGCTGAACTGCGCCAACCGGACCGAGCTGCTCGCGCTGCTGCGCACCCTGGTCGCCGACCGGGCCAGCGACACGGCCGGGCAGCCCTGGCCGCGGCGGGCGGGCCGATGACGCGCACTGAGCTCCGGCTGATCCGGGCCAGGCTGGTCGTGCTCGTCACGGTACTGGTCACGCTCTGGTCGTACGCGGCCTACACGGCCAGCCAGGACGTCGTCGACCTGCTGCGGGTACGGGCCCTGGCGGACACCCTGGGCCAGCCCATCGACCGGCTGATCCTGGGCCTGCAGACCGAACGCCGGATCACCGCCGAGACGATCGCCGGCGGCGGACGGACGGCGACCGCGTTGGTCGGGGCACGCGAGCGCACCGATCGGGCCGCCGCCGAGGTCCGCGAGTTCACCGAGGGCCGCGACCTGCGGTTGCTCAGCGCCGGCAAGGTCCGGGACCGGGCCGACGAGCTGGTCCGACGGCTCGACGGGCTGACCACGATCCGAACCCGGGTGGACAGCGCAGAGCGTGAGCAGGCCACCGCGATCGACGGATACGACCAGGTCATCGACGTCGCCTTCCGGGTGTACGGCCCGGAGTGGGGCGCGTACGAGAGCGCGTTGGCGGTCGACACCCGCGCGGTGATCGCGTTGGCTCGCGCCCGGGAGTTGCTCGCCCGGGAGGACACGCTGGTCAGCGCGGCGCTGGCCGGTGAACGGCTCGGCGTCGACCAGCGCCGCCGACTGACCGCGCTGGTCAACAACCAGCGGTACGCGCGTACCGAGGCGGCGGCCGGGCTGCCGGACGACGGGCCGGGCGAGTACCAGCGGCTGGTGGCCGGCCCCGAGTTCGCGGGCCTGCTCGCCGCCGAGGAGCGGCTGCTCTCGGCGGACGACGGTGCCGCCCTGGCCGGTCTCACCAGTCAAGCCTGGCGGGCCGCGGCGGATGCCGCCCTCGGCGCGGTGCAGACCGTGGTGACGAGCACCGGCCCGC
>NZ_JAEVHL010000450.1 GCF_016803395.1 Micromonospora tarensis | reverse complement strand
GCGGCCGGCAGAGCGCCGGCCTGCTGGTGGTGCAGCGCGGCGGCGGGTACGGCGGCGCCAGCGACGTGGTGGTCGACCTTCGGGTGGACGACCACCCGGACCCGGTCGCCGAGCTGGGTCGGCTGCTCGCCGTGCACACCATGCTGTTCGGCCGGCCCGACCCGGCCACCCTGCTCGACCTGAGCGGGGCGATCGCCGCCGAGGTGGCGGCGTTGCTCGGCGCGCTGGGACACCCGGTGCCCGAGGGTGCGACGGAGGCGGCGTTGACCTCCTGGGCCGGGTTGGAGAACCTGGAGGAGCGCCTGGTGCCGGGGCGGATCGACCCGGTGGTGCTGGCCCACCTGCGGAGCGTCGCCCCGCACGTTCCCGCGCCCCGCTCCGCGAGCTGAGCCGGGCCGGCCCACCACCGGGCCAGCGGTCACCGGAGCCGGGTGGCGGCCGGGGTCAGCGACCGAAGGCGAGCCAGCGGAAGCCGGCGGCGTCGACAGCGGCCCGTTCCGGGGCGGTCAGCGCCGCTCGACCGGTGCTCTTACGGATCAGGGTCAGCCGGTCCCAGTGCAGTCCGGCCGGAGTCGGTCGCCCGCCGGTGAGCAGGTCGGCGATCACCGCCGCCGCGGGCGCGGTGAGCCACGGTGCCCGGCCCAGTGCGGCGGCCAGGTCCAGCCCGTGCACGCCCACCTCGACGACCCGGGTCCGCAGGAACTCGGTGAGGCGCATCGCGTCGCCGTGCCGGGTCCGCACCAGCCGGTCGGGCGGGGCGGCGACGACCGCCGCCTCGGTGGCCCGCCAGGCCCGGTCGAACTCGGTCGCCAGCGCCGCCCGGTCCACCCGGAGCGCGTCGCGCTGGCCGCCGGCGATCCGGTCGGCGTCCACCTGCGCGGTGAACTTCGCCGCGCCGAAGTAGCCGGCGGCGTCCACCTCGGCACGGGCCGGTGCCGGTGCGGCGAGCATGTCGGACAGCCGGCCGACCCCGGTTCGGATGTGCGCGACCAGATCCCGGACCGTCCACGGATGACAGTCGGTGGGCAGGTCGAGGTCGCTGTCGGCCAGCTCGGCCAGGATCTCGGTGAGCCGCGCGCACTCGGCGGTGAACGCCGCGAGGACGGGCCGCACCGGCCGGCTCAACCCTTGACCCGGGGCACCAGCCGGTGCACGACGGTGAGCACCAGCGCCATCACCACCGCCATCGTGCCGGCGATCCCGGCGGCGCTGCCGGCGTACCCCACGAAGAGCGGTCGGCGGGTCAACTCCGTCGGCCCGGTGTCGCGCAGGTCGATCAGCCAGGCCAGGGCCAACCCGCTGGCGACCAGGGCGAGCACCCCAGCCACCCCGAGCAGCAGCGCCGCGACGCGGTGCGCGTCGCCGGGGGCGACCTCGGCCTGTTCCCGCTGGGTGACCAGCAGGAGCAGGCCGGCCAACGCCGCCCAGACGCCCACCACCAGGTACGCGGCGACGGCGTCGCTGGGCCGGTGCCAGCCGGCGGAGAGGGTGGCGACTCCGGCGACGGCGGCGTAGCTGGCACCGATGACCGCGCCGACCGCCCGCACCTTGGGCGGCAGCACGAGCATCAGCGCGACCGCCACCGAGGCGGCCACCGTGGTGTGCCCGCTGGGCAGGCTGTTGCCCACCGCGGCGCGCTCCGGGTCGAGGCCGAAGTCGGGCCGGCTCAGCCCGTACTTGAGCAGCTGGGTCGAGACGTTCGCGCCGGCGATCAGCAGGGTCGCGGTGATGGCCAGGGCGATCCGCCCCCGGATCAACGCGATGAACCCGATCATCGCGGTGGCGGCCAGCAGGGAGACCACCGACATCGCGTTGAGGATCCGGTCGACCGGGCCGTCGATGGTGTCCTGACCGATCCGGTTGCCGGTGAGGGCGACAGTGTCCACCCACTGGCCGATCTCCAGATGCACGGCCACCCGCCACACGGCAAGGAACGCGGCCGCCTGCACAAGGGCCAGTACGACCAACCAGACCGCCGTCCAACCCCGTGCCGTCGCGCGCATCCGCACACCGTAGCGGCAGGTGTCGCGGGTCCGACCGGTGGCCCGCCGTCAATCGGCGTTAGGTTGGGCCGGGAGTGAGGAGGCGGTGTGGACGCGACACCGGAGCGTGACAACGGCCAGGCCGAGCCCGGCGCACAGCGGCGGACAGGTGCCGGCGCGGACCCGGGTGGGCCGGCGCGGGCCGAGTCGCTGACGGATCTGGTGGGCGGGCGGCGCGGCGCGGTCGACGCCACAGTGCCC
>NZ_JAEVHL010000449.1 GCF_016803395.1 Micromonospora tarensis | reverse complement strand
GTCCCGTGCGCCACCCCGACACCCACACCCCGCCCGTCCCGTGCGCCATACCCACGCCCCGCGCCCCACGCCCGCTGCCCTTTGCGCCGCACGCCCCCTGCATGATCGCGCTGGAACATGGATGTCGTTGCATCCCGGCGCTTCGTGGCCACTACATCCAGGATCGAGCGTGACCTTGACGGCCGCACGCGCCCAACGCCCGTCCTGGGAGCTCGGGGACGGTGTTCGTCGTCAAGGTCCGCGCAGAATCAGGAATGTTGCTGTCTCTCGCGCGCCGGAGGCAGCAACATCCGGGAAGGTGCGTAGATCTTGCCGCGTGCGGCGCGAAGGGCGAGGACCGAGGGTCGCGGGCGCCTGAGGCGGGGTGCGGGCGTTCGAGGACGTGAGGGTGGACACGCGGAAGCCCCCGGTCCCGCTCGGGACCGGGGGCTCCGGACGTCGTCAGCTCAGCCGGCCTGCTCGGCGAGCTGGAGGAACTGCCGCTTGGCGTTGAGCGCCTGCTCGGCCTCCTTGATCCGGCGCGCGTCCCCGGCGCTCTGCGCCCGGGCCAACCGGTCCTCGGCCTCCGCCACCTGCGCCCGCATCTGGGCGAGCAGCGGGTTGTCCTCCTTGGTGGTGCGGCGCCACGCCGAGTCCATCACCTCGCGGACCTTGTCGTCGATGGCCCGCAGCCGGCGCTCCAGCCCGGCGGCCGCCTCGCGGGGCACCCGGCCCGCCTCGTGCCACTGCGCCTGGATCTCCCGCAGCTTGGCCTGCGCGCCCTTCGGGTCGGCGTCGATGTCCAACGCCTCGGCCTCGGCGAGCAGGGCCTGCTTGCGCTCCAGGTTGCCGCGCTGCTCGTTGTCCCGAGCCGAGAAGACCTCACTGCGCCGGCTGAAGAAGGCGTCCTGCGCACCCCGGAACCGTTCCCAGAGCTTCTGCTCGGCCTCCTTGGAGGCGCGCGGCGCGGCCTTCCACTGGGTCATCAGGTCCTTGAGCTGGTTGGCGGTGGCCGCCCAGTCGGTGGAGTCCTGAAGCTTCTCCGCCTCGGCGACCAGCTCCTCCTTGACCGTCTGCGCCTGCTTGCGCTGCGAGTCCAGGGAGGCGAAGTGGGCGCCCCGGCGGCGGGTGAAGCCGTCCCGGGCGGCGGCGAACCGCTTCCACAGCTCACCGTCGGCCTTCTTGTCGACCCCACGGATGGTCTTCCACTCGTCCAGGATCTCCTTGAGCCGATCCCCGGCAGTCTTCCAACCGGTGGACTCGGCGGCCAGCTTCTCGGCCTCCTCGACCAGCGCGGTCTTGCGGGCCAGGGCCTCACCGCGAGCGGCCTCGCGGGCGGCGCGCGCCTCACCGGCCTTCTCCTCGGCGAGCGTCGCCAGCTTGTCCAGGCGGGTGGCCAGGGCGTCGATGTCGCCCACCACATGGGCCTCGGGCAGCGTGGCGCGGATCCGCCGGATCGTGCTCAACGAGTGCCCGGCGTCCGCCGCACCCGACTTGAGCCGCGCCTCGGTCAGGTCCACCTCGGTCACCAGGTCGGCGAAGCGGCGGGCGAAGTGCGCCAGGCCCTCCTCCGGTGCTCCCGCCTGCCAGGATCCGACCACCCGCTCGCCCTCGGTGGTCTTGACGTACACGGTGCCGTCCGCGTCCACCCGTCCGAAGGCAGTCCAGTCGCTCATGTGCCCATCCTCGTTCTCCCGGCGTCGAGGGAATCGACCCCCGCCGCCGCCACGGCGCAGCCAACTTGCTCCCGGCATTGTCACAGGTCCGACCCGGTCCGCGTCGAGCGCCTATCGCCGACCGTGACCATACGGTGTCCTAGGGCCCCAATGACCGGATCGGCTCGGAGACGCACCGGGGATTCCCGCTACGGTGAACGGGTGCCACTGGTCGCCGCCGCCGTCTGTCCGCATCCGCCCCTGCTCGTGCCGGAGGTGGCCGGCTCCGCGGCCCCCGAGTTGGACGATCTCCGGGCGGCCTGTGACGCCGCCGTACGCCGGCTGCTGGCCGTCGAACCGGACATTCTGGTGCTGTTGGGCACTGGCCCGGTGACCGGCCCGATCCATGCCCCGGCCACCGGCTCCCTGCAACCCTGGGGGGTCGATCTGGACGTGCCGCTGGCTCCCGGCCAACCCGACCGGGGTGCGGTACTGCCGCTGAGCCTGACCGTCGGCGCGTGGCTGCTGGCCCGGCACACCGCACCGTCCAGCGCCGCGCCGACGGACACCGCGCCGACGGACACCGCGCCGACGGACACCGCGCCGACGAATACCGC
>NZ_JAEVHL010000448.1 GCF_016803395.1 Micromonospora tarensis | reverse complement strand
CACCGCACCCGCCAACTCCCGGTCGCCAACCCGGGCCGCCGTACGCGCGACGGCACTGAGCACCGGCCACCCCTCCCGGGGTAGCCGCGGCAGGCTCTCGTCGATCACGGCGACGCGGGCCGCGCGTACCGCTTCGATCTTGTCGTCCGCGGCCAGCGCCGCCTCGATCGCCAACTCGTGCAGGGGCAGCCGGTGGTTCGGCCACAGATAGGGCCGGCCGAGGAAGGTGAGCGCCCGGTCGACCAACTCGTCCGCGCCCGGGTGCGCACGGGCCAGCCGCAGCCCGGCGCCCAGTTGGAGCCAGTGCAGCCCGGTGACACCGGACAGGTCGATCCGGGCGGCCTCCGCGCAGACCGCCTCGGCCTCGTCCCAGCGACCCAGCGCGATCAGCGCCTCCGCCCGGTTGGAGAGCAGGTACGCCCCGGTGGAGCGACTGATGCCGACCCGCCGCGCCTCGGCCACGCCGGCCTCGGCGGCCTGCGCGGACTCGGCGTAGCGGCCCAGCTCGCAGAGCACGTCCGACTGGAACACCTTGGCGAGCACGAGCGCCGGCGTGTCACCGGCCGCGCGGGCGACGGCTTCGGCCCGGTCCAGCTCGGCCAGCCCGTGCTCCCGCCGCTCCTCGTGGCAGAGCAGGGCGATCCGCGTCGGCAGCAGGATCAACTCCTCGCCGATCGCCTCGGCGTCAGCGCTCGCCTCGGCGGCCACCCGGGCCGCCTTCCCAGGGTTGACCTTGACCAGGTGGGTGGCGATGTCGGCGAGCAGCCGGACCCGCTCCACGCCGGGCGGACCGCCGGCCGCCAGCCGGTACGCCTCGTCCAGCTCGCGACTGCCGTCGCTCTTGCCGAGCAGGGCCATCAGTCGACCCCGCTGGTCCAGCAGACGGGCGGCGCGCAGCGGCGCGGCGTCGGCGTCCACCTCGGCCAGCCCGGCCCGGGTCAGGGTGATGGCCCGGCTGAAGTCGCCGGCGGTGACCGCGGCGTCCAGGGTCTGCTCCAGCAGGGCCAGATGGTCCATGCCGAGCAGGGCGGCGGCGTCGGGCACCAGCTCCCACAGCTCCAGCGCCCGCTCCAGCAGCCGACGCTGCTCGGCGTACGCGTACCGCTCGGCGGCGGCACAGGCCGCGACTCGGGCGGCGACCAGGGCACGCGGGTGGTCGTGCGCGGCGTACCAGTGGTGGGCGATCTCGGCCGGGGCCCGGCCGGCGGCGACCAGGTGCGGCTGGGCCTCGATGGCGGCGGCGAAGCGGGCGTGCAGCCGGGCGTGCTCGCCGGGCAGCAGCTCGTCGTGCACGGCCTCGCGGACCAGCGCGTGCCGGAACTCGTAGTCGCCGTCCCGGTCGGCCACCACCAGCTGGGCGGCGACGGCGGCGCGCAGCGCGTCCTCCAGCTCGGCCTCGGGCAGCCCGGCGACCTCGGCCAGCAGGTCGTGGGCGAACCGGGTGCCGCCGGCGGCCGCGATCCGCAGGACCCGCTGGGTCGGCTCGGCGAGCCGGTCCACCCGGGCCAGCAGCAGGTCACGCAGCGTCTCGGGAATCGCCGCGCAGCCGATCGGGTTGCCGGCGACGGCCAACTCCTCGATGAAGAACGGGTTGCCCTGGGTGCGGTCGTGGACATCGTCGACGGCCCGGGCGGGCGGCTCGGCGCCGAGCAGGTCGGCGAGGATCGCACCGGTGCCGTCGCGGTCCAGGCGGCCCAGCTCCACCCGCTCCACACCACGGGCCCGGTCCAGTTCGGCGAGGAACGGGCGCAGCGGGTGCCCACGCTGCAACTCGTCGGTGCGGTAGGTGCAGACCAGCAGCAGTCGAGCCGGCCGCGCCGCCCGGACCAGGAAACCGATGAGGTCGCGGGTGGACCGGTCGGCCCAGTGCAGGTCCTCGATGATCAGCACCAGCGGGCGGGCGTCGGCCAGCCGCTGGAACAGCTCGGCGACCAGGTCGAACAGGTAACCGCGCGGGGCGTCGCTGAGCGGGACCGGGCGCGGGGTGACGGCCGCCGAGGCCCGACCCAGCTCCGGCAGCAACGGCGCGAACTCCGCCTCGTAGCCGGCGAAGACCTCGGGGCCGTCGGCACGCAGCACCGCGCGTAACGCGGCGGCGAACGGGGCGAACGGTAGGCCCGCCTCGCCCAACTCCAGGCACTGGCCGACCAGCACCCGCGCCCCGCCGTCGGTGACCCAGCCGGCGAACTCCTCCAGCAGCCGGGTCTTGCCCACCCCCGCCTCGCCACCGACCAGCACGGAGGTCGGCTCCCCCGCCCGCGCCCGGCCCA
>NZ_JAEVHL010000447.1 GCF_016803395.1 Micromonospora tarensis | reverse complement strand
CGGAGCTGTCCGACCGGGTGACGCTGGCGGTCGGTCGACTGCGGGCGGCCGGGCTGACCGTCTCGACCCCGGACGCGGCGGTGGTCTCGGTGACCGCCCCCGGGCCGGAGGCGGCGAGCGCCTGGGCCGCCGACTGCCGCGACCGGGGTGTCGCGGTGGGCTGTTTCCGACCCCCGTCCACCCCGGACACCCGCTCCCGGCTGCGACTCACGATCAGCGCCGGGGTGCCCCGCGCCGAGTTCGAGCGGGCGCTGGCCGTGATCGTGGAGTGCGCACCGTGAGCGCGAGGAGTGAGCCGGGTTTGCGAGCCCCGCAGTCGCGAACAGAGGCGGCACCGTGAGCGCCAGGAGTGCGCCGGGTCGGCGAGCTTCGCAGTCTCGAACAGAGGTGGTCCGGTGAGCGCTTGGCAGGGGCCGGTAGTGGTGACCGGCACGGACACCGAGGTCGGTAAGACAGTGGTGACCGCGGCGATCGCGGCCGCCGCGCAGGCCGCCGGGCTACGGGTGGCCGTGATCAAACCCGGCCAGACCGGCACCGCCGGTGGTGAGCCCGGCGACGTGGACGCGGTCAACCGGCTGGCTGCTCCGCTGACCGGGCGGACCCTGGCCAGCTACCCGGACCCGCTCGCGCCGTTGGCCGCCGCCCGGGTCGCCGAGCTGCCGCCGTTGGAGTTGTACGCGGCGGTGGACGCGGTGCGGGAGGAGGCCGACAAGCACGACCTGGTGTTGATCGAGGGCGCGGGTGGGCTGCTGGTCCCGATGGGGCTGCGCCCGTCGGGCGAGTTGTGGACGATGGCCGACCTGGCGGTGTCGCTCGGCGCCCCGGCCGTGGTGGTCGCCCGCGCCGGGTTGGGCACGCTGAACCACACCGCGCTGACCCTGGAGGCGCTGGACCGCCGGGCGGTGCCGGCCGGTGTGGTCATCGGCGCCTGGCCGAGCAGGCCGGAGCTGGTGCACTGGACGAACCTCACCGACCTGGTGCCGAACCTGCTCGGCGCGTTGCCCGACGGCGCCGGGGCGATGGACCCGGGCGTGTTCCGGCGCTCCGCGCCGGGTTGGCTCACCCCGGCGCTGCACGGCGTCCTCGACGACTGGCGGGTCTGGGCCGAGGAGAGCGGCTGAACACCTGACTTTCGTCGGTGTCCGCCCAGGTCGGGCGTCGGTAGCCTGGCGGCCGTGCGGATCCTGGACTGCGCACCGCCGGTGTGGTCGGACCGGTGGCGTCGCCTGCTGCTGGACGTGCTGCTCTGGGCGGTGGTCGCCGCCCCGGTCGGCTACGCCGGGGTCGACCCGCCCTTCTCGCGGTACGCGTTGCCGCTGCTGGTCGGCAAGCTGCTGCTGCTCGCCGTGACGGTGGCGGCGAGTCGACGTCAGCCGTTGGTCGCCCTGGTGCTGGTGGTGCTCGGATCGGTGGTCGACGGCAACTTCGTGTTCGCCATTCCGATCTTCAGCTATCTCGCGGGACGGCGCAGCGCCACCGCGGGCCCGGCGGTCGTGGTCTTCGTGCTGATCGCGGCCGGTGGCACGGCACTCAACCTGGGCCTGCTCGGTACCGGCGCGGCCACCTGGTTCCTGCTCGCCTCGGTGCTGCTCTTCGCCGCCGTGTTCCCCTGGCTGGTCGGCCGGTACCGGCGCCAGCAGCAGGAGTTGGCCGACGCGGGCCGCCGGCACGTCGACGCGCTGGTCCGCGAGGAGCGCGGCGCCGCCGAGCGGATCCGGCTGCGGGAGCGGGCTCGGATCGCCGGCGAGATGCACGACTCGCTCGGTCACGACCTGAGCCTGATCGCGCTGCGCGCCGCCGCCCTGGAGGTCGCCGCCGACCTCGACGACCGGCACCGGGTCGCGGCGGGGGAGTTGCGGGCCAGTGTCTCGGCCGCCACCGAGCGGCTGCACGAGATTATCGGGCTGCTCCGCGAGGAGGGTGGCGCGTCGCTGCGTCCGAGTGGGGAGACCGTCGCCGACCTGGTCGGTGGCGCCCGGGAGGCCGGCATGGCGGTACGGCTGGACGCCGCCCCGGAGGTCACCGACCTGCCGGCGATGACCGGTCACGCGGCGCACCGGATCGTCCGTGAGGCGCTCACCAACGCGGCCCGGTACGCACCGGGTGCCCCGGTGCAGGTGCGGCTGGCTCGCGACGGCGACCAGGTCGAGGTGACAGTGGCCAACGCCGCCGCGCCGGCCGGGCCGTTGCCCGCCCCGCCGTCGCAGGGCAGCGGCCTGCTGGCGCTCGCCCGAGCGGGTCCGCCTCGCCGGTGGGACGCTCGACGCCGGCCACCGGGCC
>NZ_JAEVHL010000446.1 GCF_016803395.1 Micromonospora tarensis | reverse complement strand
TTGGTGGCCCGGCCGTGGCGGCGGCTGACCGGGCCGGACGGCGTGGACGGGCTGGCCGCGCTGTCGCCGGACGAGCGCTGGCACGCCGTTCGCAAGGAGGGCAAACAGGCCCGGTACGCGGTCAACGCGGTGGCCCCGGCGGTCAGCAAGGGCGCGCGCCGGCTGTCCCGCGCCCTCGCTCGGGTGCAGGACGTGCTCGGCGAGCACCAGGACGCGGCGGTGGCGGCGGAGACCTGGCTGGAGATCGCCGCCGAGCGGCCGGACGACCACGACCTGGCGGTCACCGCCGGGCGGCTGGCCGAGCGGGAACGCGAGTCGGTACGCCGGATGCGGGCACTCTTCCCGGCCGCCTGGCACCGGGCGACCCGGCCCCGGCGGACCAGTTGGCTGCCGTGACGGGCATCCGCGCGGCGGGCGGGGTGGCCTGGCGGCCGTCCGCCGACGGCGTACGCGTCTGCGTGGTGCACCGCCCCCGCTACGGCGACTGGACGCTGCCGAAGGGCAAGCTCGAACCGGGCGAGCCGGCCCTGGCCGCCGCGGTCCGCGAGGTGGCCGAGGAGGCCGACGTGCGGGGTGTGCCGCAGGTCCGGTTGCCGTCGGCGCGGTACCGCAGCGAGGGGCAGGCCAAGCTGGTCGACTACTGGTCGATGCTCGCGGTGGCCAGCGGCGGTTTCCAACCCGGCACCGAGGTGGACGACATCCGCTGGCTCCCGGTGGACGACGCCATCCGGCTGGTCAGCTACCCCCACGACGCCGAGGTGTTGGCGGCGTTCGCCGCGCTGCCACCGGTGACGGCGACGGTCGCGCTGGTCCGGCACGCGCACGCCGGTAAGCGGGCCACCTGGTCCGGGCCGGACGTCGGGCGGCCGCTGGACGCCGAGGGGTGGGCGCAGGCGTCCACGCTGGCCGGGCTGATCGTCCTGATCCGACCGGGGCGGCTGGTGTCGGCGTCGCCGCGACGCTGCGTGCAGACTCTCGACCCGGCCGCCACCCTGCTCGACCTGCCCATCGAGGTGTGCGGGGACCTGGACGAGCCGCAGCCCGGCCAGCAGAGCGACGAGCGGAGCCTGGCCACCGCCGCGCGGGTGCTGGAGTTGGCCGGGGCCGGTGGGCAGGTGGCGGTGTGCACCCAGGGCAAGGTGCTGCCGGGTGCCCTGGAGCAGCTGACCGGCCGTTCCGACGAGGACTTCTCCACCCCGAAGGGCGGCGGGTGGCTGCTCGCCTTCGCGGCCGACCGGCTGCTGGCCGCCGACCGGCTGTAGACCCGCCTGAGCGGTCGGCCACCGGGTCAGCGGGGTGCTGGCAGGGTCAGGGTCACCACGACCGGCAGGTGGTCACTGGCCGTGCTACGCGGCGCGCCCGGGTCGCTGGGAGTCAGCTCGGGTGAGACGAGGATGTGGTCGATCTGCTCGTGCGGGTCGTCGCCGGGCTGGTTGCCAGCGGTCGGGCGGCGGCCAACGCGTCGACCAGCCCGGCGGCCGTGAACTGTGCGAACGCCTCGTCACCCGGCTCGGTGTTCAGGTCGCCGGCGACGACCAGTGGCCGGCCGGCGGCGTACCCGGTGGCGAAGTCGGCGACCGCGCGGGCCTGGACCACCGGTCCCCGGCCGGGTGGCGGTTGCAGGTGGGTGCTGACCACGGCGGTCCGGACGCCGTCGCCGAGGTCCAGCGTGACGGCGAGCGCCTGCGCGCCGGTGGGCGCCCCGACGGCCGGCAGCGGGAGGCTCCGCGCATCGCTCACCGGCCAGTGGCTGAGTACCGCGTCACCCCAGACGGGGTCGGCGGCCGGACCGAAGACGTACGGCATGCCGAGCCGGTCGGCCAGCAGGTCGAGGGTGTCGTGCCCACCGTTGAGCAGCCAGGCCCGGTCCACCTCGCTCAGCAACACCACGTCGGGCCTTCGTTGCTGGAAGGTCCCGGTCAGCCCGGTCAGGTCGAACCGACCGTCCAGCCCGAAGCCCATCCGCACGTTGTACGCCACCACTGTCAGCCGCTCCGGTGGGCCGATTCGGTTGCTGGCAACCGGCACCTGGTCGGCGAGCACCGGTGCCAGCAGCGCCAACGCGGTGACCGTGGCGGCGGTCCGCAGCGGCGGAAACGGCCCGGGAAGCCGGTGCACGACGGGCCGGGCCCGCAACGCCACCACGGCGACCAGCCCGGCCACCACGACGGGCACCGCCGCGTTGGGGTAGCCGAGGTCGTAGGCGGAGTAGTACCCGACCGCACCGAGGGCGAAGACGAGCATGCCGGCGGCGACCGCGTAACCCCGGCGGACCGCCGCGTCGCCGGGGTCGGCGGCGGGGCTGGCGCTGGTGGGGTCACGGTCCGGGCCCGCCGGG
>NZ_JAEVHL010000445.1 GCF_016803395.1 Micromonospora tarensis | reverse complement strand
GGTGCGCGGGCTGGACGCCCTCGGCCTCGGCCCGGCCCTGCGCGACGGCGGACACGGCGAGGCGCCCGGCGGGATCCGCGACCGGCACGGGCGGTGGCTGTCCCGGGTGGACGCCGCCGACATGATCCGGCAGCTGGGCACCACAGCGCTCGGCGTACACCGGGCCACGCTGCACCGCACGCTGCGCGAGGCCCTGCCGGCCGCGTCCCTGCACACGAACGCGACGGTGGAGCACGTGGAGCCCGGCCCGGACCGGGCCGAGGTGCGCTACCTGGGGCCGGGCGGCGCGCACACCATCGACGCCGACCTGGTGGTCGCGCCGACGGCCTGCGCAGCCGGGTCCGCGCCCAGCTCTGGCCGGACCACCCCGGCCCGGTGTACGCGGGGTCGACGACGTGGCGGGCCGCCATCGCGTTGCCCGGCCCGATCCCGGCCGCCATCACCTGGGGTCCGGGGGCCGAGTTCGGCATGGTGCCGATCGGCGACGGCCAGCTCTACTGGTACGCCGCGGTGAACGCCCCGCCCGGCGGCCACGCCCCGGACGAGCTGGCGGCCGTGCGGGAGCACTTCGGCGACTGGCACGACCCCATCCCGGCGCTGCTCGCGGCGACCCCGCCCGCGGTGGTCCTGCGGCACGACATCCACCACCTGGCCGTGCCGCTGCCGTCGTACGTGCGGGGACGGGTGGCGCTGCTCGGCGACGCCGCGCACCCGATGACACCCAACCTCGGGCAGGGCGCCGGGCAGGCGATCGAGGACGCGGTGGTGCTCGGCGCGGTCTGCGCCGGCGGCGCGGCCGACCTGCCCGCCGCGCTGGCCGAGTACGACGCGCAGCGCCGACCGCGCAGCCAGTCCGTCGCCCGGGCCTCCTTCACCGCCGGGCGTTCGGGCAGCAGTTGCACAACCCGATCGCCCTCGCGCTGCGGGACGTCGCGCTGCGACTCACCCCGGGCCGGGCCACCCTGCGTGGAATGGCCCGCTACGCGGACTGGCGCCCGCCGGCGGGCTGAGCCGGCCCGGTGGCCGCCCGGCCGATCGACGCGGCGTACTCGGGCGAGGCGAGGAACTCGGTCAGCACCGCCACCGTGCCAGGTGTCCACGGGCGGCCGTCGAGCACCTGGTCACCGGGGACGAAGACCATCGCCGCGCCCTCCCCGAGCACCACGTCCTCCTGCCGGGCCCGGGTGGTGCCGAGGAAGTAGTGCTTCACCCGGTCCAGCTCGGGCAACTCCTGCACGGCGAGCGGACGCAGCGGCCCGTCGGCAGCGAGGCCGGTCTCCTCCCACAGCTCCCGCTCGGCGGTCTGCTCCGGCGTCTCCCCCGGCTCGCCGTGGCCGCCGGGCAGCCCCCACATGTTCGGATGGTACATCGCCGCTCCGTCGCGCAGTTGCAGCAGCAACCGCCCCTCGGAATCCACCAGCACCACGCACGCGATCATGTCCATCCGGTCAGCCTACGACCGACGAGAACCACCGTGGCACCAATACTCCAGAATAGTCATTACGGCCCCGGTCGGGTTCAAGCAAAAGGGACAGCCCGTCGGTACAATCGGCGACTTCGTTGTGACTGATCGCTGACTGCTGATGGTGAAAGCGATCACACACACTGAGCGCATGAACAGGAGAGTCAACCGCGGTACGGCACTCCGCGTCGCGGTGTGCCTCGTCCTGCTCGCCGCGTTGAGCGGTTGTATGCAGCTCAATATGGGCCTCACCGTGAACGCCGACGACACGGTCGACGGACAGCTGCTGCTGACCGCTCAGAAGCAGGTGCTGACGTCGCGGAACAAGAACATCCCGGTGGCCTTCGCGGAGCTGCGGCAGAACATCCCGGCGCTGCCGGCCGGCGAGGAGACGATTTACCAGGACGCCACTTTCTACGGTTCCCAGATCAGTTACCGCAAAGCGCCGCTTGCCGGTTTCGACACGGAGAGCGTGAAACTGGTCCGGGACGGCGACCTGTACCGCTTCACCCTGCCCCTTGATCCGAAAAAATACGGCGGAAAGGTGGCCGAACAGAATCCGCAGAACCAGCAGGCCTTCCTCAAGTTGATGTCGTTCGAGATCTCGGTGACATTTCCCGGCCGGGTGATCGACAGCAACGGCACTGTCAACGGCCGGTCGGTCAGCTGGCAGGTCGACGCCAACCAGGACAAGCCGGCCGAGCTGCGGGCCGTGGCCGAAGCGCCGCCCAAGCCCTCCGCCTCGCCGGTCGCCGCCGACGACGGAGGCGGGTTCCCCTGGCTGCTGGTTGTCGGCGGCGTGCTCCTCCTGCTGCTGCTCGCCGCGGTGGGCGTACTCCTGGTGCGTCGCCGACACCCGGCGGCGCCGGCTGCGCCCGGCGCGACCCCGCCCGGCCCG
>NZ_JAEVHL010000444.1 GCF_016803395.1 Micromonospora tarensis | reverse complement strand
GGGTTCGCGTCGCCGGCCGGGACGGGGTGGCCCTGTTCCAGCGTGCTGTCGGCCTGGGTGCGGGCCGCGTCGAGCAGCCGGTCGGTCTCGGCGTGGTCGGCCCGCCGGAACGGGTTCATCGGGAATCCCCTCACGTCAACCGTCCGCCGGCTTGGTCTGCGGGGGCGTGCACCGCGGCCACCGACGCGCCCGCGGCGGTGGGGGCGCTCGGCGGTGTCGTCGGGTTCGCGTCGCCGGCCGGGACGGGGTGGCCCTGTTCCAGCGTGCTGTCGGCCTGGGTGCGGGCCGCGTCGAGCAGCCGGTCGGTCTCGGCGTGGTCGCCCGCCGGAACGGGTTCATCGGGAATCCCCTCACGTCAACCGTCCGCCGGCTTGGTCTGCGGGGGCGTGCGCAGGGATGATCCGCTGCCGGTGCGCGGCGGTGGCGCCCCCTCGACCCCGACCGGCGTCGCGGCCGGGCTCTGCCGCTCGAGCAGCATCGCGAGCCGGCGCAGACCTCGGTGGGCGGCGGTCCGAACGGCGCCGGCCCGCCGGCCCAGCACCCGACCGGCGGATCCCGCGTCCAACCCGATCACCGCCCGCAGCAGGACCGCCTCGGCCTCCCGGGGCGGCAGGGTCGCGATCAGCGCCAGGGCGTCTCGGTGCCGATCGTCTCGTCGGCTCGCTCGGCGGTGTCCGCGTCGCTGGCCAGGTCGGCGAGCGCCTGCACCGGGACCGGTAGCGACGGTCGGCGACGTAGCCGACGCAGATGGTCCATCGCCCGGTTGCGGGCGATCGTGACGGTCCAGGCGCGGAACTCGCCACCGGTGAAGGTGGGCAGGTCGCGGGAGATCTGCAGCCAGGTCTCGGAAGCGACGTCCTCGGCGTCCGCGCCGACGAGGGCGGTCAGATACCGCAACAGGCCCGGTTGGAGGCTGCGATAGAGGAAGCGGAACGCGTCCTCGTCCCCGGCCTGTGCCGCGCTGACCGCCTCGGCCAGCTCGGCGGTCATGAGCGGTCCACACATCGCCGGGCGGGTGCGGTCCCGATCAGGCGCGCCGAGGCAGACCACGCGACGCGAACCGTTCCACCGATCAGCACCCGCACCGCCCTCCCCCGATCTGCATTCTGCCCGCGACGGAGTTTGTCGGGGCGGCCGGTCCGGGGCCAACGCCGGGGTGGTCGGCTCGATGCGCGGCACGCCGAAATCTCCGGGGCGGACCCGAGCCGGGTTAACGGTAGGAGGGGGCTCGGGACGCGACAAGTCGGGCTCGTGTCACGGAAGAGTGACAATTATCAACAGTGCGGGACGGCGTGTCGTCGTAACGTTCCGTCACCAGGAAACGCCAACCGCGCCCCAAGGCGCTTTCCTGCGACCACGGGGCCGCCGTACGCCGAAAATTGTCGCGTTTCGTCACACCGCGTTCCCGTAGCGTCACGAAGAGGTGATGTCCACACAGGTCAGGCCGGATCGGTCCGGCCGAACCAGCCGCCCGCCGGCAGGGCCGTGGCGCGCCGCCGCGCGCCACTCTAGGTACGGTAAGGCGGTGTTGTCATCGGAGGTCGTGCTCAGCGGTCGCTACCGCTTGGACGAACGTGTCGCCACCGGCGGCATGGGCGACGTTTGGCGTGCCTCCGACCTGATTCTCGGCCGACAGGTCGCGGTCAAGGTCCTCCTGCCGGCGCTGGTCTCGGATCCCGACTTCATCGCCCGGTTCCGGGCCGAGGCGCGGATCATGGCGGCACTGCGGCACCCGGGCATCGTGCAGGTCTTCGACTGCGGCGCGGACGACCTGCCCGACGGCGGTCGCGCGGACTATCTCGTGATGGAGTTCGTCGCCGGTGAGCCGCTGTCCAAGCGGATCGAGGCGGCCGGCCGGCTCGACGTGGCCGAGACGATGTCGATCGTGGCCCAGGCGGCCGCGGCGCTCAACGCGGCGCACCGCGGCGGCATCGTGCACCGCGACGTCAAGCCCAGCAACCTGCTGGTGCAGGAGGACGGCACGGTCGTCCTGGTGGACTTCGGCGTGGCGCGTTCCACCGACATCACCAGCATCACCAGCACCAACGCGGTGCCCGGCACCGCCCTCTACATGGCTCCCGAGCAGGCCGCCGGCCGCCCGGTCAGCGGTGCCACCGACATCTACGCCCTCGGCGCGGTCACCTACTGCTGCCTCACCGGCAGCCCCCCGTTCACCGGAGACAACCCGCTCCAGGTCGCCGTCCGGCACCTTGACGACGAGCCGCCGGAGCTGCCGCACGACATTCCGGAGGCGGTACGCGCCCTGGTGTCGCGGGCCCTGGCCAAGGACCCGGCGGAGCGGTTCAGCAGCGGCGCGGCGATGGCCGAGGCCGCCCGGACGGCGGTCACCGGCGGCGAGCCGCCGACGGCGATGGCGGCGTCCGTCCCGCTGCGCGACGCCGGGCCGG
>NZ_JAEVHL010000443.1 GCF_016803395.1 Micromonospora tarensis | reverse complement strand
GGTCGGCCGGCGGGCGCGGCGGGGCGGCACCGGTGGCCGCGGCGCGCCGGGCGCGGAGTTCGTCGAGCAACTCCGCGCGGGGACCGACCGCGCCAGTGCAGCAGCTCGAACGGGTCGGCGTCGAACGCCTCGGCCAGCAGGTAGAACGTCGCCGCGAGGTGCTTGCACGGCACCGCGAAGTCGGGGCAGTCGCAGCGCTGGGTCAACTCGTCGACGGCGGCCGGGAAGAGCGGCGCGCCAGCGGCGGCGAACAGCTCCTCCAACTCGTCGGGGAGGTCCCCGGCGAGCAGCCGGGCGCTGAAGAACGCCTGCCCGGCCAGCTCGTTCTCGATCCGGGACCAGAGCGCGGCCGGGAACGGCTTCACCGCGATCGACACCCGGTACGGCTGCGCCCGGGAACCCTGCACCACCGCGCTGACCCGTCCGGGTGTGATGTCGAGGGTGAGCACCTGACCGGCCCGCGCGTACGACCGGCCCCGGGTCAGCCGGGTGCCGAGCGCGAACGACTCCAGCACCTCCAGGAAGCGCCGCGACCACCAGGACCGGCCGATCGCGCCCCGGGCGCTGCGCGCCCGCAGACCCCCGTCGACCCTGCGGGGGCGGCCGTAGTCGGCGAACCGGCCGGTGCTGCGCTCGCTCACTCCACCACCGCCCCGGCCTCCAGGGCGAACAGCTCCCGCAGCTGGCCGGTGGACAACTCGGTGATCCACTGCTCACCGGTGCCGACCACCCGTTCGGCGAGGCTGCGCTTGTCGGCGATCAGCGCGGCCACCTTCTCCTCGACAGTGCCGGCGCAGACGAACTTGCGGACCTGCACCCGCCGCCGCTGGCCGATCCGGAACGCCCGGTCGGTGGCCTGGTCCTCCACCGCCGGGTTCCACCACCGGTCCACGTGCACCACGTGGTTGGCGGCGGTCAGGGTCAGCCCGGTGCCACCGGCCTTGAGCGAGAGCACGAAGAGCGGCGGACCGTCCGCCGACTGGAAGCGCTGCACCATGGCGTCCCGCTCGGCCTTCCCGAGCCCGCCGTGCAGGAACAGCACCTCCCGGCCGAACCGCGCCGACAGGTGACCGCGCAGCATCGCCCCGAACTCGGCGTACTGGGTGAACAGCAGCGCCCGCTCCCCCGCCGCCAGCACCTCCTCCAGGATCTCGGTCAGCCGGGCCAGCTTGCCGGAGCGGCCCTCCAGCGGCGAGCCGTCGCGCAGCAGTTGGGCGGGGTGGTTGCAGACCTGCTTGAGTCGGGTCATGGTGGCCAGCACCAGCCCGCGTCGCTCGATGCCGTCGCTGGTCTCGATCCGGGCGAGCATGTCGTCGACCACCACCTGGTACAGCGCGGCCTGCTCGGCGGTGAGGTTGCAGAGCACCTCCATCTCGAGCTTCTCCGGCAGGTCCGAGATGATCGACGAGTCGGTCTTGAGCCGGCGCAGCACGAACGGTCCGGTGATCCGGCGCAGCCGCTCGGCGGCCTCGGCGTCGCCGTTGCGCTCGATCGGCTCGGCGAACCGCTTGCGGAACGTCGCCGCCGGCCCGAGCAGCCCCGGGTTGGCGAACTGCATGATCGACCAAAGGTCGGCGAGCCGGTTCTCCACCGGCGTACCGGTCACCGCCACCCGCTGCCGGGCGGGCAGCGCGCGAACCGCCTCGGCCTGCCGGGTCGACGCGTTCTTGATCGCCTGTGCCTCGTCCACCACCACCCGGTGCCAGTCGATGCCGGCCAGGTCAACCGCGTCGCGGGCGGCCACCGAGTAGGTGGTGAGGACCAGGTCCGCGCCGTGCGCGGCGGTCGTGAACTCCGCCCCCCGCGCGCGCTCCGCGCCGTGGTGTACGTGCACCCGCAGCCCCGGGGTGAACCGGGCGGCCTCCCGCTGCCAGTTGCCGACCAGCGACATCGGACAGACCAGCAGGGTCGGCCCGGCCTCCGGCGGGTCCCCGGCGAGCAGCGCGAGCAGTTGCACGGTCTTGCCCAGCCCCATGTCGTCGGCGAGCACGCCACCCAGGCCGAGCGACCGCAGGAAGGCCAGCCAGGCCAGCCCGCGCTGCTGGTACGGGCGCAGCGTCCCCTGGAAGCCGGGCGGCGGGTCCAGCGGGGTGAGCCGTCGCTCGACCGCGCCGGCGAGCAGGTCGCCCAGCGCCCCGTCGGCGGTCACCTCCAGCACCGGCAACGCCCCGGTGGCCTCGCCGTCGGCCAGCCCGAGCCGGAGCAGGTCGGCGACGGTCAGCTCGCCGGCGGAGCGGAGCAGGCGCAGGCCGGCGGCGAGTCGCCCCGGATCCAGCTCCACCCACCGGCCGCGCAGCCGCACCAGCGGGGTCTTCGTCTCGGCCAGTGCCGCCAACGGAGCGGAGCAGGCGCAGGCCGGCGGCGAGTCGCCCCGGATCCAGCTCCACCCACCGGCCGCGCAGCCGCACCAGCGGGGTCTTCGTCTCGGCCAGTG
>NZ_JAEVHL010000442.1 GCF_016803395.1 Micromonospora tarensis | reverse complement strand
GTCAGTTCGTCGCCGAGCGGCGGTCAGGGCGGCATGGCCCCGGCGTCGCCCAGCGCCACGCCGACGCCCTCCGCGACCGCCTCGCCGAGCGCCGCCGCACCCACCCCGAGCGCCAGCGCCGAGCCGGTGTCGGCGAGCGTCGAGGAGCAGCGCAAGGCCGTCGAGCAGAAGGTCGGCGCGGCCGCCTGGCAGGCCGCCAACGGGCTACAGGCCCCGGCCGACCTGTCCACCGACCCGTCCCTGGGCGACAAGCTCAAGCCGTTCGGCGCGCTGTCCGCGCAGGAGGTGGCGGTGCTGCCGGCGCAGATGCAGTTCAACGTGCCGACCATCGGCTGCGCCCAGCTCGACAAGCGCCCGCCGGCGTCGATCTCCGACCCGAAGCAGCAGGTCGTCGCCTGCGAGGACCAGGCGTCGAAGTACCTGCTCGACCAGGCCAAGGTGCTCGGCACCGACGTGGACGACGCCGACGCGGTGCTCGACCAGACCAACGCCTGGGTGGTCAGCCTGGACTTCACCGGCGACGGTCAGGGCAAGTGGACCGCGCTGACCCGCGAGGCGTTCACCAACGAGGGCCAGGCCTGCGACGCGACCGCGCTGGGTCAGGACGGCAAGTGCCGGGTGGCCGTCGTGCTGGACAACGAGATCGTCTCCTCGCCGGAGATCCAGGCCGTGCTGACCGGCAACTCCCAGATCACCGGCAACTTCAACCAGAAGGACGCCAGCGCCCTCGCCGGCCAGCTGCGCTACGGCGCGCTGCCGGTGACCTTCAAGGCGCAGGAGTCGCAGAACGTCACCGCCACCCTGGGCGCCAGCCACCTGCGCGCTGGTCTGCTCGCGGCCGGCATCGGCATGCTGCTGGTCATCATCTACTCGTTCTTCTACTACCGGCTGCTCGGCTCGGTGATCTTCCTGAGCCTCATCCTCTCCGCGCTGCTCGTCTTCGGCGCGCTGGTGGTGCTCGGCCGGCAGATCGGCTTCACGCTCACCCTCGCCGGCATCGCTGGCATGATCGTCTCACTCGGTGTGGCGGCGGACTCGTTCGTCATCTACTTCGAACGATTGAAGGACGAGATCCGGGAGGGGCGCAGCCCGCGTAGTGCGGTGCCCCGCGCCTGGATCCGGGCCCGCCGCACGATCATCTCGGCCAACGCGATCACCCTGCTCTCCGCGGTGGTGCTCTACGTGGTCTCGGTCGGCACGGTCAAGGGCTTCGCCTTCGCGCTCGGTCTGGCCACCGTGCTGGACCTGGTCGTGGTCTTCCTCTTCCGGCACCCGATCATGACGATGTTCGCCCGGACCCGGGCGTTCCTGTCCCCGCGGGTCAGCGGTCTGGGCCGGGCGCTGCCAGCCCGCAACCAGCCGACCCAGCCCCGCAACCCGCGCGCCAAGGAGGCCTGAGATGGCTCAGAACGGTCTGGCGAGCCGCCTCTACAACGGCGAGGCCGGTCTCAACATCGTCGGCCGGCGCAAGCTCTGGTTCGGCGTCGCCGGAGTCCTGGTCCTGATCGCGATCCTCAGCTTCTCGATTCGCGGCTTCAGCCTGGGCATCGAGTTCGCCGGCGGTAACTCGTTCCAGGTGCCGGCGAGCGTCGGCACGCTGAACGACGCCGAGCGCGAGGTCAACTCGGCGCTTGCCGCCGAGAACACCGGTGCCCACGTGGTCACCGCCCAAGAGGTCGGCGGCGACTCCTACGAGCTGCGCACCGGGCAGCTCAGCGCCGAGCAGGCCAACGCGGTCAAGGCCCAGATCGCCGAGGACCTCGGCATCAACGTCGACCAGATCAGCGGCAACCAGGTCAGCGAGGCGTGGGGCAGCCAGGTCACCGAGCGGGCCGTCCTCGGTCTGATCATCTTCATCGCGCTGGTGATGGTCTACCTGATCCTGCGCTTCGAGTGGCGGATGGCGGTCGCCGCGGTCTCGTCGCTGATCATGAACCTGATCCTGACCGCCGGTATCTACTCGCTGGTCGGCTTCGAGGTCACCCCGTCGACGATCATCGGCTTCCTCACCATCCTGGGCTTCGCGCTCTACGACGTGGTGGTGGTCTTCGACAAGGTCCAGGAGAACACCCGGGGCATCACCGCCAACAACAACCAGACCTACGGCGAGGCGGCCAACCTGGCCGTCAACCAGAGCCTGATGCGGTCGTTGAACACCTCGGTGGTCGCCCTGCTGCCGGTCGGCGGTCTGCTCTTCATCGGTGCCGGTCTGCTCGGCGCCGGCACCCTGAAGGACCTCGGTCTGGTGCTGTTCGTCGGTATGGCGGTGGCGTTCCTGACCTCCATCCTGGTGGCCACGCCGCTGCTGGCGCTGCTGAAGAACTACGACCCGCGGATCCAGGCGCACAACAAGCGCGTGCTGGTTCGGCGCGGCGCGGTCAGCCGGGGCGAGGTCCCCTCGAAGGGCGCCGCGAGCCCGGCCCCGGCCGACGCGACGACGAGCCGCTCG
>NZ_JAEVHL010000441.1 GCF_016803395.1 Micromonospora tarensis | reverse complement strand
CCCACTCCCCCCACCTCCCCACCTCTCCACCTCGCCCGCGTCCCGCCTTTGGCAAGATCACGCTCGATCCAGGATGGAGTGGCCTCGCTTTCGCCGGAGGCCACTCCATCCCTGTTCGAGCGCGATCATGGGGACAACGCCGCACTCGGCACCGGAGCACGATCGGTGGTTGTCCACAGGGGCAGCGTGGCGCGCGGCTGATCGGCCAGCCTGGAGCGCATGCCGAAAGCTCCTCGACGCCCGCCGCAGTTGCGTGGCCGGGTCTTCCGCGGCTCGACCGCCGTTTCGCGCGGTCTGCTGAGCCGAAACGACCTGCGCAGCTCCGCGTGGCGGCCACTGTTCCGGGACATCTACGCCGACGCCACACTCCAGGTCACGCACCGGGTCAGGTGCGCCGCCGTCGGGCGGTTGCTGATCCCACCAGAAGCGGCCGTCGCGGGCCGCTCCGCGGCAGCGGTGTACGGCTGCCCGGCACCCCCTGCGACCGAGCCGGTGGACGTGCTGGTTCCACGAGCAGCCCGGATCGGGCCGACCGCGGGTCTCCGGATCCACCACGGGGAGATCGAGCAGGGCGACACGGTGGACCGGGCCGGGGTCAGGGTGACAAGTCCCGCGCGTACCTGCTGGGACCTCGCCCTGTGGCTCGACGTGGTCGAGGCGGTGGTCGTCCTCGACGGCATGCTGGCGAGGCGGCTCACCGACGTGTCAACCCTTCGCGAGTACGCACTGGATCGCGCCGGTCGACGCGGCTGGCGAAGCCTGCTGCGCGCGGTTGATCTGGCCGATGCCGGCGCGGAGTCACCCCAGGAGTCACGCATTCGTGTCAGGCTGGTGCTCGCCGGCCTGCCCCGCCCACAGACCCAGTGGGTCGTCGCCGACCACTGTCGGTTCGTGGCCCGGCTTGACCTGGCGTGGCCGGAGTTGAAGGTGGCGGTGGAGTACGACGGGCTCTGGCACGACGATCCCGAGCAGTTTCACCGAGACCGCCGCCGGCTCAACCGACTGCTCGGCGACGAGTGGATCGTGCTGCACGTGACTGCCAAGCGCCTCCGGGACGACTTCGACGGCTTCCTCGCCGAGGTCAGGGCCGCCCTACGCGCACGTGCCCGCTCCGTGCGGTGTCGGTGATCGCGATCATCACGCTCACCTCCGACGACCTTCTCGCCGAGGCCCGCGCCGCCCTACGCGCACCTGCCCGCTCCATCCGGTCGAGGTGATCGCGATGATCGCGCTGGAAGGTGGATGTAGTGGCCTCCCTGTACGGGGAGCCACTACATCCTGGATCGAGCACGATCATGCGCGGGCGCGGGCGCGGGCGGGCAGGCGCGGGCGCGGGCGCGGCGGGCAATCGCGAGGGGCGTCAGGCGGCGGGGAGGTACTTGGCCAGGTCGTCGAGGATCTTGTTGGCGGCGCCGACGCCGATGCCGGTCATCCAGACCTCGTCGGAGACGGGGTACGCCTTGCCGGCCTTGACCGCGCCGAGGCCCTTCCAGAGGGTTCCACCGGCCACCTTGCTCTGCTCGGCGGCGGCCTTGTCGCCGTACGCGGTCACGAAGATGACGTCGCCGTCGACCTCGTTGATCCGCTCGGGGCTGACCAGGTCGAAGCGCTTGTCCTCCTTGTCCGCGAGCAGCTGCCGCTCGGGGCGGCCCAGGCCGGTGTCGCCGATGACGATGCCGGAGAACGAGTCCGGGCCGTACACCCGGATGTTGCCGGGCAGGAACCGGACGATCGACACCTTGCGGGCGGCGGCGTCGCCCACTGTGGCGCCGAAGTCCTTGGCCCGCTTCTCGTACGTGGCGAGCAGGTCCTTGGCCTGCTGCTCACGGCCGAGCGCCCTGCCGTCGAGCAGGAAATTGTCCTTCCAGGTGATGCCCACCTTCTCGGTGAACACGGTCGGCGCGATGGCGGCCAGCTCGTCGTAGAACTTCTCCTGGCGGAACTTGCTGCCGAGGATCAGGTCCGGCTTGAGCGCGTTGATCGCCTCAAGGTCGGGCTCGGTGAGGGTGCCGACCTCCTTGATGCTGGCGAGCTTGTCCGCGCCGAAGTACGTTGGCCAGCTCTTCGCCTCACCGGCGGTGGCGGCGCCGACCGGCGTGATGCCCAGCGAGAGCGCCGTGTCGATCTTGTCGGTGTCGAGCACGACGACGCGCTTGGGCTCCGCCGGGACCTTGGTGGCGCCCATGGCGTGGGTGATCTCCCGGGTCTCCCCGGTGCTGGAGCCGGCGACCGGGTCGCTCTCACCGCAGGCGGTGAGTCCGACGCCGAGGGCGACGGCCGCGGCGAGGGCGGCGACGAGACGACGCATCAGAGTCCTTTCGAGGGGTACGAGCCGGTGCGCGGGTTGGCCGCGGCACCGGTGGCGGATCGGGCGTCCGGCACGGACGCCGTCGACGAATCGGGGTCAGCGGAGGCGGCGACCGGGCCGCCACACCGGCGGCGGACCCGGCGAGCGCACCG
>NZ_JAEVHL010000440.1 GCF_016803395.1 Micromonospora tarensis | reverse complement strand
GCTGGCCACCAACGTCGAGTTCTGGTCGGCCGTGGTGCTGGACTTCGCCGAGGTGCCGGCGCACATGTTCACCTCGATGTTCACCTGCGCGCGGATGGGTGGCTGGAGCGCGCACATCCTGGAGCAGAAGCGCCTCCAGCGGCTGGTCCGCCCCTCCGCCCGCTACATCGGCCCGGAGACCCGCAAGCCGTCCGACGTCGAGGGCTGGGCGGCGATCCCGCACGGCGTCTGAGCGACGACGAAGGCCCCTTCCCGACGCCGGGCGTCGGGGAGGGGCCTTTGCTGTGCGCGGGCCGGCGGATGCCGCCGACATGTGGTGAAGGCCTCAGCGCCGCCCTCGGGGGCGAGGCTTTCACCGATGGCTCCGAGTGCGAGGATGAGGGTCGGCAGTGTCGCCGGGCCCGCCCTCGCCCTTGCGGAAGGATCTTCAAGACCGTGGCTGACGCACCGATCATCCGGATTCCCGATGAGATCAAGCCCGCCGACGGACGCTTCGGCTGCGGCCCGTCCAAGGTTCGCCCCGCGGCGGTGTCCGCCCTCGCCGAGGTCGCGACCTCCTACCTCGGCACCTCGCACCGGCAGAAGACGGTCCGCGACCAGGTGGCCCGGCTGCGCTCCGGGATCGCCGAGTTCTTCTCGCTGCCCGAGGGCTACGAGGTCGTGATCGGCAACGGTGGCACCACAGCGTTCTGGGAGGTCGCCACCTTCGGGCTGATCCGCGACCGGGCCCAGTTCGCCAGCTTCGGCGAGTTCGGCGCCAAGTTCGCCAAGTCGGTCAAGGACGCCCCGTTCCTGGGCGAGCCGACCGTCCGCAAGGCGGACGCGGGCAGTGCGCCGGCCCTGGTCGCCGAGTCCGGCGTGGACGTTTACGCCACGCCGCAGAACGAGACCTCGACCGGCGTGGCCGTCCCGATCAACCGGGTGGCCGGGGCCGACGAGGGAGCGTTGCTGCTGGTCGACGCCACCTCCGGCGCGGGTGGCCTGGAGGTCAACGTCGGCGAGACCGACGTCTACTACTTCGCGCCGCAGAAGTGTTTCGGTTCCGACGGCGGCCTCTGGCTGGCCCTGATGTCGCCGGCCGCGCTGGACCGGGCCGCCGAGATCAAGGCGTCCGGGCGCTACATCCCCGCCTTCCTCGACCTGGTCACCGCGATCGACAACTCGCGGCTGGAGCAGACCTACAACACCCCGGCGCTGGCCACCATCTTCCTGGCCGCCGAGCAGACCGACTGGATGAACGCGCAGGGCGGCCTGGCCTGGGCGGCCAAGCGCACCGCCGAGAGCGCCGCCGCCGTGTACGGCTGGGCGGAGCGGTCCAGCGTGGCCACCCCGTTCGTCACCGACCCGGCGCTGCGCTCCAACGTGGTCGCCACCATCGACTTCGTTGACGGGGTGGACGCCACGGCGATCGCCAAGGCGCTGCGCGCCAACGGCATCGTGGACACCGAGCCCTACCGCAAGCTCGGTCGCAACCAGTTGCGGATGGCGCTGTTCCCGGCCGTCGAGCCGGCCGATGTCGAGGCGCTCACCGCGTCCATCGACTACGTGGTCGAGCGACTCTGACGTTCGGTCACGGTCGGTGTCCGTTGGGGCCTCCACGGACACGACGTGATCATCGCCGCAGCTCAGTCACGACATGCGGGGTGTCGCTTCCCCCACCCCGAGGCAGATGCGCGTACGGTGGTCCGAGACGCCTGGGTGGCCGACTCGTGGCGTACGGCCAGCGAAGCGGGACGGAGGCAACGCTATGCGCCCAGTACGCTTCGTCGCCCTCTCCGAGGACGGCCAGGCGCTGGTGCTCGCCGACGAGGTTGGGCGACTCCTCGCCCTGCCGATCGACGAACGCATCGCCGGCGTGATGCACCCCGAACCGGGTGCCCCGCCGCTCGCGGTGGCACCGAGCACCGTCGACCCGACTCCCTCACTGTCCCCCCGGGACATCCAGGCCCGCATCCGCTCCGGTGAGTCCGCCGAGGACGTCGCCCGGATCGCCGGGGTGCCGGTCGACCGCGTGCTGCGCTACGCCGGCCCGGTGCTCCAGGAACGGGCGATGCTCGCCCAGCACGCCCGGCGCACCCGGCTCAAGGGCGCGGAGAAGCCCACCCCGCTCGCCGAGGTGGTCAACGGCCGACTGAGCCAGCACGGCATCGACACCGAGAAGATCTCCTGGGACGCGTACCGGCGCGACGACGGCACCTGGCGGATCATCGCCACGTGGCCGTCCGGCAAGGCCACCGCGCAGGCCATCTGGGACATGGACAAGGCCCGGCAGGTGGTCACGCCGCACGACGACATGGCGCAGTACCTGTGCGCCGAGCGGCCCACGCCGATCCTCGGCCAGGAGCCGGCGCCGGAGCGGGGCGGGCACGCCCTGCCTGGTCCGTCGCGTGGCGAGCCGAGCCGTGGTGGGCATGGGTTGCCGGCGGCGTCCGAGCACCCGCGCCCTGGCCGGGATCCGATCCGGGCCGGTCGGGCGCGCTGCGTCGCCTCACGTGGACC
>NZ_JAEVHL010000439.1 GCF_016803395.1 Micromonospora tarensis | reverse complement strand
CTCCGCCGACGCCGGCCCCGCCGAGCCGGCCGCCGGCGAGGGCGAGCCGTCCAAGCCGCGCCGCCGCCGACGCCGCCGTGGTGGTGGTTCCGGTGCGGATACGCCGGCCGAGGCGACCGCGGACTGACCACGACCAGCCACATCTGACATCCCCCGCACCGCCTCGCCGCGGTACGGGGGATGTTCCCGTCTCCCACCCCACCTGCCGAAGATGGAACGATGCCGCAACCACTGGACGCCGCCCTGACCGAGGTTCGGGCGTTGCTGCTCGACCCCACGCTGACCCGTGCGGTCGCCGCCGGACGCCGCCGGGGGCGTCGCCCGACCGTGGTCCGGGCCGAGCTGCGGCCGGTGACGCTGAAGGCCGGGCCCCGACTGCAGATCGCCACGTCCGACGGCACCCGCCCGTACACCCGCAACGTCGCCCCCGGTTCGGAAGCGGCCATGGCGGTCGACGAACTGTTGGCAGAGCCGTTCGGCAACTGGCACGTCGAGACGGCCGACGCGACACTGCAACTGCGGGTGACCAAGTCCGGCGAGGCACAGGTGCACCGGGCCGCGACGTCCCGGCCGGTAATGACGCTGGGCGGGAACGACCGGGCCAAGGAGTATCTGCTCGACCCCGGGGACCCGATCTTCGCGGAGATCGGTGGTTCGGCGGCCAAGCGCCGCCAGGTGGACGCGTTCCTGCGCGCGCTGGCCGCGACCCTGCCCGACGAGCTGACCGGTCCGCTGCGGGTGGTCGATCTGGGCTGCGGCAACGCCTACCTGACGTTCGCCGCCTACCGGTACCTGACGGGTCGAGGGCTCGACGTCCACCTGGTCGGCGTCGACGTTCGGGAGGACCAGCGGCGGCGCAACACCGAGCTGGCGCACCGGCTGGGCTGGGCCGACCAGGTCACCTTCGTGGCCGGCACGATTGCCGACGCCGTCGTCGACCCCACCCCTGACCTGGTGCTGGCGCTGCACGCCTGCGACACCGCCACCGACGAGGCGCTGGCCCGCGCGGTGCGCTGGGAGGCCCGGTGGGTGTTGGCCGCGCCGTGCTGCCATCACGACCTGGCGAAGCAGCTTCGGGCCCACCCCGCCCCGCCCCCGTACGACCTGCTGACCCGGCAGGGCATCCTGCGCGAGCGCTTCGCCGACGTGCTCACCGACGCACTGCGGGCCGGGTTGTTGCGGGTGCACGGGTACCGGACCGAGGTGGTGGAGTTCGTGGACTCGCAGCACACACCGCGGAACCTGCTGATCCGTGCCCGTCGCACGGGCGGGGCGACGACGGAGGCGCAGCGTACGGAGTACCGCGAACTGGTGGACCAGTGGCGGGTCATGCCCCGGCTGGAGAGCCTGTTGGCCGCCGAGGAAGCGCCTGCCGGCTAGCGACCGGCGCTGCCCGGGTGACTAGCGACGGCGGCCCGCCTTGCCACCGCGGCTGCGGCCGGCAGCACCGTCGAGGACCGACACCCGGTCGGCCCCGGACCGCTGACCGACCCACTCGCCATCGGCCGGGACGGTCGGGAACGGTACGACCTTGCCGGTGCTCTCGGCGTTGCCGGCTGCCGCGAAGGCATTCCAGGAGATGTCCACCAGCAGCTTCTTGACCTCGCCGTGCCGGATGGCGGCGTTGTGCTGCAACGCCATCCGGGCACCGAGCACGACGCCGACGAGCGTGGTGGTGATGGCGCCGGTGGCGGCCAGCACCTGGAGACCGGTCGCCGAGTCGGTGCGGAGCACCAGGAGCAGCAACCAGATCCAGAAGGCGGCAGCGAAGACGCCAGCCTTGGCGACGAAGAAGAGGCTCACCGCACCGGGCTGGTACGGCTGGGGGCGGCTCGATTCGGCCATGGTGCTCCTCGGCGGTGGTCCGGTCGGGCGCGACAGGCACAGGTCTCCTGCCAGGACGGGCACCGAGCTTAATCGAAGAACGACGATGATCGCTGGATGCAATTTTCGGTCTGCAACCAGGCGGTCGGAGAAAAGTCTCGTCAACGGGACAGTTTGTGCGGTCAGTCAATTGTTTCCGGCTGCCGGCGTACTACCCTCGGAAGGCGCATCGTCCCGGTGCTCCGCGGGAGGGGAAGACACACAGGGATGGGATCCGCCGACCTATCACCGCAGATGGCCTTCGCTCGCTTCGTCCGGCGCGCCATCGATGACGCTCGCGACGAACGCGGCTGGACGGTAACTGATCTTGCCTCGCACACGGGCGTCGGTCGCTCGACCGTGTTCCGTTGGCTGGCCGGTGACTGGCAGGATTATCCCGAACTGGCCAAAGTGCGGGGCTTCTGTTCCGCCCTGGACCTGCCGGTCGCTGCCGCGTTCCGCGCCCTCGGGTTACCCGACGCCGGGCCCGCGCCGCGCAGACGCCACGACGACGGCCCGGTCGAGGCGGACGTTCGGGCCATCCTGGATCGACTGGCCGACCCCACGGTCCCCGCCGAGGAGAAGCACCACATCCGCGACCTGCTCCGCTACCTGGCCCGCCGCCCCATCCGCCGCGCCGGCTAACCCAAACCCCAAACCCCAAACCCCACGCCCCA
>NZ_JAEVHL010000438.1 GCF_016803395.1 Micromonospora tarensis | reverse complement strand
CTGCGGCAGCGCGGCCGGCCGGCGGCGAGGGTGTACGCCACGTCGAGCGCGACAGCTCCGGCCGGGTGTCGACCCGCGCCAGCAGCCGGACCGCCTGCGCCCGCAGCGCCTGCTCGGTGTGGCCGGAGAGCAGCCACGGCAGGACGGTGCCGACCGGGGCGGCCTCTGCTGGCTCCGGCTCCGGCTCCGGAGTCTCCTCGACGATCACGTGCGCGTTGGTGCCGCTGACCCCGAACGACGACACCCCGGCCCGCCGTGGACGCTCGGAGCGTGGCCACCGTTGCGCCTCGGTGAGCAGCCGGAGCGCGCCGGCCGTCCAGTCCACGTGCGGGGTCGGCCGGGCGGCGTGCAGCGTGCGCGGCAGCAGGCCGTGCCGCAGGGCGAGCACCATCTTGATGACGCCGCCGACCCCCGCGGCGGCCTGGGTGTGGCCGATGTTCGACTTCAGCGAGCCGAGCCAGAGCGGACGGTCCCGGTTGGCGCCGAACACGCCGATCAGCGCGTCCGCCTCGATCGGGTCGCCGAGGGCGGTGCCGGTGCCGTGCGCCTCGACCGCGTCCACGTCCTGCGGGCCGAGCCGGGCGGCGGCCAGCGCGTCGCGGATCACCCTTTGCTGGGCCAGGCCGTTCGGCGCGGTCAGGCCGTTGCTGGCGCCGTCGGAGTTGACCGCGCTGCCGCGCAGCAGGGCCAGCACCGGGTGGCCGAGGCGACGTGCCTCGGAGAGCCGTTCCAGCAGCACCAACCCGACGCCCTCGCCCCAGGAGGTGCCGTCGCGTCGGCGGCGAACGCCTTGCACCGCCCGTCCGACGCCAGGCCGCCCTGCCGGCTGAACTCGGTGAACGCGGTAGGGGTGGCCATCACCGTGGCACCGCCGGCCAGCGCCAGCTGGCACTCTCCCCGCCGTACGGCCTGGGCGGCCAGGTGCAGCGCGACAAGCGACGCCGAGCAGGCGGTGTCCACGGTGACCGCGGGACCCTCGAACCCGAACGTGTACGACACCCGTCCGGACACGACACTCGCCGCGTTGCCGGTGATCAGGTAGCCCTCGGTGCCCGCGTCGGCCTGTGCCAGCGCGCCGTAGTCCTGACCGTTGGTGCCCACGAACACCCCGGTACGGCTGCCGCGCAGCCCGGTCGGGTCGAGGCCGGCGCCCTCCAGCGTCTCCCAGGCCACCTCGAGCAGCAGCCGCTGCTGCGGGTCCATCGACCGGGCCTCCCGTGGGCTGATGCCGAAGAAGCCGGGGTCGAAGTCGCCGGCGTCGGCGAGGAAGCCGCCCTCGGTGTGGCCGGTGCCCGGGACGCCCCAGCGGCGATCGGCCGGGACCGGCCCGATGGCCTCGCCGCCCCGGGCCAGCAGGTCCCAGAACTCGTCGGGGCCGCTGACGCCGCCCGGGAAACGGCAGCCCACCGCCACGATCGCGATGGGCTCGGTAGCGGTCTCGGCGAGCCGCCGGTTGTCCTCTTTGAGACGTTTGTTGTCTCGCAGGGCGGCACGGAGTGCCTGCACCAATTCGGTGGCGTCGCTCACCGATCCCCGCCTTCCAGTGCCAGGCGGACCAGGGCCGCGGCGGTCATCGTGTCGAACTCGTCGGTGTCGGTGTCGGTGTCGGTGTCGGCTTCGGCGGTCGCCGCGTCGGCCGGGGCGAGCAGGTCGTGCAGGTGCTCGGCGAGCGCCGCCGGTGTCGGATGGTCGTACAGGGCGGTCGCCGGTAGCCGCACCCCGGTGACCGTGGCGAGCCGGTTGCGCAGCTCCAGCAGGGTCAGCGAGTCGAAGCCCAGTTCCCGGAAGACGACGTGCGGGCTGACGGTCTGGGTCGAGTCGTGGCGGAGCACTGTCGCGGTGTGCGCGCGGACGAGGTCGAGGACCAGGTCGGCGCGTTCGGCCGGGGAGCACGCCGCGAGTTGGGCGGCGATTTCGGCGCCGGTCGACGCCTCGGTGTCGGGCGGCACGAGATCGCGCAGCAGCGGGCTGGGGCGTACCTCGGTGAAGGCCGCGCCGAAGCGGGCCCAGTCGATGTCGGCCACCGCGACGCAGGTCTCGTCGGCGTCGAGGGCGGCCCGCAGCGCCGACAGCGCCCGCTCCGGCGGCATCGGCACGATCCCGCGTCGGCGCAGCCGCTCACCGACCGCACCGTCGGCGAGCCCGCCGTCGGCCCAGGCACCCCAGGCCACGGAGGTCGCGATGCGACCCTCCGCGCGCCGGTGCCGGGCCAGGGCGTCCAGGTAGGAGTTGGCAGCCGCGTAGTTCGCCTGGCCGGCGTTGCCGACCAGACCGGCGAACGAGGAGAACAGCACGAACGCGTCCAGGTCGTGCCGGGCGGTCAGCTCGTGCAGGTGGCGGGCGGCCACCGCTTTCGGCGCGTCCACGGCGGCGAACCGCTGCGGCGTCAGGTCCGCGATGAAGCCGTCGTCGAGCACGCCGGCGGTGTGGAAGACGGCGGTCAGCGGGACCTCGGCCGGCACGTCGTCGAGCACCCGGGCCAGCGCCGCCCGGTCAGCCACGTCGGCGGCGCACACGGTGACCCGGCTGCCGAGCGCGGTCAGCTCGTCGGCAGGGCGGCCGCGCCGGGCGCGTCGGGGCCGC
>NZ_JAEVHL010000437.1 GCF_016803395.1 Micromonospora tarensis | reverse complement strand
ACCTCGGCCGCGCTGCGGCGGGTGACCGCGGTGGCCAGCGCCGGCAGGGCCACCCCGGCGACCAGGAGCCCGACGCCGAGCGCACCGGCGGCCGGCGGTGAGATCAGCGCCGCCACGCCGACCGCCAACACGCCGACCAGGGCCGCCGCCGAGCCCGGAACCAGCACCCGCAGCAGCAGGTCCTGGACGGCCTCCACGTCGGAGACCAGCCGGCTCAGCACGTCCCCGGAGCGGTGTACCGCGTCGCGACGGGCCGCGAGGGTGGCGAAGACCCGGGCCCGCACGTCGGTGATCATGCGAAGCACCGCGTCGTGCCCGGCGAGCCGTTCGGTGTAACGGAGGACCCCCCGGCTGATCGCCAGCGCCCGGACCGCGACGATCGCCACGGTGAGCCGGTCCAGCGGAGGCTGGCCGGCGGCGCTCATCAACAACCAGGTGGCGGTGGCCATCAGGGCGAGCCCGGCGAACTCGGTGGCGGCGGCCAGCAGCCCGGCGCCGACCAGGCGGCCCAGGTACGGCCGGGCCAGTCGCAGCACGGCCCGCTCGGCGGCGGTCCGCCCGACCGGTGCGGCGCTGTCGACCGGCTCCGCGTCCATCGGCTGCCCTGCCACGCTCATCGGGTCGCCTTCCCGGTCGACTCGGGTGTCAGTTCGGTGACCCGGCCGTCCTCCACCCGCAGGATCCGGTCGGCGTCGGCGAGCAGCGCCGGTCGGTGCGCGACCAGCAGCGCGGTCCGTCCGGCGACCAGCCGCCGGGTGGCGTCGAGCACCACCGACTCGGCGGCGGTGTCCAGTCGGGCGGTGGGCTCGTCGAGCAGCACCACCGGGGCGGCCCGCAGGAACGCCCGGGCCAGCGCCACCCGCTGCCGCTGCCCGCTGGAGAGCCCGTGCCCGCGTTCCCCGAGCACTGTGTGCAGACCATCCGGCAGACCGGCGACCACGTCGTCCAGGGCGGCGTCCCGCACGGCGGCGGCGAGCGTCTCCGCCGGGGTGTCCGGTGTGCCGAGGCGGATGTTGTCGGCCAGCGAGGCGGCGAAGAGGTGCGCCCGCTGTGGCACCCAGGCGAGCTGCCGACGCCAGGCGTCCAGGTCGGCGGTGGCGAGGTCGACCCCGTCGACGGTGATCCGGCCGCTGGTCGGGGTCACGAAGCCGAGCAGCAGGCCGAGCAGGGTGCTCTTGCCGGCGCCGCTGGGCCCGATGATGGCGATCCGTTCGCCGGGCCGGATGGTGAGGGTCACGTCGCGCAGCGCGGTGGTGCGCTGGTACGCCACAATCACCCCCTCGAACCGGATCTCCCGCCGGGCGTCCGGAGTGGCTGCGCCCGCCGCGGCCCGGGGCGCGGCGGGCGTGGCGGAGGTGGTCAGCGCCTGATCCAGTGCGGCCAACCCCTCCATGCTGGCGTGGAAGCGGCTGCCGGCGGCCCGCAGCGGCAGGTACGCCTCCGGGGTGAGCAGCAACACCAGCAGCGCGGTCTGCAGCGCCAACCCGCCGCCGAGCAGCCGGATGCCGACCGGCACCGCGACCAGCGCCACCGAGAGGGTGGCGACCAACTCCAGCACCAGCGCGGAGAGGAACGCGATCCGCAGTGTCTTCATGGTGGCGACGCGGTGGCCGTCGGCCATCCGGCGGACCACGGCGGTCTGTGCCCGGGCCCGCCCGAACGCGCGAAGCGTGGGTAGCCCGGCGACCATGTCCAGGAAGTGCCCGCCGAGCAGCGCGAGCCGTCGCCACTGCCGTTCGGTGGCGGCCTGCGCCTGCCAGCCGAGCAGCGCGCCGAAGACCGGGATCAGCGGCAGGGTCAGCGCGATGATCACCGCCGAACTCCAGTCGGCGAAGACCACCCGGGCCAGCACCGCGAGCGGCACCGTCACGCTGAGCACCAACTGCGGCAGGTAGCCGGTGAAGTAGGCGTCCAGCGCGTCCAACCCGCGCCCGGCCAGGGTGGCGATCTCACCGGCCCGCTGCCCGGCCACCCAGCCGGGCCCGTGCCGGCCCACCGCGGCGAGCAGGTCGGCCCGGAGGGTGGCCTTCACCGTGGCGGCGACCCGCGCGGAGACCGTGCCCTGCGCCCAGACCAGCGCCGAGCGGGCAGCGACAGCGCCCACGAAGCCGGCCAACGCCGGTCGGTCCAGCCGACCGTCGATGGCGGTGGCGAGCAGCGCCGCGAGCGTGGTCGCCTGCGCCACGATCAATCCGGCGGCCAGCACCCCCAGCAGCGCGAGCACGGCAAGATCGCCCCGGGCCGCGGGGACCCGGCGCAGCAGACGACTGTCGAACGGACGGCGGCTCACCAGTACACCGGTGCCCTACCGTCGGTCCGTCCTCGGAAAACCCACCAGCACATCGCCTGGAAGCCTAGTAGGGCCGGAAGTAGCGGCAGCGCCACCCAGCCGAGCAGCCGCAGAGTCGGGGCGCTGGCGGCGGCGTCGGCGACCGTCAGCGAGGCGCCCGGGTCGCTGCTGGACACCAGCACGTAGGGCCAGAGGGCGGCGCCGACCAGCACCACCGGTAGCGCCAGCGCCGCGCCGGTGCCGAGCAGAGCCCACCCGGGCCGCCGTCGCGCCAGCGCCGCGCGGGCCGCCAGC
>NZ_JAEVHL010000436.1 GCF_016803395.1 Micromonospora tarensis | reverse complement strand
GGTGCCGGCTGGGCGGCCAGGGCGCGCACGTCAATCCAGCGCCAGGCGGCGAGCGCCACCGCACTGCCCGCGGCGCCGGCCCAGCCCGCGTCGGCAGACCGAGTCCGGCGTACGGCGTCAGCACCGACGCCGCCCCGCCGAGCCCACCGGCCAGCACACTCCACCGGCGGGCGGACCGGCGAAGCCGAGCCAGCCTGCGGAAATAGCGCGTCCGCTCGTCTGCCACCCTGACCTCCTCGGTCCGGTCGTTCAGCCGGCGGCGGTCGGGTCGCCGGTGCCCCGCTCACGGGCCATGCTGGCGCGCAGCTCGTCCAGCCGGGCGGCGGCCGTCGGGTCGTTGGCCGGGCCGGACTGCTCGGCCTGCGGCACGGCCGGTCGCTGCGCCGCGCCGCCGAGCTGCTCCCCCGCCATGCTGGACCGGATCTGCTCCAGCCGGGCGGAGCCGGCCGAGTCGATGGTGGCCTTCTGAATCTCCAACATACGTCCCTCGACGGAGTTGCCGGCGAGTTCGGCGCGACCCATCGCGTTGGCGTACCGGCGCTCGATGCGGTCGCGCACCTCGTCCAGGGACGGGGTGGTGCCCGGCGCGGTCAGCGAGGACATCGACTCCAGCGAGCGGGCCACCGTCTCCTGCATCTTGGCCTGCTCCAGCTGGCTGAGCAGCTTGGTGCGCTCGGCGAGCTTCTGCTGGAGGATCATCGAGTTGTTCTCGACCGCACGGCGGGCCTGGGCGGCGGCACCCAACGCCTGGTCATGCAGGGTCTTCAGGTCCTCGGTGGCCTGCTCGGCGGAGACCAGCTGGCTGGCCAGGGTCTGCGCGGACTGCTCGAACCGCACCGCCTCGGCCTCGTCGCCCTTGGCTCGGGCCTGGTCGGACAGCACCAGGGCCTGCCGGGCGTTGCCCTGCAACCGCTCGACCTCGGTCATCTGCCGGGACAGCTTCATCTCCAGCTGACGCTGGTTGCCGATCACCGCGGCAGCCTGCTGAACCAGCGCCTGGTGCTGCCGCTGGGCGTCCTCGATGGCCTGCTGGATCTGCACCTTGGGGTCGGCGTGCTCGTCGATCTTCGCACCGAAGAGCGCCATCAGGTAGTTCCAACCCTTGACGAACGGGTTCGCCATCTCCGCGGTATCCCCTCAGTCGCTCGCTCCACCACAGCCGGGCGGTTGGACCGCCGACCATGACCGGCCGGTCTCCATCGTCCCAGCCGAACGCCAGCAAGGCATCCGTACCGGTGGTCGACAGCACCGACGGCTCCTGCGAGCAACCCTACGCGGCCGGGGCCAGACCGCCCATGGTCAACCGGATCGGCGGCTCAGGCGGCGCAGACCACGTCCCGGTCACGCTCGGTGGGGCGGACCCGGGTGCTGCGCAGGGTGGCCTTGAGCGGCGAGTCCTGCCGGACCGAGACGGCGACCTTGCCATCGGAGGTGACCTGGCGAACGCCCCGGCTGGTGCTCTTGGCCCCGGCTTCGGCCGGCTCGTCCGGCATCGAGACGAGCACGCCGGGCATCTGCTCGGCGAGCGCCACGGTGTCGCTCACCTCGCGCAGCAACTCGGACAGGCGGGCGCCGAGGGCGTCGCAGATCGCGGCGAGCAGCTCGCTGGACGGCTCCTTGTGCCCCCGCTCGATCTCGGAGAGGTAGCCGAGGCTGACGTTGGCGGCGGTGGACACCTCACGCAGCGTGCGCTGCTGCCCCTGCCGGCGCGCGCGCAGTGCGTCACCGATCACCCGGCGTAGCAGGATCATCGCACCTCCCCCTGAGGGATACCTCGCGCCCGGCGTCGGACAGCCGGTCGCGGCGGGCCGCGCCGACCCCGAACGTCGGAGCCTTCCCGCAACCGTACCCGTTGCGGGCCCGCGCGACATCCCGCCCCGCCCGTCGGTTCGCTGGGGCCGGGTCAACGGCGGCTGCCGCCGGACGGTCCCGCTCCGCCCCGGGCGGCCCCGGCCGCGCGCGCTGAACCGCTCTCCGGCACGTCGGTGTCGGTGGGGGTGGCCTCGGCGTCCACCGCGTCGGCGAACACGGCGTCGGCCTCCGTCGAGTCGGCTTCCGCGTGGTCGGTGGCGTGCAGCCGCTCGGCGAGCAGCCGCAGCGCCTCGATCACCGCCGACGCGCGGACATGGTCTCGACCGCCGCCCAGGTCGAGCTGGCGGACCGTGCTCCCGTTCGGCCCGGCGACCGCGACGTAGACCAGGCCGACGGGCTTGTCGTCCTGCGGCTCCGGGCGGCGACGCCGGTGGCGGCCAGTCCCCAGTCCGCGGCACACCGCTGGCGGCCGCCCTCGGCGAGCGCCGTCGCGACCTCCGGGTCCACCGGCCCGCGCTCGGCCAGCAGATCCGCGGGTACGCCCGCCAGGGTCGCCTTCAGTTCGGTGGCGTAGACCACCAGGCCGCCCCGGTAGACGGCGCTGACCCCGGCGATGTCCACGATCGCCGCGGCCAGTGAGCCGCCGGTGAGCGATTCGACAGTGGCCAGGGTCTCGTGCCGCTGAACCAGCCGGTGCACCACTCCCGCCGCCGCGCTGCCCGTGGTGGCGTTGTCGTCCGCCCCACCCTCAGCCAACTCCCCAGATCCCGCCG
>NZ_JAEVHL010000435.1 GCF_016803395.1 Micromonospora tarensis | reverse complement strand
CGGCGACGTCTCGCCGCTGGCGGGGTCCGGCGGGGCCAGCTCCGCCGGCTCGGTCGCGGCCGGTGGCCCCGGGTCCGCCGTGGACCGGCTGGTCGTGGGCCTCGCGGCGCTCGGCACCCTGATCTTCGCTCAGCGGGTACGCCTGCTCGTCGCCCACCGGGTCGAGGACCCGGCCGGGCTGACCGCCGCCGAGGCGGCGGTGACCGCCGTCGACGAGGACCGGGCCGAGCTGCGGCTCTCGGTCAAGGAGAGGGACGACTTCTTCTCCACCTACTTCGTCAGCACCTGGTCGCCGTACCTGGTCCGGGTGGCGGCCCGGCTCCGGCTCACCCCGACCGGGGTGACGGCGATCTCGGTGCTGTTCGCGCTGGCCGCGGCGGTGTTGTTCGGGGTCGGCGGGCGGCCCGCGCTGGTCGGTGGCGCGGTGCTGCTCTATCTCGGCTTCGTGCTCGACTGCGTGGACGGCCAACTGGCCCGCTACACCCGGCACTTCAGCGCCTGGGGCGGCTGGCTGGACACGATGGCGGACCGGGCCAAGGAGTACCTGGTCTACGCCGGGCTGGGCTTCGGGGTGAGCCACGCCGGGCTGGGCAACGGCTGGGCGCTCGCGATCGCCGCGATGACGTTGCAGACCGTCCGGCACATGACCGACACCTGGTACGGGGTGCTGCACGACGAGGCGGCCCGCCGACCGCGTACGGCGACGAACGTCAGCGGCGGGATCGGTGGCCGGCTCAACGCGGCGTCGACCCGGGTGCAGGCCGACACCGGCTCGGTGTCGTACTGGCTGAAGCGGACCGTGGTCTTCCCGATCGGTGAGCGGTGGGCGCTGATCGCGCTGACCGTGGCGCTGTTCAACCCGCTGGTCAGCCTGGTCGCCGTGCTGGTCTGGGGGGTGCTGGCGTTCGCGTACACCGGGGCGCTGCGGACGCTGCGGGCCCGCTGGATGTGGGTGCCGGTGCTGGACACGGTCGACGCCACCCTGCACCGCGACGACGGGCCGTTGGCCCGTTGGCTGCCGGTGGTCCGCCCGATGGGGCCGCTGACCCTGGCGGTGGTCGCCGCGTTCGGCCCGGCGGTGCTGTTGGTGGTGGCGTTGCTGGCCGACGCGCCCGAGGGGCTGCGCTGGGCGGTGCCGGTGGCGTTGCTGGTGCTGCTGGTCGGCGGTCTGGGTGCCGGGGCGGCGCACAACGGTCCGCTGGACTGGCTGGTGCCTGCGGCGTTGCGGGCCGCCGAGTTCCTGTTCGCCATCGTGGTCGGGGTGGTCGGTGGCGCACCCGGCTGGCTGATCTTCGGGTACGTCTTCGTGCTCACCGTGCACCACTACGACCTGACCGCCCGGCTGGAGAAGCGGCAGGCGGCACCGCCGCTGCACGCCGCCACGCTGGGCTGGGACGGCCGTTCGGTGGTGTTGGCCCTCGCGGCGATTGCCGGCGTCGCGGGTATCGGGCTGGCTACACTCGGTGCGTACCTCCTCGTGGTCTTCCTGGTGAGCGTCGTCCTGGCCTGGTTCGTGCGACCGGCCCGTAGCGCGCGGGCGTCGGTCGCGCCGGTGGGCGCTGGAGGTGCCGCGCCGCGCTGACGGAGGGACGGCCGGATGACCCTGATCAGCTTCGTGGTACCGGCCTTCCGGGTGCAGGGTTACCTGCGGGAGTGCCTGGACTCCGTGCTCGGCCAGCCGGAGACGGACATCGAGGTGATCGCCGTCGACGACTGCTCGCCGGACGCCAGCGGCGACATCATCGACGAGTACGCGGCCCGCGACCAGCGGGTCCGCTCGGTTCGACTGGCAGAGAACGTCGGCCTCGGTCCAGCCCGCAACATCGGGCTGGACCGGGCCGCCGGCGAGTACGTGTGGTTCCTCGACGGAGACGACTGGCTGGCACCGGAGTGCCTGACCGAGGTCGCCGAGCGGTTGCGGACCACCCGCCCGGACGTGCTGCTGGTCGACCACGTCCGTACCCACTGGAACGACACCGCCACCCGCAGCGCGATGGCCGAGGTGTTTCCGGAGTCGCCGGGCCCGGAGACCTTCCGGCTGCGGGACCGGCCGGAGGCGATGCACCTGCTGCACACCGCGTGGAACCGGCTGGTCCGCCGGGAGTTCCTGGTCGACCTGGGGCTGCGCTTCGCGCCCGGCTGGTACGAGGACGTCTCGTTCAGCTACCCGGTGCTGATGGCGGCGCAGCGGATCGGCGTACTCGACCGGGTCTGCGTCAACTACCGGCAACGCCGCGCCGGCGCGATCACCCGGACCCGCGGTGACCGGCACTTCGAGGTCTTTCCCCAGTGGCATCGGGTCTTCCACCTGATGGATGCGTGGCGGCCGGCGACGGACGCGCTGCGCCCGGCCGTCTTCGAGCGGATGATCTGGCACTACCTGACGGTGCTCGGCAACGGCCAGCGGATCGCCCCGGAGCTGCGGCCGGCGTTCTTCGCGCAGATCACCGCCGACTACGAGCGCTGGCTGCCGGCCGGCGGCTATCCGGTGCCGGACGGGGTCGAGGGGATCAAACACCGGCTCGTCGCCGCCGGACGCTGGCGTACGTTCAGCGCCTTGCGGGCCGCCAGCCGGGCCCGCGACGTGGCCCGCCGGCGG
>NZ_JAEVHL010000434.1 GCF_016803395.1 Micromonospora tarensis | reverse complement strand
GCGGCACGGGATCGGTGGCTCCGCTGCCGTAGGCCGGGGCGGGCGGGTCGCCGAGTCGGCGTACGCCGAGGCGCGAGCGCACCTGCTGCCACAGGTGGGCCACCTCGGCGTCCACCCGTTCCTGCTGTTCGCGGGCGGCGACGAGTTCCTCCTCGGCGGCCCGGAGCTGGTCGACCGCCTCGGCGACGGCCCGCTCGGCCGCGGCGCACTGCCGCTCGTGCCAGGTGTGCGCCTCGGCGCGCTGTTCGCGGACCCGGGCGGTCAGGTCCGCCAACCGCCGCAACTGCGCCGGGTACGTCTCGCTGGTCACCGGTTCGTTCATCGCGACGGTCCGTAGGGGATGATCACCTGTCCGGTGCGGTGGACCGCCCGGTCGAAGAAGAGCCCGCGCCAGGGGCGGGGATACCAGTCCGGGCCGCCGGTTCCCGGGTAGAGCGACGCGCCCAACTCGCCACCGTGCGCGTCCAGCGCCACCCAGGCGCCGATCTGGTCGGTGCGGGCGGCCGGCCCGCCCAGGTCGGCGCGCATCCGGGCGACGCCCCGCCACCAGGCCAGCACGTGCGTCCGCCGCTCCGGCCCGTCGTGCAGGATCCGGCGCAGCTGCTCCAGGCCGGTCCGTCGGCCGCGCGGGCGGCCAGCGCCCCGGCCGCCGCGTCGACCGCGAACAGCAGCAGGTAGTGCGGGCTTCCCGGGCCGCCCAGCCCGTCGCCGTCTCGGCCATCAACTCGCCGACGGTCTCCTCGTCGTACCAGGCGGCGTCGTCGGCCAGGTCGTCGTAGAGGGCGCGGGCGATCGGGTCCGCGTCGGGGTCGAGGCAGGCGATGGAGAACCGGGCGGTGCCCGGCGGGTGCTGGCGGGCCAGTGACCGGGCCGCCGCGTCCAGCACCGCGCACGCCTCGTCCACCCGGGTGCCCAGTACCGCAAGGTTGCGCCCGGGGGCACGCGGCAGGCGCAGCGCCGCCGACCGGGACTGCACGTCGATGATCTCGCCGAGCACTGCCACCGGGTTACGCGGCACGCCCCCGTCCGCCGGCTCGGCCAGCATCCGGAAGTCCGGGGCGTCGGCCAGCCGGGGGATCGCGTCGCCGTCGAAGAGCCGGGCGGGTGCGGCGTCGGCCGGGCGCATCCGCCACAGCCGGTGCTGCAACCCGCTCCAGGTCTCCCAGTCGCTGGCCGACGGGATCCGGGCGATCTCGTTGCCCTCCACCATGCCCGACTCGGCGTTGACCACCGCGTGCCAGCGCGGCAGCGACTGCGCCGCGTCGTTGCGCTCGGCGAGGATCCGCAGCGCCTTGGGCAGCGCGATGCGCAGGGTGAACTGGGCGACCAGCGCGGGCCGACCCCACAGCGCCTCGATGCCCCGCACGTCCTGCGACGCGAGCACCAGGTGGATGCCCTGAGAGCGGCCGCGTCGGGCCAGGTCCTCCAGCAGGTCGCCGACTCCCGGGCGACCACGTCCCGGCCGGCCAGCAGCATCTGGAACTCGTCGACCACCGCGACGATCCGGGGCCAGTGCCCGGTCGGGTCGACCGCCCGCAGCTCGGCCAGCTTGGTCACCTCGTGCTTCTTGGCCGCGTCGGCGCGTCGGCGCAACTCCTCGGCGAGGAAGCGCAGCAGCGCCAGCCCGAACTCCCGGTCGGTGTTGACGTTGATGCCGACCAGCCGCATGTGCGGCAGCCAGCTCGGGTCGCGCCGACCCTGCGCGAACCGCGCGAAGGAGACCCCCTCCTTGAAGTCGAGCAGGTAGAACTCCAGCTCGGCGGGGGAGTAGCGAGCGGCCAGCGCCCCGATCCACGCGAAGATCAGGTTGGTCTTGCCGGTGCCGGACGGCCCGCCGATCAGCGCGTGCGGTGGATAGTCGCCAAGCGTCAACCGCACCGGCCGACCGTGTGGCCCCTCACCGATCGGGGCGGTCAGCCCGTCGGCGGAGTCCTCCCGCCACATCGCATCCGGCGGGGGCAGCAGGTCGGTGAACGGGGTCGGCGGTGGGCCCGCGTTCACCCGGGCGGCGACGTCCCGACAGGTCTCGGTGACCAGCGTCGCCGGTGGTGGCGGGTCCAGCCGGACCGACAGCCCGGCCGACCCGCCGATCCGCGCGCCGGACAACCCGGCCACCACCCGGGTCACCGTCGGGTCGTCCGGCACCGACACCCCGTGCACCACCAGGTGTACGCCGCAGGCGGCACCGGCGCGTACCACCCGGTCCAGTTGCCCGCGCTCGTGCCGGTTCAGCTCCTCAGCACCGAGCAGCACCGCCACCCGCCACGGCTCGGGGCGTCGACCGGTGGCGCTCGCCAGTTCGCGCAGCGAGGCGTACTCGCCGGCCAGCACCGTCTCGTTGATCCGGCGGATCTGCTCCACCAGGTCGTCGAGGAGCGGGCCCAGCCCGCCGGGGCCGACGAAGGTGAGCAGCCCGGCCGTGCCCAACGGGGCGAAACCGGCCAGGCCACCGCCGAGCTGCTCCGGGTCGTACCCGATCAGGCGTACCGCCCCGGGGTCGGCGCGGCCGATGGCCCGCAGCAGCAGCGCGGAGACCACCGCGTCGCAACCGGCACGGTCGTCTCCGGCGAGATGGACATGCCCGGCGTCGAGCAGCGGCAC
>NZ_JAEVHL010000433.1 GCF_016803395.1 Micromonospora tarensis | reverse complement strand
CGGCGCGCCGCCGCGCGAGCCGAGCCGCCGACGCCACTGCGTGGCTTCGACGCGGCCAGCGGGCTCACCGCGCTCCGCGGCCTGCTGGACCGGCCGCTGGCCAGCTACTACCTGCTGTTGTCCAGCGCCGGCCTGCTGCTGCTGATCGGGCTGACCATGGTCTTCTCGGCGACCAGCGTGAAGGACTACGCCGAGGACGGCAACGCCTCGGCGTCGGTGACCAAGCAGGCCATCTTCGCGGTGATCGGCATCGGCGCGTTCTGGGCCTGCCAGCGCCTGCCCGCCAGCACCTACCGGTCGCTGGGCCGGCCGCTGCTGTTCACCGCGATCGCCCTGCTGTTGGTGCTCAACCTGCTGCTGGCCTACGCCCGGCTCACCGACCAGGATTCCGCCCGGATCGGTCCGATCGAGGCGCGGCTGCTCTGGCTCTTCATCGGCGGGATCCAGGTGCAGCCCTCCGAGTTGGCCAAGTTCGCCCTGGTGCTCTGGGGCGCGCACCTGATCGCCCGCAAGGGCGCCGCGCTGGGCTGGTGGCGGGAGCTGGCCACCCCGCTCTTTCCGGTGATGGGCCTGCTCTTCGTCCTGGTCGGCTACAACGACACCGGCACGATGCTCTGCCTGCTGGCGCTGGTGGTCGGCCTGCTCTGGGCCGCCGGCGTCCGGATGCGGGTGTTCGGCGCGCTGACCGTGGTCGGGCTGGTCGGCGTCGGCCTGCTCGTCGCGGTGGCCTCGCTGGGTGCCGGTTCCGGCGAGCGCGGTTCGGACAACTACCGCCTCGCGCGGCTGAGCATGTTCTTCAACCCGCCGGACCCGGAGACCTGCAAGCTCAACGACTGCCTCCAGTTCTACCAGGGCCGACTGGCCATCGAGCACGGCGGCTGGTTCGGGGTCGGGCTGGGCAAGGGCAGCCTGAAGTGGGACTGGCTGCCCGAGGCGCACAACGACTTCATCTTCGCGGTGATCGCCGAGGAGCTGGGCGTGATCGGCTGCGCGGTGGTGCTCAGCCTGTTCGCGGTGCTGGCGTACACCGGTCTGCGGATCGCCCGGCGGGTCGACGACCCGTTCCGGCGGCTCGCCGCCGCCGCCGTGACCACCTGGCTGGTCAGCCAGGCCGTGATCAACGTCGGTGGGGTGGTCGGGCTGCTGCCGATCACCGGTTTGCCGCTGCCGTTCATCTCCGACGGCGGAAGCGCCCTGGTGGTGACGTTGGCCGGGGTCGGCATGCTGGCGTCCTTCGCCCGGGCCGAACCCGATGCGGCCAGAGCACTGCATGCCCGTCCGCCGGCCCGGTGGGTCCGACTACTCTGGGCCCCGTTGCCGCCGCTTCCCGGCCGGCGTCGCCGGCCGGCGACACCGCCGGGTGACCGAGGGTCCGTGCCCCGGTCCCGCGAGCGGCGCCACGACGAACCGGCCGCGCCGCGCGGGGTCCGACAGGACCGCAGCCGCAGGGGTACGGCGAGCGAGAGGAGACGCTGATGGGTCCGCTGCGTTCGGTGGTACTCGCGGGAGGTGGCACCGGTGGACACGTCTACCCGCTGCTCGCCTTCGCCGACTGCCTGCGCCGACACGACCCGGGCGTCCGGATCACCTGCCTCGGCACACCCCGGGGCATGGAGAACGACCTGATCCCGCCGCACGGCTACGACCTACGGCAGATCCCCGCGTACCAGCTGCCCCGGTCGGTGAACATGAACCTGGTCCGTACCCCGGGCCGGATGTGGACCGCGGCCCGCGCCGCGGGCAAGGTGATCGACGAGGTCCGCGCCGACGCGGTCGTCGGCTTCGGCGGGTACGTCTCGGTGCCGGCCTACCTGGCCGCGTGGCGCCGGGAACTGCCCATGGTGATCCACGAGGTGAACGTGCCACCGGGCGTGGCCAACCGGTTGGGCATGAAGTTCACCAAGAACGTCGCGGTGGGCTTCCCGCACCAGCCGAGCCAGGCGGAGTCGCTGCGCGACGCCACGGTGGTCGGGGTGCCGCTGCGGCGCAGCATCACCAGCCTGGACCGGTACGCGCTGCGCAACGCCGCCCGCGCCCACTTCGGGCTCCGCCCGGACCTGCCGGTGCTCTTCGTCTCCGGCGGTTCGTCCGGCGCCCGCACGATCAACCTGGCGGTCTCCGGGGCGGCCAAGGAGCTGGCCCGCAACGGCGTGCAGGTGCTGCACGTGATGGGGGCCCGCAACGAGCCGGTGCCGATCCCCTCCGACCTGCCGGTGCCGTACGTGACGCTGCCGTACCTGTCGGAGATGGAGCTGGGTTACGCCGCCGCCGACCTGATGCTGGCCCGGGGCGGGGCGATGACCGTCGCCGAGGTGGCCGCGATCGGGCTGCCGACGATCTTCGTGCCGTACCCGCACAGCAACCAGGAGCAGCGGCGCAACGCGTTGCCCGTGGTGGAGGCCGGCGGTGGGCTGCTGGTCGACGACGCGGAGCTGACCCCGGACTGGCTGGAGCGCACCGTCATTCCGCTGATCCGCGACCCCCAGCGGTTGTCCGCGATGGGTGCCGCCGCGGCGGCCTACGGTCGGCGCGACGGCGACGAGGCGCTGCGCTCCTTCGTCATGGCGGCGGTGGCCCGGTGACGGCGCAGTTCACCCCAGCCGGCACCCTCACCGCCGAGGACCTGGGCGCGGTCCACCTGATCGGGGTGGGCGGGGT
>NZ_JAEVHL010000432.1 GCF_016803395.1 Micromonospora tarensis | reverse complement strand
GCCGAAGTCGACGGGCGCGTCGCCGTACCGTTCGGTGAACCCGGCGCGGGCCACCTGGGCGGCCAGGTCGGTGCCCATCGGCGGCGCGAGCAGGAACGCGACGGCGAGGACCACCGCCGCCCCGGTCGCCGCCGCCCAGCCGCGCGCGCCGGCGCGGGGTGACGCGTCAGGCATTGAGGACCCGTTCGGTAGCGGCGCGGGAGCGGCGGCCGACGCGCAGGAACTCGTCGAGGAACTCCCCCGGGTCGTCCCGGCCGAGCAGCCGGACCACGCCGGCCAGCTCCACCCCGTGCCGCGGCAACTGGTCGCCAACCCGGCCCCGAACCAGCATCAACGCGTTGCGGACCTGCGCGGCCAGGGACCACCCGGCGGCCATCTCCGCGGCGTCCGCCGGGTCGATCAGGCCGGCCCGCTCGGCCGCCGCGAGGGCATCGAGGGTACGCGTGCCGCGCAGCTCCGGGTTCGCGCCGGCGTGCCGGAGCTGGACGAGTTGCACGGCCCACTCCACGTCGGCCAGCCCGCCGCGACCGAGTTTGGTGTTGGTGGCCGGGTCGGCGCCCCGGGGCAGCCGTTCGGTCTCCACCCGGGCCTTGATCCGCCGGATCTCGACGACCTGCTCGCGGCTCAGCCCGCCGACCGGGTAGCGGACCGGCTCGATCATCGCCTCGAACTCGGCGCCCAGCTCGGCGTCGCCGCAGACGAACCGGGCGCGCAGCAACGCCTGCGCCTCCCACACCCGCGACCAGCGGGCGTAGTACTGCTCGTACGCGGCGAGGCTGCGGACCAGCGGACCCTGCCGGCCCTCCGGGCGCAGGTCGGCGTCGACGCCCAGCGGCGGGTCGGGGGCGGGCACGCCGAGCAGCCGGCGCAGCTCCTCGGCGATCGCGTGCGCGGCGGCGCTGGCGGCGCTGTCGTTGCTGCCGGCCGGCGGGTCGTAGACGAAGAGCACGTCGGCGTCGGAGAGGTAGTTCGACTCGTACCCGCCGAGCCGGCCCATGCCGATCACCGCGAACCGCAGCCCGGCTGGCACCGGCTGGCTGGCCTGGGCGGCGCGCAGCGCGGCGGCGAGGGTGGCGTCGGTGACGTCGGCGAGCGCCGTACCGACAGCGGTGATGTCGGCCAGCCCGGGGGCCGTCGGTTCGCGCCGTCCGGCCGGCTGGGGCTGGGCGCGAGCGCGCCCGCCCGGCAGAGCACGTCGGCGCAGGCCACCCGGAACAGCTCCCGACGACGCAGGGCCCGCACCGCGCTGGTGGCCTCGACCGGGTCGGTGTGCCGGGCCGCCGCCGCGAGGAAACCCTCCCGGAGGACCTCGGGTGGGCGCGGCGCCAGCTCGTTCTCCTCGGCCAGCAGCCGCAGCGCCTCCGGGTCACGGGCGAGCAGGTCGGCGACGTACCGGGACAGGGCGAGGACCCGGGCCAGCCGACGGGCCACCGGTCCACCGTCGCGCAGCAACCGCAGGTACCAGGGGGTGCTGCCGAGCTTGTCGGAGACCTTCCGGTAGTTGAGCAGCCCCCGGTCCGGCTCCGGCGCGTCGGCGAACTCGCTGAGCAGCACCGGCAGCAGCGTCCGCTGGATGGCCGCCGTGCGGCTCACCCCACCGGTGAGCGCCTGGAGGTGGCGCAGCGCCCCGGCCGGGTCGGCGAAGCCGAGGATCTCCAACCGGTTCCGGGCCGCCTCCGGGGTGAGTCGTAGCCCGTCGGCCGGCACCCGGGCCACCGACTCCAGCAGCGGCCGGTAGAGCAGTTTGGCGTGCAGTCGGCGTACCTCGGCGGCGTGGGTGACCCACTCGGCCCGGAAGCTCTCCACGGCGCTGCGCCCCGGCGCTGCCGTGAAACCCAGCGCGGCGGCGAGCCAGCGCAGCGCGCCCGGCTCGGCGGGCACGGTGTGGGTACGCCGCAGGCCCTGTAGTTGCAGCCGGTGCTCGACGCTGCGCAGGAAGCGGTAGCCGCGCAGCAGCGCCTCGCCGTCGGCCCGCCCGACGTAGCCCCCGGCGACCAGTGCGCGCAGGGCCGGGATGGTGCCGGGTGGTCGCAGCGTCTCGTCGACCCGGCCGTGCACGAGTTGCAGCAGCTGGACCGCGAACTCGATGTCGCGCAGCCCACCCGGACCGCGTTTGATCTCGCGCTCCAGCTCCTTCGGTGGGATGTGGTCGATGATTCGGCGACGCATGGCGCGAACGTCCTCGACCGCCTCGGGTCGCTCGGCGGCCCGCCAGACCAGCGGCGCGAGTTGGTCGATCCACTCCTGGGCCAGCGGCAGGTCACCGGCGGCGGGGCGGGCCTTGAGCAGCGCCTGGAACTCCCAGGTGCGGGCCCACCGTCGGTAGTACGCCAGGTGGCTGGCGAGGGTCCGGACCAGCGGGCCGCGGCTGCCCTCCGGCCGCAGCGCGGCGTCCACCGGCCAGGCGACCAGCCCGCAGACCTGGATCAACCGGGTGGCCACCACTGTCGCGGCGGACAGGTCGGCGTCCTCGGCGGCCACGAAGATGACGTCCACGTCGGAGACGTAGTTCAGCTCGCCACCGCCGCACTTGCCCATCGCGACGACCGCGAGCCGGGGCCGCTCGGTGCCCTCCGAAAGCTCCGCGACGGCGATCTCGTACGCCGCGGTCAGCGTCGCGTCGGCCAGCGCGGAGAGCGCGGCCATCGTGGTCCCGGTGGTCACCGTCGACGCGCTGGTCGAGCAGTACGGGGTACCGACCTTCGCCAAGATCGACGTGGAGGGTTTCGAGGACGAGGTGCTGGCCGG
>NZ_JAEVHL010000431.1 GCF_016803395.1 Micromonospora tarensis | reverse complement strand
CGCGGGTGGCGGCCAGCGGCCCCGGCGCGAAGCCGGCCGGCGGCTCACCGCCGGCGACCAGCGCCGCGACCAGTTCGGCCTGCCGCTCGGCGAGCCCTGCCCGGGGCGGCGGTGCGGAACCGCTGGCGGGTGCGCTCGTCATGTGACGGCCGGATAGCCGGTGGCGGCGGCCAGGGCGTCCAGTTCGGCGCGGAGTTCGGCTGCCGGCGGGTAGTGGCCGTCGCGTTCGAGTAGCAGCGCCGGTGGACGTTGCCGGGCGCAGAGCGCGCCGACCAGGTCCAGCACCGCCGCCGGCACCGGGTCGGTGTGGGTGTCGTGATAGAAGCCGGCATGCTCCGCGCCACCGGCCACGTGGGCGTACGCGACGCGTTCCAGCGGCAGGCGGTCCAGCAACGCGAGTGGGTCGGTGCTCCGGTTGCGGGCGTTGGCGTGCACGTTGGCCACGTCCAGCAGGAGCAGTGCCCCGGTCCGGTCCAGGATCTCGGTGAGGAAGTCGGCCTCGTCCAACTCGTCGTCCGGCCAGTCGACGAGCGCGGCGATCGGCTCCAGCGCGATCGGCACCGGAAGCTCGGCCTGCGCCCGGGTCACGTTGGCGCAGACCGCGTCGACCGCCTCCCGGCTGCGCGGCAGCGGCAGCAGGTGGCCGGCTTCCAGGCCGCCCGCGCGGACGAACGCGATGTGCTCGCTGACCAGTGGGGCGTCGAGGCGTTGCGCGACCGTGGCCAGGTGGGCGACCCGGGCCCGGTCGACCGGCTCGGCGCCGCCGAGGGAGAGCCGCACCCCGTGCGGCACGACAGTCACCGCGCGCTCGCGCAGCTGCGCCAGACCCGACGGGAGCGGCCCGGTGCCGGGCACCGACTCGGCCACCACCTCGACGAACCGCAGGCCGGGCAGCTCGGCCACGAAACCGGCGATCTCCGGACGCCATCCGATGCCCGACCCCGACCGGGCCGCTCATCCGCCACACCCCCCGCCGCCGCACCCGCCCGCCACCGCCGCAGGAGCTGCCGCCGCAGGAGCTACCCGCCGTCCGAGCCGGAGCTGTCCCCGCCGCCCGACGACCCTCCGGTCCAGCCGCTGCCGGCGGCGGCCTGGCGCTGGATCTCGGCCTGCTCGGCGAAGCCCGGGTCGAGCACCCAGAGCGAGGCGGTGCCGTAGAGGGCCACGCCCATCGCCGCTCCGGCGGCCCCGTAGGTGGCGTAGGCCGGCGCGGCGGCCGGGGCGAGGTGGGTGTGCGCGCGGCGGACATCCCGCAGCGCGGCCCGACCGGCCCGGGTGAGCACCGGCGCCCGGCGCAGCACCAGCGTGACGATCAGCAGTGCGACCAGGGTCAGCAGCAGGTATCCGACCGGGTGGCCGTTGAACAGTCCGGAGACCAACCGGAGCACGCCGAGACCCAGCAGGGCGATCAGCAGTGTGGTCCAGAACCGGGCACGGGCGCGTTGGGTGTCGTTGGTCAGCAGCCCGCGCTGCTCCAGACCGTTGCGGATCTGGTCCAGCGCGGTGCGTACGCGCTCGTCCCGCGGCAGGTCCCCGACCCGCGAGTGCTGGTGGGCGGCCCAGTGGATGGCCTGGTCCAGCGGGGTGAGCCCGGTGGGCGCGGCGCCGATGGTGGTGAGTCGGCGGTCCGGTCGCACACCGATCGCGCCACTACCGCGTAGCCCGCCGAGGGCGGCGTGCACGGCCAGTCGAGGCCCGCCGTTGAGGTAGGCGACCTGCTGGGGACCGAGTGGGTCGGCGGTCAGCGCGCTGACCGATCCGGCGGCGAGCCGGACCCGGTGGTACACCACTATCGCCACCAGCACGACGGCCGCCACGAGGTAGTACCGGATGAAGGTCGGGCCGGAGATGCCCCAGGTGTCGCCGGACGCGGCGTGGACGATCATCGACTGCTCCTGTCACCGGAGGGATCGGCGGCCCCATTGTGGAGCAGCTCCGCCACGGTTGGCAGACCCCGCTCCCGGTCAGTGCCGGCGGACCGCCTCCTCGACCAGGTCGAGCACCGGGCCCAGGTCACCGGCCGGTCGGCCCATCGCCAGGTGCAGCACCAGGCCGTCGTAGGCCAGCTCCAGGAACTGGGCCAGCACGTCGATCGGTACGTCCTCGCGCAGCACCCCGGCGTCGCGTTGCCGGGCCAGCCGGTCCCGGGTCGCCTCGGCGATCGCCGCGGACCGCTCCGCCCAGCGCTTGGCGAACGCCGGGTCCGTGCGCAGCCGTCGGGACACCTCCAGCTGGCTGCCCAGCCAGCCGGTGGTGTCCGGAGAGACGGCGCGGGCGAGCAGGTCGCGCATCACCTGCACCAGACCGTTGCGGGCCACCGTCTCGACCATGGCCGCGGCGTCGTCCTCGGCGACGGCCAGGAAGAGCGAGTCCTTGTCGCGGAAGTGGTGGAAGATCGCGCCCCGGGACAGGCCGGTGGCCTCCTCCAGGCGGCGTACGGTCGCCCCCTCGTAGCCGAGCCGGGCGAAACACGCCCGGGCGGCGGCGAGGATCTCCTGCCGGCGCGCATCGAGCTGGTCCTGGCTTACTCTGGGCACGCGTCGATCGTCTCAGGTCACCTCGGGGCATGCAAACCGTACGTACGGCTTGGTATGTCGCCGACTACCATCGCCCGGTGACTCCACCCCGCACCGTGCCCGCCGCCCCGCTGACCGTGGCCACCGTTCAGGCCACCCCCGTGCCGGGTGATGTCGCCGGCAACGCGCTCCTCGCCGCCGACCTGGTCCGCCAGGCTGCCGCGCGGGGCGCCCGGGTGGCCGTCCTGCCGGAGTTGTTCCTCTGCGCGTACCACCCGCCGACCCTCGCCGCCGACCCGGTCGGCACGGACG
>NZ_JAEVHL010000430.1 GCF_016803395.1 Micromonospora tarensis | reverse complement strand
ACCGGGTGCCGGAACCGCCCCGGTGAGCGAGGGGTAGTCCGACGGTGACGGCGGCGGCAGGGCCGCGGCGCCGGGTTGACCGGGGACCGGCGGCCGTCCGCTCGGCGGTGCGGCCACCGGCGGTGTCACCGGCGACGTGACCGACGGCGGCCCACCCCGGTGTTCGGCGACCGCCGCCCAGGGTGGCACGGCACCACCAGCGCCCCCGTCGCCCGAATCCGGCGGCCACAGTGGTTCGATGTCCCGCTCCGGCACCGGCTGCTGGCCGGGCACCTGCGCCCGGTCGGCGTTCTCGTCCATTACGGCCCTCCCCAGTCCTCCTGCGAGGATAGGCCCATTCGTCCGGGAGGACCGGTCGGCGCAGCCAGCTCGGCCGCTCGGCGCCGCCGGGGTCAGCTCGACCAGACCGCCCAGGCGGCCGGCTCGATCCACCAGGAACGCTTGCGGGTCAGCTCGCCCTCGACGCCGTCGTCGAGGTACGGCACCTTGCCTTCCCTGGGCAGCACCGACACCGCCCGCCCACGGGCCCGCCGGACTTCGAGGCGTACCCGTTTGCGCCCCAACGCCGAGCGGACGACCACCGGGACGGCCACCGCGACCTCGACCTGGCCGTCGGCCGGGTCCGGCGCGCTCAGCAGCGCCACGTCGTCGAGCGTCGCGTACCCGCCGGCATTGCCGACGGCGCAGGCCAGCAGCGGTTCGTCGCCGTTGCTGAGGATGGTGTCGTCCACCTCCACCCGGGCCCGCCAGTGCAGCGGCCGGCCGTCGTCGTCGGCCGCGCCGAGCAGCGCGCCGTCGAGGGTCACCGAACCGCCGTCGTTGCGGAGCAGGTCCAGCCGGCGCGGCGTGCCGTCCAGCACAGCGGCGGCCACCGCCGCCGGGTCACGGGGCAGCCCGAGCTGCGCGGCCAGGTCGCGGTGGGTGCCGCCACGGGCCGGATCGAGCGGGAGTACGGCCACCGGCGGCAGATCGGGCAGTGTCCGGTTGCCGGGCAGATCCGCCGGTCGCTTGCTCGGCGCTGGGGCGTACCGCTTGACCAACCGGCGCAGCACGGCGCGCAACTGCCCGTCGCTGGCCGTGGCGACGACCAGCCGGGTCTTGCCGTCCAGGTCCGGCCAGGTGAGGCTGTCCGGGCGGGCCGGGCCGTCGAACCGGGCCAACACCGCGTCGATCTCCGCGTCCGAGCGGGCGGTGACCATCTCCACCCGAGCGCCCCGGGCGTTCAGCGCGTCGGCGCAGGCCAGCACCGGCACCCGGGGCCGCTCGGTGGCGCAGTGCCCGGTGTCCCCGCCGGTTTGGCCGGTCGGTTTGGTGTCGGTCCCGGTCGCGCCGCCGCAGCAGGCTCCTCCGCTGCCACAGCCCCCGGGAGCGTCCCGCTCCGAACCGAGGGTGAGCAGCACCACGTCGTACACGGAAGGAGCCTCCTGCCTCTCGACGCGACCCCTGCCGGCCACGCCGTCACTACTTGTTAACCTGACACCCCGGGCTCGCCGAGCGGTCGCCACCTGGCACCCGAGCCTTCTGGAGGCGGAAAAGATGCCAGCGATCGTGCTCATCGGCGCTCAGTGGGGCGACGAGGGCAAGGGCAAGGTTACCGACCTGCTGGGTGAGCGGGTCGACTACGTCGTGCGCTACTCCGGCGGCAACAACGCCGGGCACACGGTGATCACCCCGGACGGCCAGAAGTACGCCCTGCACCTGATGCCCTCCGGTGCGCTCTCACCCAACGCGATGATCATCATCGGCAACGGCGTGGTGGTCGACCCGAAGGTGCTGCTCGCCGAGATCGACGGCCTGGCCGAGCGCGGCGTCGACGTGTCCCGGCTGCGGATCTCCGGCGACGCGCACCTGATCATGCCGCACCACCGGGCGCTGGACCGGGTCATCGAGCGCTACCTCGGCTCGTCCCGGATCGGCACCACCGGGCGGGGCATCGGCCCGGCGTACGGGGACAAGGTCGCTCGGATCGGCATCCGCCTCCAGGACCTGCTCGACCCGGGCATCCTGCGCAAGAAGCTGGAACTCGCGCTGCGCGAGAAGAACCAGATCCTGTTCAAGGTCTACAACCGCAAGGCGATCGATCTCGAGGCGACCGTCGAGGAGTACCTGGAGTACGCGGAACGGCTCAAGCCGTACATCGCGGAGACCCGGGCGATGCTCTGGGACGCCCTGGACCAGGGTGACACGGTGCTGCTGGAGGGCGCCCAGGCCACCATGCTCGACATGGACCACGGCACGTACCCCTTCGTGACCTCGTCCAACCCGACCGCCGGTGGCGCCTGCGTGGGCGCCGGCATCCCGCCGACCGCGATCAACCGGGTGATCGCGGTGAGTAAGGCGTACACCACCCGGGTCGGAGCGGGGCCGTTCCCGACCGAACTGTTCGACGCCAACGGCGACCACCTGCGCAAGATCGGCGCGGAGTACGGCACCACCACCGGGCGGGAGCGCCGCTGCGGGTGGTTCGACGCGGTCGTGGCGCGGTACGCCTGCCGCCTCAACGGTGTCACCGACCTGGTCATCACCAAGCTGGACGTGCTCACCGGCATGCCCAAGGTGCCGATCTGCGTCGGCTACGAGATCAACGGCGTCCGGGTCGACGACATGCCGATGAGCCAGACGGACTTCCACCACGCCAAGCCGGTCTACGAGGAACTCGACGGCTGGTGGGAGGACATCACCAAGGCCCGCACCGCCGAGGACCTCCCGGAGAACGCCCGCCGCTACATCGCGCGGGTCGAAGAACTCTGCAACACCAGGGTCAGCGTCGTAGGCGTAGGCCCGGGCCGAGACGAAAACGTCCACCCGACCACCCTGACGCCCCCAGAGGCCCCAA
>NZ_JAEVHL010000429.1 GCF_016803395.1 Micromonospora tarensis | reverse complement strand
ACCGACGCCAGCGGCCGACGCACAGGCGGCTGGCGTACCTTGACCCGCATGGGTCGGTTCGCGCAGTGGCGCGGGATGGTGCTGGCGCGAGGCCACCAACTGCGCGGCGCGCTCAGCCGGGCGGAGGAGCCCGATGATCCGCTCGCGCCGACGCCCAGCCTGAATCGTCTCGACGCGCTGGTGGAGGGCTTCGCCGCCGGTCAACCGGTGCGGTGGACCGTGGCCGGGCAACCCCGGCCGCTGCCCGGTCCGGTCGACGTGGTGGCGTACCGGATCATCGAGGAGGCGCTGACCAACGCGGGCCGGCACACTCCGGGCGCGCCGGTCGCGGTCCGCCTGCGCTACGACGCCACGGGCATCACCATCGAGGTCCGCGACGAGGGCGCCGGTCCCGCGCCGTCCGGCGCGCGCGCCCCGGGCGTCCGGCCGGGGTCTGCTCGGGGTACGCCGGCGCACGGAGCGCCTCGGCGGCAGGTTCTCCGCCGGGCCACGCGCCGGCGGTGGCTTCACCGTACGGGCCGTTCTGCCCGCTCCCGAGGAGGTGGTCGGATGATTGGCCGGCCGCGGGACTTCCGTGATGGGGTGCGGCGGAAATAGGGTGGGGGCGGCGACCGTACGGTGGCCGGTGACCCGGTGGGAGGCGCAACCCGCCGGGCCGAGGTGTGTCGCACACCCACCGGTGACCGCCCGTCGCCGGGCACGTCCGGTCACCCTCGCCCCGGTCCGCACGAGGAATCCCCATCACAACAGGGGAGAAGGACAATGGCGCGACCCATCACGCTCTTCACGGGCCAGTGGGCCGATCTTCCGTTCGAGGAGGTCTGCCGGCTCGCCTCCGAGTGGGGCTACGACGGTCTGGAGATCGCCTGCTGGGGCGACCACTTCGAGGTCGACAAGGCGCTCGCCGACGACTCGTACGTCGAGCGCAAGAAGGAGACCCTCGCGAAGCACAACCTCCAGGTCTTCACGATCTCCAACCACCTGGTCGGCCAGGCGGTCTGTGACCACCCGATCGACGAGCGGCACCAGGACATCCTGCCCGGCCGGATCTGGGGTGACGGGGAGCCGGAGGGGGTCCGTCAGCGGGCCGCCGAGGAGATCAAGGACACCGCGCGGGCGGCGGCGAAGCTCGGGGTGAAGACGGTCGTCGGCTTCACCGGTTCGTCGATCTGGCACACCCTGGCGATGTTCCCGCCGGTGCCGCCGGCGATGATCGAGCGCGGCTACCAGGACTTCGCCGACCGGTGGAACCCGATCCTCGACGTGTTCGACGAGGTGGGGGTGCGGTTCGCGCACGAGGTGCACCCGAGCGAGATCGCGTACGACTACTGGACGACGAAGCGGACGCTGGAGGCGATCGGCAACCGGCCCGCGTTCGGGTTGAACTGGGACCCGTCGCACTTCGTCTGGCAGGAGCTGGACCCGGTGAACTTCATCTTCGACTTCGCCGACCGGATCTACCACGTCGACTGCAAGGACGCCAAGGTGCGTACCGGCGATGGCCGGCGTGGCCGGCTCGCCTCGCACCTGCCCTGGGCCGACCTGCGCCGCGGCTGGGACTTCGTCTCCACCGGACACGGCGACGTGCCCTGGGAGGACTGCTTCCGCGCCCTGAACGCGATCGGCTACGACGGCCCGATCTCGATCGAGTGGGAGGACGCCGGGATGGATCGCCTGGTCGGTGCCCCGGAGGCGTTGCAGTTCGTCCGCCGGCTCGCCTTCGACGCCCCGAGCGCCGCCTTCGACGCGGCGTTCAGCAGCAAGGACTGAGCACACCCCGGACAGACCACGGGCCGGTCGCCCTGCGGCGACGGCGTCGAGGTGCGATGGGTCAGAGCGTGCTGGCGTTCGTGCCCGAGCCGGACGGCTTGGTGCGGGGGTTGGTGGACGACGGCGACCCGGAGGTCGTGCCGACCGAGTTGCTGCCCGCCTTGGCGCCCACGGTGGCGGGCGTGCCGGCGAACGCGTCGTCGGCGGCGGTCAACTCCTGCTTGCCGGTGCTGCCGTTGCCGGTGCCCAGCTTCTCGCCCAGCTTGGTCTGGCCGAGCTTGTCCTTGCCCTCGCTGTAGAGCTTGTTGGCCTGGGCCTGCGCGACCCCGGCCGCCTCCTGGACGGTCGGGTGGTCGAGCACCTTGCGGCCCCGGACCACCAGCTCTTCGTACTTCTCCCGGCCGGCACGGGCGCCCAGGACGAATCCCGCAGCCAGCCCGCCAAGAAACATGATCTTTCCGCGCATGGCGGCTCCTTCCGTACCTGACGCGCCGTCACCCCGGCGAGTTGCCCCGTCGGAAGGCGACCTGTTCGCGCCTGCGTCCTCTGTCCGCAGCTAACTACCCATCCTGCTCCCCGCTCAAGCATGCTTGTGCCGGGATGGCGATTTATCCCGATTGTCGATACGTTCCGGGCGCTGACCTGCTCCTCTTGATCTTTGCGGGTTGGCGCGGAACCCACTGGACCACCACCGGGGAATGTCAGGTACTCTTGTCCCGTCGCACGGCACCGGGGAGATCCGGAGTCGCGCGGTGCACGGTCCCCTGTAGCTCAATTGGCAGAGCAGCCGGCTGTTAACCGGCAGGTTATTGGTTCGAGTCCAATCGGGGGAGCTTTCGCTCCACGCCACCGCCCGTCGGCCCACGCCGACGGGCGTTTTCTGTTCCCCACGGGTACCCGCGCCCCCCTGGTCGCCGCCCTGCCTCCGCCCGGCCCAGCGATCTTCTCTCTCGCCCAGCGCATGGGTTCGTCTCAGTCACCCGAGATCGTGCTTGAACATTGTTGTAGTGGTGTTGGTGTGTCGGGGAGACCACTACTTCCTGGTTCGAGCAGATCTTGGCGCGGGGCGCGGGGCGCGGGGCGCGGG
>NZ_JAEVHL010000428.1 GCF_016803395.1 Micromonospora tarensis | reverse complement strand
GGCTGCACCTGCCGGGTCCGACCGGCCGACCCGGCCGACCCGGCCGAGAGGCCTGGTCCGCCGCCACCTCGGTCACCGGACCCGACGGCTGCCCAGCGCTCGGCTCTCGGCCTCGCGATCCGCGCGGTGGCGACCGGGCCGCCACGGAGCTGCCCGCCGCCTGGCCGGGCGCGGTGACCTCCGCCGCCCGATCCCGTCTGGCCGACCTGCCGGACGCGCTGGACCGCACGATCGCCGGCACCGACCTCGGCCTCGACCGCCGACCGCTGTGGTGGCGGATCGTCGGCGGTGTGCAGTGGTTGGTCACCCTCGCCGCAGTGGTCGGGCTGGGCTGGTTGGTGCTCGGCTACGCGCTTCGGGCCCTCGGCCTGCCCGCGTTGGACAACCCGACGGTGGGTCAGGTGCCGCTGCCCACCCTGCTGCTGCTCGGCGGTCTGCTGGCCGGGGTGCTGGTGGCTACCCTGACCCGGCCGGTGGTGCGCTGGGCCGCGCGGCGGGCCCGGGCCCGGGCCGAGCAGCGGCTCACACTCAAGGTCGCCCAGGTCGGCGAGGAGTACGTGCTGACCCCGGTGCGAATCGTGCTCGGCTCGTACGCGCAGGCGCGCGACGCGTTGCGGGACGCCGCCCGCCGCTGACGCACCGCACGGCTCGCTACCGCTCTCCGTACGCCCGCAGCGGCGTAGGGTCGGAGCATGGCCACGCCTGAGACCCCCTACGACGCGGTGCTGCACGCCGCACGCGACGTGACCAAGCTGGAGTCCGCCCTCGACGCCGAGATGCTCGGCAGCGCGCTGCTGGGCAGTGTCTACGCCATCGCGGAGACCGACCGCGACACCGCCGTCCGGGAGTTCGTCACCGGTTTCCTCGCCGCCACCGCACGCCGCCGGGTCGCGGCGGCGACCACCATCCGACAGGTCTTCGCCACGCTCGTTCCGACCGCCGAGGGCACCGATCGGGTGCGCCCGGGCGGCCAGGCCCCCACCTGGACCGCCCAGCTGGGCCGGGTGCACCTCACCGGCGCCTGGGCGTACGGCGACGTGTACGGCGATCAGACCTCCTACCTCGCGACCTTCGCCTACGAGGACGCCGCCGGCGGCTCGGAGCACGCGATGGTGGCCCTGGTGGACCACAACATCGGGATCACCAAGGACATCTTCGTGGGTGGGCCGGCCGAACGGATTCTGGACCAGGTCCGACAGATGTGCGCCGACGACGAGTTGACCTGGTTCCGTACCGAAGACCCGGCCCGACTCCGCGGAGAGGTGACCCGCCACCTGGCGGTCACCGACGACCTGGGCGAGTTGCCCGGCGAGGGGTCCCTCGCCACCGACCGGGCGCTGGTCGGCGCCCGGCTGGCGATGCTCCCCACGGCGACCGACCCGACCGGCCCGGCGGAGGTCGAGCCGCTCTCGGCCGCCGAGCGCACCGAGCTGGTTCGGCGGTTCCTCGCCGCGCCGGAGGCCGCCCGTTTCGGGCTGGACGCCGTCGACGGCCCCGAGTTGGCCTCGCTGCACTTCTGCCTCAGCCTGCTGCTGGATCACTCGGCGAGCTTCCCGGACGCCGACCCGATGCGCTGGAGCCCGGCGGTGTCCGGGCTCTTCCTGCTCGACTGGGTGCACCGCCGGGCCGTGCTGGACATGGACGACGCGGCGATGCTGCCTCGGGTGCTGCGGGCCTGGGCGCGGTACGCGTCGCGCCAACGAGGCCTGCCCGAGGCGGCGACGACGCGCACCGACGAGGCGATCGAGGAGATGGTGCCGGAGTTCGCGCGCCTCTACTCGACCGGTGAGCGGCGCAGCGCGGCCACCGCCGCGGTGGCGCAGCTGATGGCCGACGGCGTGGACCCGGACGATCCGGCCGCACTGGACGCCTGGATCGAGGCGAACCGGCACCGTCTCGCCGACGACGGCGCCTGACAGGTCCGGGGTGGGCGGCGACGCGCCGCCGACCCCGGCCGTCCGGCTAGCGCAGCGGGCCGAAGACCACCGCGGCGATCAGCGCGCCGAGCACACCGCCGGCCAGCACCTGGCCGACCGTGTGGTCCCGCAGTCGCACCCGGGACCAGCCGACCAACGCCACCAGCGGCGCGGCGACCACCACCCGGGTCCCGAAGGTGAACGTCAGGATGACCAACGTGCCGGCGGCCACCGCCGAGTGGATGGACATCTTCCACCAATGGCTCACCGACACGCAGACCACCAGCCCGACCAGCCCGGCCACCGCGAGCGCCAGGAGCGGGCGGGGCGCGCCGAGCACGGCGAGCAGGGCGAGGCCCGCCGCGACCGAGCCCAGGCCGACCAGCAGTGGGGCCCGGCGTTGTTCCCGCAGGCCGACGTGGTGGTCGGTGAGGCGACCACGGCGTACTCCGCCGAGGATGTAGGCGAACGGGATGCCGGTGACGAAGAGCGTGCCGAGCAGTCCCCAGACGAGGCCCTGACCCGGGCGGTGTGCGCTGTGCCAACTCACCGTGAGGATCAGCAGCGACACGAGCACGGCCGGTGCGGTCACCTCGGTGACCAACCGGGCGATCCGCAACCCCGGGCCGGGCCGGGTGGTGACCGGGCGGAGTTCCGCACCGCCGCCCACGCCACCCCCTCCGGTACGCGCCTACCGTCGAACACCGCCGGCGCCGGACGGGCCGAGCCTGACCGTCACCGTACCGCCGGGGACCCCATCGGGTGTGCCGGTCCGGCCGGCGGCGCCGCGCTGACCGTGAGTGTCAGGTCCGGCGTGGGCGTCGGGTCCACCGTCAGGGTCGGGGTGGGGTCGGCCTCGGTGGAGCCGGTCGGGGTCGGGTCCGGCGGGTCGGTCGGGTCCGGGTCGTGGACGGTGACCGGGTCGGGACCGGGTCGGGTCGGGTCGGGTCGTGGGC
>NZ_JAEVHL010000427.1 GCF_016803395.1 Micromonospora tarensis | reverse complement strand
GCGGGAGGTGGTGGTGCACAGCCGCTCCGCCGCCCGCCGGGACGCCTTCGCCGCCCGCGTCCGTGCCGAACTGGGCGTGTCGGCCCGCGCCACGGCCGACCCGGGCTCCGCTGTGGCCGGGCGGGACATCGTGCTGCTCGCGACCACCAGCCCGTCCCCGGTCCTGCGCGCCGCCGACCTCAGCCCCGGCACGCACGTCAACGCGGTCGGCTTCAAGCAGCGCGACCGCAGCGAGTTCGGCACCGACCTGCTGGACCGTGCCGAGGTGTTGGCCACCGACTCGCCAGCCCAGGCGGCGAGCTACCAGCCGCCGATGCTCGCGGCCACCCCCGCGTACACCGGGCGGTTGCACGACCTGGGCGCGATCCTGGCCGGTGCGGTCGCCGGTCGGACCAGCGCGGAGCAGGTTTCCGTCTTCTGCTCCACCGGCCTGGCCGGCACCGAGGTGTTCCTGCTCGACGCGCTGACCCGGGTCAGCGCCGCGACGCGTTGACCGGCGCGCGGCACCGGGTGCCGGAGCGGCGTCGGGGTGGGCCGAAGGGTCCCACAGCCCGCGTGCGTGGGCTTCCCCGGCTGGCCCGGTACCCTCGGATGGTGTCTGCCACCTCTCCCTCACCCTCTGACAACGCCGAGGGCCGTCGCGTCGCTCTGCTGACCCTGGGCTGTGCCCGCAACGAGGTCGACTCGGAGGAGCTGGCTGCCCGCCTGCACGCCGACGGTTGGCAGGTGACCACCGACGGCGAGGGCGCCGACGTGGTGGTCGTCAACACCTGCGGTTTCGTGGAAAAGGCCAAGCAGGACTCGATCCAGACCCTGCTCGCCGCCGCCGGCACGGGCGCCAAGGTGGTCGCCGCGGGCTGCATGGCCGAGCGGTACGGCCGGGAGCTCGCCGACAGCCTGCCCGAGGCGCAGGCGGTGTTGAGCTTCGACGACTACCCGGACATCGCCGCCCGGCTGAACGCGGTGGTCGCCGGCGAGCGGGTCACCGCGCACACCCCCCGGGACCGTCGTGAGCTGCTGCCGTTGACCCCGGTGAAGCGGCGCGACAGCGCGGTGTCGCTGCCCGGGCACGGCACCGTGACCCGCGCCGCGGTCGACACCGACGAGCACACCCCGGCGCACCTGCGTCAGGTGTTGCGTCGCCGGCTGGACACCGGCCCGGTGGCCTCGCTGAAGCTGGCCAGCGGCTGCGATCGGCGCTGTGCGTTCTGTGCCATTCCGGCCTTTCGGGGCGCGTTTGTCTCGCGTACCCCGGACGAGCTGCTCGCCGAGGCCGAGTGGCTGGCCAAGACCGGCGTACGCGAGCTGGTGCTGGTCAGTGAGAACTCCACCTCGTACGGCAAGGATCTGGGTGACCCCAGGGCGTTGGAGAAGCTGCTGCCGCAGCTCGCCGCGGTGACCGGCATCGTCCGGGTGCGGGCGAGCTACCTCCAGCCGGCCGAGACCCGGCCCGGGTTGGTCGAGGCGATCGCCACCACCCCGGGCGTGGCGCCGTACTTCGACCTGTCGTTCCAGCACTCCAGCGAGCCGGTGCTGCGCCGGATGCGGCGGTTCGGCTCCACCGACCGGTTCCTGGAGCTGCTGGCGGGTGCCCGCGCGCTGGCCCCGGACGCGGGCGCCCGGAGCAACTTCATCGTCGGCTTCCCCGGTGAGACCCGCGCCGACGTCGACGAGCTGGTCCGCTTCCTGACCGAGGCCGGGCTCGACGCGATCGGCATGTTCGACTACAGCGACGAGGACGGCACCGAGGCCGCCGGCCTGCCCGGCAAGGTCTCCGCCGCGACGATCAAGCGGCGCTACGACCGGCTCAGCGCGCTCGCTGACGAGCTCTGCTCGCAGCGGGCCGAGGATCGGCTCGGCTCCACCGTCGAGGTGCTTGTCGACTCGATCGCGGACGGTGTGGTGGAGGGCCGGGCCGCGCACCAGGCGCCCGAGGTGGACGGCTCCACCACCCTGGTCGCCCCGGCCGAGGGCGGGGTCGACCTGGCCGCGCTGCGCCCCGGTGACCTGGTACGCGCGACGGTGACCGGCACCGAAGGGGTGGACCTGCTCGCGGTGCCGGATGAGATGATCTCGGCGGCGCCCGGCGCGGCACGGTGACGGCGGGCCCGAGCGGAGCGGGGGAGCCAGGTGGTGTGCTGCCGGGAACGCCACGGGGGCCCGAGCGGAGTGCGGCGGTGACCGGGGCGACGGAGTCGACGCCCGGCCGGGTGGTCGCCGTGGTGCCGGTCGTCAACGCGGCAAACGCGCTGACCGCGCTGCGGTTGGTGCTGGTGCCGGTCTTCGCCGCCTCGGTGGTCGTGTCTGGAATGACACACTCCGGCTGGCGGATGGCGGCCTGTCTGATCTTCGCGGTGGCCTCGGCGACCGACCTGGTGGACGGCTGGATCGCCCGCCGGTTCGGGCTGGTCACCTCGGTCGGCAAGGTGGCCGACCCGATCGCCGACAAGGCGCTCACCGGCGCGGCCCTGGTGCTGCTCTCCTGGTACGACCAACTGCCCTGGTGGGTGACCGCGTTGATCCTCGTCCGCGAGCTGGGCATCACCGGGCTGCGGTTCTGGGTGATCCGGCACGGCGTGATCGCCGCCAGCCGAGGCGGCAAGGTCAAGACCGCGCTGCAGGTCCTCGCCATCGCCTGGTACCTCTGGCCGATGCCCGAGGCCCTCGCCGCGGTCGGCCCCTGGATCATGGGCGCGGCCGTCCTGGTCACGGTCGCCACCGGCTTCGACTACATAGCCCAGGCGCTGCGCCTCCGCCGCCCCCGCTGACCCGACCCCTCGGTCCCGTTGATCATCAAGTTGTTGTCCTCCCGGCCGGCGTGTCGTGGCCCCAACTTCATGATCGACGCGATTGGGTCGGCAGGGTTGGGGGGCGGCGGTG
>NZ_JAEVHL010000426.1 GCF_016803395.1 Micromonospora tarensis | reverse complement strand
GGAACTGGGTGGCGCGGGCATAGCCGGCCTTGTTCAGATCGCCGTCGTAGCTGCCATTGCAGTCGTCGGAAACCGGGTGCTGGCAGGTGCTCCACGTGCCGCCCTTGAACAGCGGAATCTCCATCTGGGTCAGCTCCTCATTGTCGTTCTTGGGCCCGGCAGTTGCGGTTGGTCCCCTCCGCAGGCCCTTCCTCCGGAGCTTCCCGTGGTGGTTCCCGTGGCGCTTCCAGAACCGCCGGGCGGGAGGGGTGACGTTGTCGCAGGTGGTGGTGCTGGCAACGGGCGTTGCGGGGTGCTTGACATCTTTGGCGGTCATCGGTGGTGTGCCTGGCCGCCATCGTCGGTGACCTGGTGCGAGCTGCCAGGGTTGCCGGTCACGTGGGCCTGCCCTGGCAGCTCGAGGTCGGTGCCCAGTTGCTCGTCGAGGGCCGCCAGGTGGGTCCGGGTCAGGTCGATGGCCACCGTCGCGCCGCCGGGGGTGCCCGCCACCAGCTGGCAGCCGCCGTCGGGTCGCGGGGTGCTCCAGTCGATGTAGGCGTCGTCGTCGCTGTCGCCGAGGCGGACGAACTGCTCGGCCCGGGGGTCTTGGGTCAGGGTGTGGTGCAGCTGCTCGCACAGTCGCTGCGCCTGCCCGGCGGTGAGGTCGAGGGTCACGGCGTCGACGCCGTCGCCGACCTCGATCTGGCGGCCGCCGTGCCCGATGGTGGTGCTCCAGTCCAGGTACTCCCCGGTGCCGAGGTACAGCGCGCCCGGCTCGACCTCGGCGCCCTGATCGAGTGCGGCCCCGGCGAAGGTCCGCAGCTTCGTGGCCAGCTCGCGGGCCTGCGCCGCGGTGAGCTGAGAGGTGTAGGGCTGCCAGTAGTCGTCGTCCGGATCCTCGGTGCCCTCCACCCCAGTCACCGCGACCCGGGTCGCGCCGTCGTGGTCGACCAGGTCCATCCACAGCACACCGGTGTCCCCGCCGGACTGGTCCATCGCCGTCGTGGCGACGTGCCGGCGCGTCGAGGGCCCGGCGGTGGGCTGCTTGTCGCGCAGCATGGCCAGGAGGTCCCGCACGCTCACCGGCAGCTCGTCGTCGCCAATCATCACCTTCTCGGCGGCGAGGTCGGCGTCGCCGGCGAGCAGGTGCTCCAGGCGCTGCGCGGCCCGGCCCCACTTGGTGGGCTTGGGCGGGCGGTGCCCGGCCTCGGCGAGGTCCGCCAGCTCGTCGAGGTGCCGCGCGGCAACCTCGGCCTCGGCCGGGTCCAGGTGCGGCGGGGCATAGAGGCCCGGCTTGGCATCCCCGTCTCCGGTGTGCTCGGTGCTGGTGACCGGGTCCCAGCGGCCCGGAGACGTGCCGACCGCGACGTACCGGCCGCCGTCCCACCGGTCGCCGCCGTCGCCGTAGTCCATCAGCGCCAGGGTGGTGCCCGGACCGGCCGCGCTGGCGACCTGGTCGGTGCCGTGGCAGGTGTCCCCGTCGGCGTAGCCGAGCACGTCGGGCGGCCCGGTGATGCTCGTCGACGCGCTCGTGGTGCTCTCGCCCATCACGATCTCCTTACTCGCCAGGGTGCCGCCGACGGTGCCGCCGGCGGCTCGGGCCTGTGCCTCGTACTGCTCGGCCTGCTCTTCGTAGTAGCGGGCCGCGAGGATCTCCCGCGCCGCCTCCGCCTCGGCGTCGCGCGCCGCCAGGGCGTGCTCCTGGGCGACGCCGGGGTCGCGGATCGTGCGCGCCGCCTGCTCGTGGCTCTGCGCCGACTCCTGGTTGGCCTGGGCGTCGCGCCGGTACTGCTCCGCGGCGTCGCGGCAGGCCCGCGCCCGACCCTGCAACGTCTCGGCCTTCTCGACCGTCGCGGCGTAGCGGTTCGCCACTCGCATCGCGTCCTGGTTGACCACGGCGCTCACCGCTTGCCACCGGTGCGGTCGGTGCGGGCCTGGTCAAGTTGGGTCTGCAGGTGCTCGGCGCGGGCCTCGGCGGCCTGGGCGCGGTCGGTGGCGGCCGCCGCCGTGCTCTCGTGTCGGATGGCGTCGGCGCGGGCGACCTGGGTTGCCTGTTCGGCGGCGCGGCGCTCGGTGTGGGCCTGGGCGCGATCGCGCTCGGCGGTGTGGGCGGTGTTGAGCGCCTGGTCCCGCTCGGCCTCGGCGCCCTGGGCGCGTTGCACGGCGTCGGCCATCGCGGTCTCGGCCTCCGCGATGCGGGCCAGGGCGCCGGTCTCGACGTCGCGCACGGCCGGCAGCACCGGCTCCAGCAGGGCGCTCAGGGCAGTCATGGCCGGCACCAGGTCACCGGCTACCGCCCGCCACGCCGTCAGCGGCGCGTCCAGTCCGGTGGCCAGCTCCGCCGCGCGCTGCTCGGCGGCCAGCTCCTTGCACGTCCGGTTACCCGGCTGCCACCTCGTGTCATCTGGCGAGCAGAACTCCTTCGGGCGGCCGAAACCGCTGTAGACCAGCGGTTTGCCGCACTTGCGGTTGCCGCACGCGCGCCCGCGCGGCCCGGACTCCGGCCCCGACGGGGCCGAATCACCGACACTCATCTCAACATCCATGCCAACATCATACACTATTACTTTCGGGAAAGTAAAAGACTTCTGTACTTTTGATAAGTCATATATTCTTGACCTTGGTATTTTGAGAGTGAAGCTTTTCGAAGAGAGGGCAAATTTAAACCCCCTCAGAGCTACGTAGACAGCTCTTGATCTACATGCGAGGGGTTTGGTAAGCACGTGGCTAATCTTGGTGGGAAATTGGCGCTGAGGCTGTTGCCGATCCGGGGAAGTCCCGTTGGAGCCTCGGGTCAGCGGTTTTGGCCTGCCGGCAGGCGTTCCGCGGCCGCCGGCGGCAGGCCGGCGCCGGGCTGGGCCACCTCGGGCCAGTCGCACTCGGGCGCGGCCGCGATGGCGCGGGCGGCG
>NZ_JAEVHL010000425.1 GCF_016803395.1 Micromonospora tarensis | reverse complement strand
GGTGGGTGGGCGGTGGCGTGGTGGGTGGGGTGCCGCCGCCGCAGGCGGCACCGTTGAGCTGGCAGCCGCTGGGCGAGCCGGAGCCGGTGGCCAGGAAGCCGAAGGAGACCGACGCGCCCGGCGCGATGGTGCCGTTCCAGGACCGGTTGGTGAAGGTGTGCCGCTGGCCGGCGGAGCTGAGCAGCGCGTCCCAGTAGCTGCCGAGGGTGGTGCCGGACGGCAGGTCGAAGGCGAGACTCCAACCGTTGATGGTGGCGCTGCCGCCGTTGGTGATGGTGTATTTCCCCTCCCAGCCGGAGCCCCAGTCGGCGGTCTTGACGAAGCTGGCGGTGGGACCGGCGGCGTACGCGGGCAGCGCCACCCAGGCCGCGCCGAGGGTCGCGGCGAGGGCGGCGACGAGGGACAGGACAAGGGATCTGGAGCGTTTCATGCGACCCTCCGGCCGGATGGGCATCCATGGACGTCAACGTTGCCGCTAATTATTAAGACAGTTAACTGTTTCTGTCCAGGGGGCCGACACCAGGGATCGGGTCGCCCGTCGCGGGAATCGTGCGGCGGGCGACCCGGGCCGGTCCGCTCAGCGGCGGAAGGTGAACCAGTTGACGTTGACGAAGTCGTTCGGCTGACCGCTGGTGAAGGTCAGGTACACGGAGTGCCGGCCGGTCACCGCGGCCACGTTGCCGGGCACCGAGCGCCAGCTCTGCCAACCGCCGGTGTTGCCGATGGCGAAGCTGCCGATCGGGTTCGCCGTCGGGCTGTCCAACCGCACCTCGACCAGGCCACTCGCGCCGCCACCCGCGCCGGAGGCGACCCGGGCCACGAAGTCCCGGGGCGTGGCGGAGCCGAACTCGACATTGTCGTAGCGCGCCCAGTCGCCGTTGCGCAGCGCGGCGATGTTCTGCCCGCCCTCCGAGCACGCCTCGACGAGCACCCCGTTCTGCCCGTTGAACGACTCGGCCTGGATCTGCGCGTACGCGTCAGTCGTGCCGCCGGGCGGCGGGGTGGTGGGCGGCGGGGTGGTGCCACCGCCGCGCCGGTACACCGCCACGTAGTCGACGAGCATCGGCCGACCCGGAACGGTGGCCGCGGTCGGCGTGCCGCTGCCCGCCACCCCGTTCGGGAAGGCTCCGCCGATGGCGACGTTGAGCAGCAGGAAGTAGCCCTGGTGCGAGGTCATCTGCGACCAGGCGGACGCACCGACCTGGCTCTGCGTGACGGTGTGGTAGAGCTGGCCGTCGACGTACCAGCGCAGTTGTTGCGGGCTGATCGAGGCGTCCCACTCGAACCGGTAGGTGTGGAACGCGGACTGGCAGCTCGAACCCGGACAGGCCCGGGACGCGCCGAGGCCGTTGGACTCGTTGCACGGCCCACCTGGTGCGACGCCGCAGTGCAGCACGCCCCAGACCGAGTTGATGCCGTTGACGTTCTCCATCACGTCGAACTCGCCGATGCCCGGCCAGTTCTGGTAGTTGCCCCGGTAGGGCGCGCCGAGTGCCCAGAACGCCGGCCAGTAGCCGGCCGCCGCGGCGCCGGTGACGTTCGGCATCTGGATCCGACCCTCGATGGCCAGCACGCCGCCGGCCGGGGCCTTGAAGTCGCTGCGCACGGTCTCGATCCGGGCGGAGGTCCAGCCGCCACCGCTGTCGCGCAGCGGCGTGATCCGCAGGTTGCCGCCACCGTCGTGGCTGACGTTGGCGGTGCTGGCGGTGTAGTTCTGGATCTCGCCGGTGCCCCAGTTGCCCGGACCACCGGGATAGCTGTGGCCGGTGTCGATGATCCAGTTGGCGGCCGACGGCAGGGTGCCGGCGGTGCCGGTGAAGTCGTCGCTCCAGACCGTGCTCCAGCCGGCCGGGGGTGGCGGCACGGCCGCCTGCGCGGTGACCGTGACGCGGCCAGGACGGTGGTGGTGGCGACGAGCAGGACGGAGGCCAGCCGCAGCCGGCGTCGGACGAGCGGGGCGGCGGGGGCCGCCGAGGATGGTGACATGGACGTGCCTCTCTGCGGGGGACGGGTCGAGAGAGCGCTCTCTCAGAGTTGTACGTCCCGCCGAAACAGTTGTCAACGTCGATCTCTGTCCGCGCTCGACGGAACCGCCTGTGGACGACGCAGCACCGCCTGCTCCACCGCCGACCACACGCTCGTGGTCACCAGATAGATCACCGCCGCGAGCGGCAGCACCAGCGCCACCAGCACCGTGGTGAACGGCAGCAGGGGCAACAGCCGGCCGAGCGTGGCCGCACCCGGCCCCTCGGTGGGCGTGCCGGCCACCGTGCCGACCGCCGCCGCCGCGCGCCGGGCCCGCCGCGACGACCACCAGGCCACGGCGAGCAACACGGCCAGCAGGACGCCGAACAGTGGCCCGGCCGCACCGGCCAGCCCATCGGCGAGGTGGTGCCCCAGCGGCACCCCGGCCAACCGTTCGTCCAGCAACCCGGTGCCGCCCTCGCTGGTGCTGAACAACCGGTACAGGACCAGCAGGAACGGCGCCTGGAGCAGCAACGGCAGGCAGCCGGCGATCGGGTTGGCACCGGCCTCGCGGTACAGCGCGAAGACCTCGCGCTGAAGCGTCGCCGGGTCGTCGGCGTACCGCCGCTGGAGGTCCCGCACCTGGGGGGCGAGCGCCGCGCGGCGTCGCTCACCGCGGACCTGCGCGACGGTGAGCGGCGAGATCAGCAGTCGGACGGCGATGGTGAACAGCACGATGGCGGCGGCGGTCGACGCGCCGCCGGCCAGCGGTTCGAGCAGATCGGTGAGCCAGGACAGTGCCGTGCCGGCGGCGCCGACAACGTCGTGCAGTGGTGCGAAGGCAAGCATGGGAAACCCCTCGGTCCGATTCCGGTGGGGCCCGCCCCGGGCGTGGTCCGCTCGACAGGGGGGCCGGTGACGGCGGGATGGCCGCGCGGCGGTGGCGCTACGCGGCCGAGGGGTGCCCGGGAG
>NZ_JAEVHL010000424.1 GCF_016803395.1 Micromonospora tarensis | reverse complement strand
GGTGGGCACCGCCGCCGTGGCCCGCGCCGGAGGCGCGGCCGACGCTGCGCCGGCTCGCGCTGGACACGCTCGACGCCAACTGGGAACACGCGCACACGGTGCCCTCGCGCACGCTCTACCCGCACCAGTGGAGCTGGGACTCCGCGTTCATCGCGATCGGGCTGGCCCAGGTCCGCCCGGAACGCGCCTGGCGGGAGCTGGCGAGCCTGTTCGCGGCGCAGTGGGCCGACGGACGGGTGCCGCACATCGTGTTCAACCCGGCGCCGCGGGTCGGCGCGTACTTTCCGGGGCCCGAGATGTGGCGCTCGGCGGACGTCCCGGGCACGCCGCCGGTGGCCACCTCCGGGCTGGTCCAGCCGCCGGTGCACGCGCTCGCCGCGTTGCTGGCGTACCGGCGGGCACCCGACCCGGCCGCCCTGGCCGCGCTGCGCCGGCTCTATCCCGCGCTCGTCGCCCAACAGCGCTACCTGGCCGACCGGCGGGACGTGGCCGGCGACGGGCTGGTCTGCGTCGTGCACCCGTGGGAGTCCGGGTTGGACAACAGCCCGGCCTGGGACGAGCCGATGGCGGCGGTCCCGGCCGAGGCGGCGGTGATGCGCGCGTACCGTCGGCACGACACCGCGCACGCCGACGCCGCGCACCGCCCCACGGACCTGGACTACGCGCGCTACCTGGCGATCGTCGCCGCCTACCGCGACCACGGCTACTCCGACCGGGACCTGGCCGGGGGGCACCCGTTCCTGGTGGAGTGCCCGCTCTTCAACGCGGCGTTCGGGTCCGCCGAGCACGCGCTCGCCGAGATCGCCGCGCTGCTCGGCCACGACCCCGGGCCGCACCGGGCCCGCGCGGCCCGGATCACCCAAGCCCTGGTACGCCGGCTGTACGACCCGAGCACCGGCACCTTCCAGCCCCGCGACCTGCGGACCGAGCGCCTGGTCCGCGCCCGCACCGTGCTCGGGCTGACCCCGCTGATCCTGCCCGACCTGCCGGCTCGGCAGGCCGACGCGCTGGTGGTCGAGGCCCGGTCGGCACGCTTCGGGGTGGCCCGGCGGATGGACCGGCCGCTGCCCAGCCACGACCGCACCGCAGCCGACTTCGAGCCGCTGCGCTACTGGCGCGGGCCGAGCTGGCTCAACATCGGCTGGCTGGTCCGGCGTGGGCTGCTCACCCACCGGCGTCCGGAGTTGGCCGCCGGTCTGCGGCGCTCGATGATCGGGCTGGTCGCCGGGGCCGGCTGCCACGAGTACTTCCACCCGGACACCGGCGCCGGGCTGGGCTCGCCGGCGTTCAGCTGGACCGCCGCGCTGCTGCTCGACCTGCTGGCCGACTGACTCCCCGCCGGCCGGCGGGGGGTGATAGCGTGCCCGGTCCGCCGGCCGGAGGGAGCATGGTGCGCGAGATCGACAAGGTGGCCTGGATCCTCGTCGAGGACGGGCGGGTGCTGAGCACCCGCTCCGCGGGCAAGGACGTGTGGTACCTGCCGGGCGGCAAGCGCGAGCCCGGCGAGACCGACCTGGAGACCCTGCGCCGGGAGATCGGCGAGGAGCTGAGCGTCGAGGTCGACGTACCCGGCGCCGTGCACCTCGGCACCTTCACCGCGCAGGCGCACGGCCACCCGAACGGCATCACCGTGCGGATGACCTGCTACCGGGCCGGCTATCAGGGGCAGCTACGGCCGGCCAGCGAGATCGCCGAGATGGCCTGGCTCGGCCACGCCGACCGGCACCGCACCTCGCCTGTCGATCAGCTCATCTTCGACCACCTGCTGGCCGAGGGCCTGCTGCGCTGACCGGCCAGTTTGTCGCGGCCGGCCAGGGGTAACCGCCCGAGCGTGACCGACGGCGACGGCTTCCCGTACTTCATCGACGCGGTGTCCCGGCGGTCCGGCCTGCCGACCGAGCAGGCCGCCGCGCTCGCCCGCGCCGTGCTGCGGACGATGGCCGAGCGGGTGACCGGCGGTGCCCCCGACGACCTCGTTGGGCACCTCCCGGACCAGGTCGACGGCTACCTGACCGGTCCGAGCCCGACCGCTGGCAGCGCGGCGGACACACCGCCGACGGACGCCGGCCCGGCGGAGTTCCTTCGTCGGGTGCAGCACCGGGCCGGGGTGGACCCGGCCACCGCTCGGGCCGGAACCGGAGCCGTCTTCGCGACCCTGCGCGAGGCGATGACCGTGGGGGAGTTCCGAGAGATGGTGGCGCGGCTGCCGCGCGACGGCGGTCGGCCCGCCCCACCCTGAATCCACTCTTGTTCCCCGCCGTCGGGCCTCGCCGTCGACGCGATCAGCCTCGTCTCGTCAGGTCTCGGTCAGCTCCTCCGGCTCGGCGACCCAGGCGGAGAAGACCGGCACCCCGTGCCACGGCCCGGTGCCACCGTCGGCCCGACTGTCGGTGGCGACGGCCAACACGGCGTACGGGTGACCGAAGCGCAGCTCGGCGGTCCGGACGAGGCCCTCCGGCGGCAGGCTGGTCACCCCGAACATGCCGGTCACCGCCGCCGCCTCGAAGCCGTACCGGTCAAACCGGGCCACCGCCGTCTGCCGCGCCTCGAAGGCTCTCACCGGTAGCGCCAGGGTCTTCGCCAGCACCGCCGAGGCGGCCGGGAAGCCGAGCGTCGGCGCGCTCAGATCGTGCTCGTTCCGCGCCGACCAGCAGGGCAGGACGGCGTGGTGGCGCTCCTCGCGGCCGTCGCGCGCCCGGGTTCGGGCCCGTTCCTCGCGCACCGTCCAGAGCGGCGCAGCACCGAGCGGCAGGTCGAACAGGGAGCGGCTGCCCGGCAGTTCCGTGTCATCGGCCGCGCTGGCGCTGAGGTCGTACCCGACGGCCAGCACCTCGGCCGGCGGCACCTGCGGCGCGGCGGCCACCGAGAGGACCACCAAACCCGCCCCCTCGGTCGGTTGGGCCGGCGCGGCGTGCACGATCACGTCACCGGCCCGGGCGGTGGCGATGATGGCGCAGCGGTGCCCCTGGC
>NZ_JAEVHL010000423.1 GCF_016803395.1 Micromonospora tarensis | reverse complement strand
CCGGCCACCCGCCCCATCGCGGCTGTCCGGTGCCGGCGTGGCTGTTTCGTGCCGGCCTGGCTGTGGGTGCCGGCGTGGCGGGTCAGTCGAGCAGGAACTCGCGCAGCGCCGGGGCGAGCGTCGCCGGTGGCACATCATGGTTGCCACCGTCCAGGCTGACGGACCGGCCACTCGGGACGCCTCGGCGGCGGCCCGACTCGCGTCCCGTAGCCACTGGGGACTGCCGGTGCTGTGCACCGTGAGGGTCGGCACGGTGATGGCCGCCAGCCGGTCGGCGGGGAACCGCCCGCCCGCGGTGACGATCGCGTCGTACGGCAGGGTGTGCGCGATCGCCGTCAGCCCACCCCAGATCGGTTGCGACCGCATTTCGGTGATCTGCTCGGCCGGCAGCCCCACCGCGGCGCTGAGGAACAGCTCCACCGCGCCGTCCCGGTCGTCGGCGGCGATCAACTCGATGAGCTGCGCGGTGATGTCAGTGCGGACGTTCACGTGCGGGCCGACCTGGAATGGCGGCTCGAACAGGACCAACCCGCTCACCGGCAGGCCCTGCGCGGTGGCGAGGGCGGACAGGACCGCACCGGAGGAGATCCCGTAGACAGCGGCGGACCCACCCGCCGCGGCGATCAGGGCAGCCAGGTCGTCGATCTCCCGGCCGATCTCGTACGGAGCGGTGTCGCCGCTGAACCCCCGACCTCGACGGTCGTAGCTGAAGACGGTGAAATCCGGTGCCAACTCGGTGGCCAGGGCTCCGGTCGTCCGGCGATCACTGAACGCGCCGCCGACCAGGATGATGGCGGGCCCGGCCCCGGACCGTTCGAACGCGATCGGCGTGCCGTCGACCGATCGCACCTGCTCCACCGAAGTCGTTCCGCTCATCATGCCGCTCCCCGTCCCGCGTTGGCTGCCCCGTCCTTTCTAGACGCTGGGTCCGACGTTGTCCGGCAGACCGCCGCAACCGGCGATCGATCGAGGTCCGGGTGTACCCGCAGCTCGGATGTGCTGCCTGGGTCGACCGGTCGGCGTCCGGATGAGAGGCTGTCGGCGAGCGGCCAGCCTCACCCGCCGCCAACCGCGACCCTTCCGACGGCGTCGGTCGGCGGCCCGGTCGAACCACCGGCCGGGCACCGTACGCGCCGATTCTCACGAGGAGATCCATGTTCATACCCGGGATGCGTCGGGCCGGTATCGGTCTGACCGCGCTCGCGGTGGCCGCCCTCGGCGCGGTCGCCACCAGCCCTGAGCCGGCCGACGCGCGACCGAAGCCGGTCGACGTCACCCTGCTGGCCCTCAACGACTTCCACGGCAACCTCGAACCGCCGAGCGGGTCCAGCGGCACCATCGCCGGGCAGACCGCCGGTGGCGTCGAGTTTTTGGCCACCCACCTGGCCGAGCTGCGCGCCGCCGCCAAGAAGAAGAACACCATCACGGTCGCCGCCGGTGACCTGATCGGCGCGTCCCCGCTGCTCTCCGCCGCGTTCCACGACGAGCCGACGATCGAGGCGCTGAGCATGGCCGGGCTGGACTACGCCAGCGTCGGCAACCACGAGTTCGACGAGGGTGCCGCCGAGCTGCTGCGGATCCAGAACGGCGGCTGCCACCCGGTGGACGGCTGCGCCGACGGAACCCCGTACCGCGGCGCCGGATTCAAGTATCTCTCCGCGAACGCCTTCAAGACCGCGACCGGCAAGCCGCTGATGGCGCCGTACGCGATCCACAAGGTGCAGGGCGTCAAGGTCGGCTTCATCGGCATGACCCTGGAAGGCACCCCGCAGATCGTCAGCCAGCAGGGCGTCGCCGGCCTCAGCTTCGCCGACGAGGCGGACACCGCCAACCGGTACGCCCGCGAGCTGCGTCGCAAGGGCGTGCAGGCGATCGTCGTCCTGCTGCACGAGGGTGGCGCCCAGGCCGCGACCGGCGGGATCAACGACTGCGTCGGCATGACCGGGCCCATCGTGGACATCACCAACCGGATGGACCCGTCGATCGACGTGGTGGTCAGCGGGCACACCCACCAGGCGTACAACTGCGACATCAACGGCAAGCTGGTCACCAGTGCCAGCTCGTTCGGCCGCCTGGTCACCGACATCGACCTCAAGATCGATCGCCGGAGCGGGGACGTCATCTCCGCCGCCGCGAACAACGTGGTGGTCACCCGGGACGTCGCCAAGGACCCGAAGCAGACCGCGCTGATCGACCGGTACAAGACGGTGCTCGGCCCGGTCGCCGACCGCCAGGTCGGAGTGACCAACCAGGCGATCACCCGGAGCCAGGAAACCCTCTTCGGTACGAGTCTGGGCGAGTCGCCGCTGGGCAACCTGATCGCCGACGCACAGCTCGCCGCCACCGACGACGAACAGAACGCCGTCGCCGCCTTCATGAACCCGGGCGGGGTCCGGGCCGACCTCGACGCCGGCCCGGTCACCTACGAGGAGGCGTTCACGGTGCAGCCGTTCGCCAACAACCTGGTGACGCTGGACCTGACCGGCGCACAGCTCTACTGCGTCCTGGAGCAGCAGTTCGTCACCAACCGGACGCTGTACCCGTCGGCGACGGTGGGTTACGTGGTCGACCCGAACGGCACCACCGGCACGACGGCCGAACCGTGCGCCGGCACCCGTGTGGTGCGGGGCAGCCTCACCCTCGGCGGCACGCCTGTCGACACCGCCGCCACCTACCGGGTGACGGTGAACAACTTCCTGGCCGGCGGCGGTGACGGCTTCAGCGCCCTCACCGGCGGCACCAACCTGGTCACCGGCCAGATCGACCTGGACGCGTTCGTGAACTACCTGACCGCCCAGTCGCCGGTCTCCGCGCCGACGCTGGACCGGATCCGCACCACCGCCGAGGTCCCCGCCGCCTGACGGCCGACCCCGCGACGATCGGGCCCGGAGCACTCGCTCCGGGGCCCGACCCCGTCCGCGCCGCCGCTGTCCCCGCCGCCGCGCTGTCCCCGCGCCGCGCTGTCCCCGCGCCGCGC
>NZ_JAEVHL010000422.1 GCF_016803395.1 Micromonospora tarensis | reverse complement strand
GCAGGACCGGCTCGTCCCGGCTCAGCGCGGCGTCGAGCAGCGCGAGTCCCTGCTCGGCGGCGAGCGGCAGGATCCCGCCCCGGGCCATCCGGTTCCGGTCGGCGTCACTCAACTCGGCCATCCCGCTGGCCGGTGCCCACAGACCCCAGGCGAGGGACGTCGCAGTGAGGCCCTGAGCCCGTCGGTGCCCGGCGAGCGCGTCGAGGAACGTGTTGGCGGCCGCGTAGTTCGCCTGGCCCGGCCCGCCGAGCACCCCGGACGCCGCCGAGAAGAGCACGAACGCCCGCAGCCCGGTGGTGAGCTCGTGCAGGTTGATCGCCCCGTCGACCTTGGGGCGGAGCACCCGGTCGACCTGGTCGGCGGTGAGCGTGTCGGCCAGACCGTCGGCCAGGACGCCGGCCACGTGGAACACCGCATCCACCGGGTGCTCGGCGAGCACCGCGGCCAGTGCCGCCCGGTCCGCCACGTCGCAGGCCCGCGGCGTCACGTCGGCGCCGAGCGCGGTCAGCTCGGTGACCAGGTCCTCCGCCCCGCCACTGCGGCTCAGCAGCAGCAGCCGACGAACGCCGTGCGCGGTGACGAGATGTCGCGCCACGAGGCGGCCCAGCGCGCCGGTCGCGCCGGTGACCAGGACCGCGCCGTCCACGTCCAGGGCCGGCACGGTCAGCACGACCTTGCCGACGTGCCGGGCCTGGCTCAGGTGCCGTAGTGCGGCCGACGCCCGCCGGACGTTCCACCGGGTCACCGGCAGCGGTCGCAGCGCACCGTTCGCGAACAGGTCGAGCAGCTTCCGCAGCATCGCGCCGAGCAGGTCCGGGCCGGCCTCGTTGAGGTCGAACGCCCGGTACGTCACCCCGGCCGGCATCGTCGCGGGATCGCGCAGGTCGGTCTTGCCCATCTCGAGGAACCGTCCGCCGCGCGGCAGCAGCCGCACCGACGCGTCGACGAAGTCGCCGGCGAGCGCGTTGAGCACGACGTCGACGCCCTGCCCGCCGGTCGCCTGCCGGAACGAGTCGGCGAAGTCCAGCGTCCGCGAGTTGGCGATCCGCTCGTCCGGCAACCCGGCCGCCCGCAGGGCCGGCCACTTCGGCGGACTGGCCGTGCCGTAGACCTCGGCGCCGAGGTGCTCGGCGATCTGCACGGCGGCCATCCCCACCCCGCCGCTGGCCGCGTGGATCAGCACCGACTCGCCGGCCCGCAGGCCGGCCAGCTCCACCAGGCCCTGGTAGGCGGTGAGGAACGCGACGGGCACGGTGGCCGCCTCGGCGAAGGACCACCCGAGCGGCACGGGGACCACCAACCGGTGGTCGGTGACGGCCACCGGACCGAAGGCGCCGCAGGCGGCGAAGAGTCCCATCACCCGGTCACCGGGGGTCAGGTCCGTCACGCCGGGGCCCACCTCCAGCACCACACCGGCCCCCTCCCCGCCGAGCAGCGACTGCTGCGGGTACATGCCGAGGGTGATCAGCACATCGCGGAAGTTGACCCCGGCGGCGTGCACGGCGATCCGGACCTGCCCGGCGGCGAGCGGCGCGGTCGCCTCGGGGGCGGGGGCGAGCACCAGGTCCCCGACGCCGGTGCCGCCCGCCCCGGCCACCTCCAGCCGCCACGCGCCGGCTCCCGGCGGAGGTTCGAGCAGAGCGTCCGCGTCGTCGGGCAGCACGCGCGGGACGTACCCGATGCCGTCCCGAAGCGCCACCTGCGGCTCGCCCGCGGCGAGCGCGGCGACCAGCACGCCGGGCAGCGCGGCCCAGGAGTCGTCGTCCACGTCGAGCACCGTGAGCCGTCCCGGGTTCTCGGTCTGCGCCGAGCGCAACAGCCCCCACACCGACGCGTACGCCAGGTCGACCGCCGCTCCGTCCCGGACCGGCACCGCAGCACGGGTGACGATCACCAGGTGCGAGTCGGCGGCGGAGACCGCGCCGAGCCAGGTCCGCACGATGCCGAGGACCCGGTGTACGGCCGCGTGCACCGCCGCCGCGTCCGGGACTTCGGCTCCGGCGTCCCCGACGGCGGCGAGCGTGACGGCGGGCTGCTGGTCGGCGGCGGTGAGGTGGACACCGGCGGTGAACAGCGCGGCGCCGAGGCCGAGGTCGTCGTCCAGGACCGCCCACGGCCGGTCGGGACCGGTTGGCGCGGGTGGCAGCGCGACCCAGTCGAGCCGGTGCAGGAGCTGACGCCGGGCCACCCCGGTGGCGGCCAGCAGCCCGGCCGGGACGGCCCGGGTGGTCAGCGCCTCGACCGAGGCGACCGGGCGACCAGCCTCGTCCGCGACCTGCACGGCAAGCTGGTCGACAGCGGTCGGCACCAGCCGCACCCGAAGCGCGGCCGCGCCCACCGCGTGCAGCTGGACGCCCGTCCAGGCGAACGGCAGCCGGGGTGGTCCGGTGTCGCCCGGCACCGCGACCGCGGCGTGCAGGGCGGCGTCGAGCAGCGCCGGATGCAGGCCGTACCGGGCGGCGTCGGCGTGCAGTGCGCCCGGGAGTTGGACCTCGGCGAAGATCTCGCCGGCGCGCCGCCAGACCGCCCGGAGCCCGCGGAACGCCGGTCCGTACCCGTGGCCGGCGGCGGCCAGCCGCTCGTAGAGGCCCTCGATCGGCACCGACTCGGCATTTGGCGGCGGCCAGTCGGCCAGGTCGAAGGCGGGCGCGGGTTCGCCGGAGCGCAGCACCCCGGTGGCGTGCGTGATCCAGTCGTGGTCACCGTCCACGGGCCGGGAGTGCACGGAGAGCGGGCGCTCCCCGGACGGGCCAGCCGACCCGACGACCACCTGCACCTGGACGGCGTCGCGGCCCGGCGTCAACGGTGTCCGCAGGACCAGCTCCTCGACCCGGTCGCCACCGGTCTCCTCGGCCGCGCGCACTGCCAGTTCGAGCAGGGCCGTGCCGGGGACCAGCACGGTGCCGCCGATGGCGTGGTCGGCGAGCCAGGGCACGTCACGCACCCCCGAGCCGATCGCGACAGCGGCCACCGAGACCACGTTCGGCATGAAGAT
>NZ_JAEVHL010000421.1 GCF_016803395.1 Micromonospora tarensis | reverse complement strand
CGCCGCCGCGGCCAACGTCGGCGCACCCCGGCCGCCCGCAGCGCCGACGCCGCGGCCAGTGGATCACCGCCGGCCAGCCCGGCCGCCGTCGTGAGCGCGGCGACCCCGCAGGGGTACGCAGCGCCGCCAGTTGATCGAGATCCACCCGCCCATTGTCCGGGTCGATCGAGAAATCCTGGCTGGCGGGGCGCGACGCGCTGGCACTCTCCTTGACGGAGTGCTAGCCACGGAATAACCTGCGATTAGCACTCTCACCCTGAGGGTGCCAGCTTCCGGGTCTCGCGACCCGGGTGCGCACGCCAGGCGGACCGGCACCCGCGACGACGGTCCCGCCCGGTGGCATGAGGCAGATTGACGCTGGTCGGCCCCGCCGACCAGCAACGAAACCAGTAGTACCCCAGGAGGGTATGCCCGTGACTACCGCGACCAAGGTTGCGATCAAGCCGCTCGAGGACCGCATCGTGGTCCAGGCGAACGAGGCTGAGACCACCACTGCGTCGGGCATCGTGATCCCCGACACCGCCAAGGAGAAGCCGCAGGAGGGCACCGTCCTCGCTGTGGGCCCGGGGCGCGTCGACGACAACGGCAACCGGGTTCCGGTTGACGTTCAGGTCGGCGACACCGTCCTCTACTCGAAGTACGGCGGCACCGAGGTCAAGTACGCCGGCGAGGAGTACCTGGTGCTCTCCGCCCGCGACGTCCTCGCGGTCATCGAGAAGTAAGCAACCGATCAGTGCCACTGCCCCGGTCCGGCTCGCCGGGCCGGGGCAATGGCACTTCGAAGGGACATAAATGGCGAAGATCCTGAGCTTCTCGGACGACGCCCGGCACCTGCTGGAGCACGGTGTCAACGCCCTCGCGGACGTGGTCAAGGTCACCCTCGGCCCGCGCGGGCGCAACGTCGTCCTGGACAAGAAATTCGGTGCGCCGACGATCACCAACGATGGTGTGACCATCGCCAAGGAGATCGAGCTCACCAACCCGTACGAGAACCTTGGCGCGCAGCTGGTCAAGGAGGTGGCGACCAAGACCAACGACGTCGCCGGCGACGGGACCACCACCGCGACCGTGCTGGCCCAGGCGATGGTCCGCGAGGGTCTGCGCAACGTGACCGCCGGGACCAACCCGGCCGGCCTCAAGCGGGGCATCGACGCGGCGGCCACCAAGGTCTCCGAGGCGCTGCTCGGCCGTGCCGCCGAGGTCACCAGCAAGGAGTCGATCGCGAACGTGGCGACGATCTCCGCACAGGACTCCACGATCGGCGACCTGATCGCCGAGGCGATGGAGCGCGTCGGCCGCGACGGTGTCATCACCGTCGAGGAAGGCTCGATGCTCACCACCGAACTGGACGTGACTGAGGGTCTCCAGTTCGACAAGGGCTTCATCTCGCCGAACTTCGTCACCGACCTGGAGGGTCAGGAGTCCGTCCTCGAGGACGCGTACATCCTGGTCACCACCCAGAAGATCTCGGCGATCGAGGAGCTGCTGCCGCTGCTGGAGAAGGTCCTGCAGAACAGCAAGCCCCTCCTGATCATCGCCGAGGACGTGGACGGCCAGGCGCTCTCCACCCTGGTGGTCAACTCGCTGCGCAAGACCCTCAAGGTCTGCGCGGTCAAGGCCCCGGGCTTCGGTGACCGGCGCAAGGCGATGCTCCAGGACATCGCGATCTCCACGGGCGCCGAACTGGTCGCCCCGGAGCTGGGCTACAAGCTCGACCAGGTCGGCCTGGAGGTGCTCGGTAGCGCCCGGCGGGTCGTGGTCGACAAGGAGAACACCACGATCGTCGACGGCGGTGGCCAGAAGGCCGACGTCGCCGACCGGGTGTCCCAGATCCGCAAGGAGATCGAGGCTTCCGACTCCGACTGGGACCGGGAGAAGCTCGCCGAGCGGCTGGCGAAGCTCTCCGGTGGCATCGCCGTCATCAAGGCCGGCGCGGCGACCGAGGTCGAGATGAAGGAGCGCAAGCACCGCATCGAGGACGCCATCGCGGCGACCAAGGCAGCGGTCGAGGAGGGCACTGTGCCCGGCGGCGGCGCCGCCCTGGTGCAGATCCGCTCGGTGCTCGACGACGACCTGGGCTTCACCGGTGACGAGAAGATCGGCGTCTCGGTCGTCCGCAAGGCGCTCGTCGAGCCGCTGCGCTGGATCGCCCAGAACGCCGGTCACGACGGCTACGTCGTGACCCAGAAGGTCGCCGACCTCGAGTGGGGCAACGGCCTCGACGCCGCCAAGGGCGAGTACGTCGACCTGGTCAAGGCCGGCATCATCGACCCGGTGAAGGTGACCCGCAACGCGGTCACCAACGCCGCCTCGATCGCCGGTCTGCTGCTCACCACGGAGAGCCTCGTGGTGGAGAAGCCGGAGCAGGCCGAGCCGGCCGCCGCTGGCGGCGGGCACGGCCACGGCCACCAGCACGGCCCGGGCTTCTGATCCGGTAGCGACACCCGTTCCGGGGCACACCGCCGTACGGCGGCGTGCCCCGGTCCGTCTTACCAGTTCGTTACCGACGCCGCCGTTGTTGGCGAGCCGCCGAGATGATCGCGCACACTGGGCCGATGAGCACCACCTCCCGGCGGTACGCCGCGCTGGCCGGAATCACCGCTGCCGCCGTCGCGATCGGGGTCGCCGAACCGGTCGCGGTGTTCACCGGTCCTCGGTCGGCGCCACTGGTGGCCGTCGGCGGAGTCGTCGTCGACGCCGTCCCCGAGTCACTGAAGCACCTCGCCATCGATCTCTTCGGCACCAACGACAAGATCGCGCTGCTGTTCGGCACGGCCCTGCTGCTCGGCGGGTTCGCCGCGCTCTTCGGCGTACTGGCGGTCCGCCGGCTGGCCCTCGGCCTGGCCGGCATCGCCGCGTTCGGTGCCATCGGCGTGGCCGCCGCCCTGACCCGTTCCGGCGCGGACCTCGCCGACGCGCTGCCGTCCCTGGTCGGCGCGGGTCTCGGCGGTCTGGTGCTCTGGCTGTTCATCGCCGGACCGTTCGAGCTGAACCCCTGGCCCTGGTCCACCCACCCACCCCGCCCGCGACCGCCCACCCGCTGGGCCGGCGTCGTCCGCCGGGCCGGCGTTGTCCGCCTGGGCCGGCGTTCGTCCGCTGG
>NZ_JAEVHL010000420.1 GCF_016803395.1 Micromonospora tarensis | reverse complement strand
CAACACCGAGCTGGCCACCGCCCGGCAGGCCGCGGCCGGCGCCGAGGGTCGGCTCACCGCCCTGACGGTGCGACTGGAAGCCGCCGAGGCCGATCGGGACACCGCCCAGCGGCGCGTGGCGCAGCTCGGTGACCAGGTCAGCGACCTGGCCCTGGCGCTGGCCCGCCTCGGTGACGCCACCGCCGCGACGCCTGCGCAACCTTCGCCACCCTCGGACGGTTAACATCCCCGGTGGCAGCCGAGACCGACCGCTGCGGCGACCGCCCGGGGATCACCCGGCCGGGTGCCGGTGCGGGCCGGCTACCCTTGGTCCCGGCCCACCCGTGGACGTCGCACGCCCTCGGGCGGGAATGGCGCGACGGGAACGCACCGTTACACCCAGAAGACCAGCACCACGAACGAGGGGAAGTCGATCATGGGCGAGCGTATGCTGCGCGGAAGCCGCCTTGGCGCGGTGAGCTACGAATCCGACCGCAACACGGAGCTCGCGCCGCGTCAGACCCGCGAGTACCTCTGTGCCAAGGGCCACCAGTTCGAGGTGCCGTTCGCCGTCGACGCCGAGGTCCCGACGACCTGGGAGTGCAAGTTCGACGGCAGCGTCGCCCGACTCGTCGACGGCAGTGAGCCGGAGCAGAAGAAGGCCAAGCCGCCGCGTACCCACTGGGACATGCTGCTGGAGCGGCGCTCCATCGCCGAGCTGGAGGACATTCTGGAGGAGCGGCTACAGGAGGTTCGGACCCGCCGCGGCCGCGCCTGAGCCGCACCACGCACCACGACACGGCGCCCCCGGGGTTTCCCCGGGGCGCGTCGTGTCTACCGCTGTGCCGCTCAGTGGCGACCGGGCTCGACGATCTCACCCTCGATGGCCCGACCACCGTCGACCACCACCGGCTGCTCCGGCTGCGGGGTCGGCTGCGGCGCACCCTGGCGCACCCGCACCGTGCGGGGCCCGAACAGGTCACCGGCGACCATCGACGACACCCGGCGCTCGGTGGCACGGCGCACCCCGGCACGAGCCAGTCGACGCACCGGCGCCACCAGCAGCGCCAACCCGACCAGCCCGCTGACCAGACCGGGCACCGCCAGCAACAACGCCCCGGCCAACCCGACCAGACCGTCGGTCACCTGCCCGCCCGGGGGCTGCCCGGCCGCCGCGGCGGAGCGGAACCCGCGCCAGGCGCGCATCCCCTCCCGGCGCAGCAGCACCAACCCCAGCAGGGACGCGGCAACACCAGCAACACCGCCACCCCGAACCCCAGCGCCCGCCCCACCCCGACGAACACCGCGAGCTCCAGCACCACCGCCAGCAACAGGGCCAACGGCACGAACCTCAGTCCTCGGCGCATCTCACCTCATCGCCATTCCCGCGGATGTGTCCCGCCCATCCAGCATGACACGACCGCGCTCAGGGCCACCGCACCTGACCGGTGGCGGTGCCGTGCAGGCCCCGGCGTACCGCCTGACGCCGGTCCTGCACCCCCCAGGCGGTGATCCGCCACAGCGCCTCGGCCACGATCCTCGGGCTCATCTTGCTGTCCCCGCGTTCCCGTTCGGCGAAAGTGATCGGCACCTCCACCATCCGCACCCCGGCCTGGTGCGCCAGCCGGGACAGCTCCACCTGGAACGAGTAGCCCTGCGAGGTCACCGACTCCAGGTCGATGGCGTCCAACGCGCTGATCCGGTACACCCGGTACCCGCCGGTGGCGTCCGAGACGGGCATACCCAGCGCCAGGCGCGCGTACAGGTTCCCGCCGCGCGAGAGCAGCAACCGCCGCAGCGGCCAGTTGAGCACCCGCGCGCCGCTGGTCCACCGCGACCCGATCACCACGTCGGCGTCGCGGGCGGCGGCCAGCAACGCCGGCAGGTCCTCCGGGGCGTGCGAGCCGTCGGCGTCCATCTCCACGACCGCCTGGTACCCACGCTCCCGCGCCCACCCGAACCCGGCCAGGTACGCCGCGCCGAGGCCCTCCTTGCCGTGGCGGTGCAGCACCTGCACGTGCGCGTCGCCGTCGGCGAGGGCGTCGGCGATCGCGCCGGTGCCGTCGGGGCTGTTGTCGTCGGCGATGAGGATCTGCACCGCCGGGGCGGCCCGCCGGACCCGACCCACTATCGCGGCGATGTTGTCGGCCTCGTTGTAGGTGGGGATCACCACCAGCACCCGACCCACACCGGGCACCTCGTCCGGGCGTCGGATCGTATCGGTCGCCTGGATCACGGTTCCTCCGCTCCCGCCGGCGTACCGGCTGTTGCTATCCGGGCCTGACCCGCTGCCGCCGGCGCAGCACCGCCGCGCCGAGCAGGGCCGCCGCGGCCAGCGCAGCCAGCGTCACCTCCGGCCACCAACCGAGGCGGGTGGCGAGGGTCCGTCCGTCGTCGAGCCGCACCTGCCGCACCACGACCTCCCGGGTGTTGAACCCGGTGGCATCGCTTACCCGCCCGTCGGGTGCGACGAACCCGGACACACCGACCGTGGAGGCCATCAACGCCGGCCGACCGTGCTCCACCGCCCGCAGCCGCACCATGGCCAACTGCTGACGGGCCTCCGCCACGTCGAAGGTGGCGTTGTTGGTCTGCACCACCAGCAACTGCGCGCCACCGGTGACGGTGTCCCGGACCACCTCGTCGTAGGCGACCTCGAAGCAGATCACGTCACCGAGCACGGCGGGCCCGGCGCGTACCACGCCCGGGGTGCTGCCGGGCACGAAGTCGTTGCGGATCAGGTCGACCTGCTTGCTGACCATCCGGGCCACGTCGCGCAGCGGCACGTACTCGGCGAACGGCACCGGGTGGCGCTTGGTGTACAGCTGCCCCAGGTCCGCGCCGGTGCCGGGCCGCCACAGGATGCCCGCGTTGCGGACCTGCCCCGGACCAGGCCCCAGCAGCACCGCGCCGACCAGGATCGGCGCCCCGATGGTGTCGGCGGCCTGGGAGATCCGCGCCCCGGCGGCCGGGTTGCGCAGCGGGTCGATGTCGCTGGAGTTCTCCGGCCACACCACCAGGTCGCTTGGTGTACAGCTGCCCCAGGTCCGCGCCGGTGCCGGGCCGCCACAGGATGCCCGCGTTGCGGACCTGCCCCGGACCAGGCCCCAGCAGCACCGCG
>NZ_JAEVHL010000419.1 GCF_016803395.1 Micromonospora tarensis | reverse complement strand
CTCCAGGGCTGGTTGACCGACGCCGCGCCGGGCCCGGGTGGGCAGCTCGGGTGTGGCGGTGGCCGGTGTCGTCCGCTGCCGGGTGGGCAGCACGGTCTCGTCGGTCGGCGGCGTCGGGGTGGCGGTGTCGTCGGCGATGGGTGCCGCCGTGCTGACCGGAGCTGCCCCGTCCGGCGCGGTGCTGGTCGACGCGGCCAGCGCGAGCGGTGCGAGGAAGGCGGGACGGCCGGCATCGGCGGCGGGCGCCGACGGCATCGGGATTGCCGACTCGGCCCGGAACGCCCCGGAGTCCTCCGGGGACACGCCGGCCTCGGTGACCAGTTCCAGCGGGATCAGCACGACCGCGGTGGTGCCGCCGTACGCGGACTCCTTCAGCCGGACCCGGACGCCGTGCCGCTCGGTCAGCCGGCTCACCACGTAGAGCCCGAGGCGGGTGGCGTTGGCGAGGTTCAGCTCGGACTGGTCGACGATGCGGTGGTTCGCAGCGGCCAGGTCCTCCTCGCTCATGCCGAGGCCCCGGTCCTCGATCTCGATGGCGAACCCGTTGGCCACCAGTTGGCCGCGCACCTCCACAGTGGTGTGCGGCGGGGAGAACGACAACCCGTTCTCGATCAGCTCGGCGAGCAGGTGGATGACGTCGCCGACCGCGCGGCCGGCGAGCGAGACCGGGCCGAGCGGCAGCACGTTGACCCGGGTGTAGTCCTCGACCTCGGCCACCGCGCCGCGCACCACGTCGACCATCGGGACGTTGCGTCGCCAGGCCCGGCCCGGGGTGGAGCCGGAGAGCACGATCAGGTTCTCGGCGTTACGCCGCATCCGGGTGGCCAGGTGGTCAACCCGGAACAGGTCCTCCAGCTCCTCCGCGTCCTGCTCGCGCCGCTCCATCGCGTCCAGCAGGGTGAGCTGACGGTGCACCAGGGCCTGGGTGCGTCGGGCCAGGCTGAGGAAGACCTCGCGCACGTTGCGGCGCAGCTCGGCCTGCTCGACCGCGGTCCGGATGGCGGTCTCCTGGACCGCGTTGAAGGCCTTGCCGACCTGGCCGATCTCGTCGGTGCCGAACTCCAGGGGCGGGGCCTCGGTTGCCACGTCGACCTCCTCGCCGCGACCGAGCCGCTCGACCACGCCGGGCAGGCGTTCGTTGGCCAGCCGGAAGGCCGCCCCGCGCAACCGCTCCAACTGCCGCACCAGGGCGCGGGCGGTGGTGATGGAGACGATGATCGAGGCGATGACGGCGAGCAGGCCGAGGCCGGTGGCCAACGCCAACCGGACGACGACGCCGACGGCGACCGGCGTCGCCCGGTCGACCACGCCGTCGCCACCGGCCAGCACGACCTCGCTGATCTCGGTCAGCGCAGGAGCGGTGGTGTCGTTCCACTCCGTCGCGGTCACGGCCGGCCGCCGGCGCCGGCGCCCTGCATGATCTGGGTTTCCAGGCCGGTCAGCCGGCTGAAGGTGGCGCCGGCCGACATCGCCTCGTAGCGGCGCTGGTCGGCTGCGGGGAGCCGGACCAGTGCCGAGGAGGCGACGAACTGGCGGGCACCGACGATCCGGGTGAACTCCGCCCGCTCGGCCGGGGTGATGCGCCCGGCGGCCAGCACACCGGCCAGCAGCGCGTCCTCCTGGGACAGCAGCTCCCGGGACCGGTTGAGGCCGATCAGCGCGGCGGTGTCCTCGGCGACCTGCTCGTCGTCGAGGTTGCCGAGCGCGTCGTACACCCGGTAGATCGACTCGATCACTCCGGTGAAGGTCGCGATGGCCCCGGCCCGGTCGACGCTTCGCTCGTCGACGGCCGTACGGGTCGTGTCCAGATTGTCCAGCCCGCTGACGAGGGCCTTGATCCGCTGGTCCAGGGTGTCGCTGCCGAGCGTGCTGACCTGCCAGTTCTCGGTGGACTTGATGAACTTCGCGGCCAGTTGGTCGGTGCGTCGCCGCGCCTCGGCCAGCGTGGCGCGCTGCGCGTCGTCAGGACGGCCGAGGTAGGTCAGCGAGGCCCGACGTTCCAACTGCAACTGCAACAGCAGCGGCTCGGTGGGATCGAAGACCTTCGAGTCCAGGGTCTGCACACCGAGTAGGTTGACCCCGTCCCGGACGGTGACCCAGGCCGTGAAGCTCCAGAGCGCGACTAGTGAGACGAGTAGAGCAACGACCTTGGTACGCAGATTCGTACTGCGGGAACCCATTACACCGTCCCTGGCGCGGCCTGTGTGATTGATCAGTCAGAATCGCGGATTGCACGAGTCGACCCCGGCGCACGCTAGCAGCGTCCGGGGCCACGCTCAAGCGCCGCCGACCAAGGGACCGCCGTGGCCGACCGGAGTGAAGCCCGGTCCGCGCCATTGACCAGATCGGGTCTGACCAGGGCCAACTGTCGGACTGCGAGAATGGCCGCGCGGACGATCAGCCGGGGCATATAAAGATCTTTGTCATGCCACAGTGGAATGTGATCGTCGCTACTGTCCACTGTGTTCAGATGGCGGTATCCGCGACTGATGGCCTCCCGTACCCCCGGGCGGATCGGCCGACCGACGCCCAGCAGCACGTGCAGGGCGTACGCGGTCTCCTCCACGGTGCCCGCCCAACGCCCCCACGTCCCGTCCGCCCGTTGGGTGCCGACCACCCAGTCGACGGCCCGGTCCACCGCCGCCCCGGCGACCTCCGCCGGGGCGTACCGGTCGAGCGCCGTGACGACGCAGCAGGTGGCGTAGTAGGGCGAGGCGTGCCAGCGGTCCACCCAGGAGCCGTCGGGCTGCTGCTCACCGCCGAGCCACCCGGCCACTGCCGCCACCCGGCCGCCGTAGCGGCTCGCGGCGGTCGGCGTCGTACGGGCATGCCAGCCGAGCGCCTCCAGCACGTGCGCGTTCGTGGTGACCGACTGCCGTTCTCCCCCTGCCAGGTGCAGAAGTGGCTGCCCAGGTCGAAGTGGAGCAGGCTCGCCGGGTCCACCGGGTGACCGAGGCGGGCCAGCGCGTAGAGAGCCGCCGAGGTGGTGTCGGCGTCGGCCGGGAGCCCCGGACCGGTCGGCGCGCCCTGCGGCCCGATCGCGGCGGCCAGCTCCGCGACGAGCTTCGGCGCGGGCCGGACCGGCACCCCGACCCGGGCCAGGCTGCC
>NZ_JAEVHL010000418.1 GCF_016803395.1 Micromonospora tarensis | reverse complement strand
GGCGCGACCGCCCCGCCGGCGAGCCCGCCGACCGCCGAGGCACCGAGGTCGGTCAGGTCCAGGCCGTGCGCCCGCCCGGTGGAGTTCTGGTACGTCTGGGTGGCCAGGGTGACCCCGGCCTCCTCGGCGGCCTCCTCCAGCCCCTCGCGGCTGGCCCGCCTCGCGAGCCCGCGTACGCCACCACGGGCGACCTCCTTGGCGGCCCGCTCGCCGGCCTCCTTGAGCCCGTGTCTGAGGGACTTGCTGGCCAGTTGACCCATCAGCCGCCGGAAGATCTGCTGGACCAACAGCCGGGTCGCGGTGATCGCCGCACCGGCGGCCGGGGTCGCCGCGCCAGCCGTCAGCACCGCCGCGACCGCCACGGAGAGCAGCTCGATGACGAGGATGCCCAGCTCGATCCAGACTTCCAGCTTGGCGCCCTCGATGTCGCAGCCGCACTCTTCGACCAGCCGGCCCAGGTCGGCGGTGATGGCGAGCAGCACCGGCAACGGGGCGTCGTCGCCCTCGGCGACCCCCCGCCAGGCCGCCTCGAACGCCGCGTCGACCGCCCCGACACCGCCGTACCCGGTGCGCACCTCGGCGGCGGCCGCGGCGGCGTCGGTGTGCGGGCCGGCGAGCACGGAGGCGACCGCGTACCACTGGTCGGCGACGTCCCAGACGGCTCGCTCGTTGCCCTCCGGCCACTGCACGCCGACGACCCAGTCGAGGGCCTCGTAGATCCAGCCGGGCACATCCCAGGGCGCGTAGTCGAGGGGGTGCGGAATGGGGCTCGGCAGCACGCTCATCGCGATCGTCGGCGTCAGCGCTGGTCGGCGGCCCGGCCGAGCCGGGCGGCGCTGGCCCCGTCGGTCCGTACGCTCGCGTCGACCGCCCGTGTGACGTCGCCGCCCAGCTCGGTGAGCCGCTGCCCGACGCCGGCCCAGGCCCGCAGCACGGTCTGCTCGAACCCCCGGTAGTTCCGCTCGAAGGCGGCGCCGATGTCGTCGCGACCCCATGGGCTGGCGCCGCTGGCGGCCTCGATCGCGCCGCCCTCCGCCGCGCGCCGGGCCGTCACGGCCTCACCGGCGAGCGCCAGGTCCGCACCGCCCCGGCGGGCCCGGGACGGATCGAGCCAGAGCTGCCCGTCGGTCATGCCGCCCCCTCACCCCTGCCGAACACAGCGTCGGCCCGGCCGAGGAGCGTGCCGAAATCTCCGCTACGGAGGAAGTCCGCCGACCCGGAGCCGGCCGGCATGCTCTCGGCAACGAGGTCACGGGTGGCGTCGGCGGCGTCGCTCGCGGCGGCCCGGATCGTTTCGGTGATTTTTCGGCCGAGCGCCCCGGCGTCCCGGTCGCGGTAGACGGCCGGCGACAGCTCGACATCGATCAACCGGCCCTGGGCACCGACGGTCGCGGTCACCTGCCCGTCGGCCGACCGGCGGGTCACCCGCAGCTCGGCGAGCCGAACCTGGAGCGTGTCCAAACCCGATCTGAGCTGCTGATATTGCCCGTACACGTCGTCGAATCGGGCCCGTAGCTCACGATTGGCGCCCCGGTCCGCGTGTTCGCTCACGGCCGCCCTCCCGTCACTGTCGGTCGACCGAAACCATACCGGCTGCCATCGATCTGTGTAGTCCGGTAGTTTCAGTGCGTGATCGACCGCGAACAGGCCGAGCAGCTCGCGGCCACCTGGGCCCGCCGCGACTCGCAGCGCCTCGGCCACGAGTGCACCGCGATGGTGGACGAGTTCGACCTCGGCTACGTCATCACGTCCGTGGTGCCCACAGAGGTGCGCACGGTGCCCGGTGACCTGCCCACCACCGTCATCGACAAGCAGACCGGAACCGTTACCACCTGGCCCCGGGTGCCGAGCACGGTGGTCGCCGAGATGTACCGGCGCAGCCAGCCCACCGGGCCGACCGCCGCCCGCACCGTCGATCCGTCGAGTCTGCTGGTCCGGGAGATCCATCGTGGACCCACTCCGAACACCGCCGCGCACCTGACGATCGACGGGCGGATCTGGACGGCCCAGGGCACGAGGGCCGAGGTGCCGCTGAATCACCACCCGCTGGTACGCGACTATCTGGCCCAGCTGCCCCCCGGCGATCTGGTCCGGGGCGGGGAAGCTCACGCAGAGTTGATCGTGGTCTCCGACGTGCTGCACGAGTACGACCATCGCCGGGCCGCCGAGGGCATCGCGCCGATGGGGCGGCCCGAGGCAGCCGCTCTGCTGGAGGGCGCCCGCTTCGAGGTCTTCCGGGTCCGTGAGCCTGGCGACCCCGCCGGTGGTCCCGCCCAGCTGCCCTGCGACTCGTGCATCGCCTTCCTGGTGCGGGCCAACGTCCTGCCGGAGACGGCCCGCGCCCACATCGAGACCTGGCGCGCGCCGGCGGCACCGGACCCCGATCCTGGGCGGTTCCCGGCGGAGGTCGCCAACGCGCTGGTCGCGGCCGGGTGGCGACCGCACATCGGAGACCAGATCATGGCTGCCGCGGCGATCCGGGACGTGACCGCGGTGCCGGGACGGACCCACCAGCACACCGTCTTCCCCGCTGCTGTCGAGGCGCTGACCGCGTTCCCCAGCCTGGTCGGCGCCCGACGGGGCCGGGGCGAGCAGGTGTGGATCTCCCGGTTCGACATTCGTCCGCACGCCATCGCGCATACCGCCGACACACTCGCGGACTTCGGCGCGGTGCTCGGCCTACGCCTGTTTCCGATCGGCACCGAACAGCAGGACAGCGTCCTGGCGGTGGACGAGCGCGGCCGGGTCTTCGCGCTCGACCAGGCCGGCGAGTGGTTTCTCGGCGACACCATCGACGCCGCGCTGACGACCCTGCTGCTCGGCCGGGCTCCCGCCCGGGTCCGTGACGACGGCACCTGGCGGGCCGACCAGAGCGGCTGAGCCGGGGCGCCCGCTGGACGGGCCCCGCCCCGGGGGTCAGCGGAGCACCTCGACGGTGTTGCGACGGACGAGGTTTTTGCCCGGCTCGCGGATCTGCTCCATGGCGGCGGAGTTGAGCAGCACACAACTGCCCGACGGCCCGGTCACCGTCACCGTGGTCGCCCGGTTGTTGTCCAGGTTGGTCACCCGCAGCCGGGTGCCGACCGGGAACTGTCCGCTGGTCGCCCCGGGGCCGGCGGCCTCCTCGAAAAGGTGCAT
>NZ_JAEVHL010000417.1 GCF_016803395.1 Micromonospora tarensis | reverse complement strand
GGGCCGCCCGCTGCCGGGTCGGGTGGCGCGCGGAGCGACCGCTGGCCGAGGGCTTCGTCCTGGCCGTGTCGCCCGCCGTCACGCTGGCCCCGATCGCGCTCCTCTTCGGCAACGGCGGCACCCAGCCGTACTCGGCCGAGTCGATGCGCATCAACGTGGCGCTCGCGGTGCTGGTGGCGGTCGTGCTGCCGCGTCGCCGCCGGGTGCTGCGCGTCGGCGCGGTGCTCACCGTGCTGCTCCTGGTCGGGGCGTACTACCTGCCCAGCCCGATCGGTTCCAACGCGCTGCGACTGCCGCTGCTCTTCGCGTTGCCCGTGCTGGCCGGGTACGCCCCGCTGCCGGGGCCGTGGCTCGCCGGGCTGCTCGCCGCGACCGTGTGGTGGCAGTCGCCGGTGATGGTGAGCGACGTGACCCGGGCCGGCTCCCCGGAGAGCGCCCAGGCGTTCTACCGGCCGCTCGTCGCGGAACTCGACCGGCTACCACCGGCCGGGCGGGTCGAGGTGGTGCCGTTGCGGGACCACTGGGAGTCCGCGTACCTGCCGCCGACAGTGCCGCTGGCCCGGGGCTGGGAGCGCCAGGTCGACAGCGACCGCAACGCGCTGTTCTACGACGGCAGCCTGAGCGGGCAGACGTACGAGCAGTGGCTTCGTCGCGAGGCGGTGAGCTACGTGGCGCTCGCTCCGGACGCCCCGGCCGACCGGTGGGGGCGCGACGAGGCCGCGTTGATCCGCGCCGGCCTGCCGTACCTGCGGGAGGTCTGGCGGGATCCGACCTGGCGGCTGTACGCGGTGGTTGACCCGACCCCGCTGGTCGGGGCCCCGGGTCGGCTCGTCGCCGCCGAACGCGGCGCGGTCCGGCTGACCGCCGCGCCCGGGGATGTGCCGGTCCGGGTGCGCTGGTCCCGCTGGTTGACGCTGAGCGGTCCGGACGGCTGTCTGCGGCCCGGCGCGGACGGCTGGACCGAGGTGCGGGTCCGCGCCGCCGGCGACTACTCGATCTCCAGCGCCCTGGTACCGGCCCGGCACTGCTGACGGTGCTGCTGTCAGCCGGGAACCGGCGGGCTGGCAGCATGTCGGGCGTGCCTTCCCACCTCGCACGCTGGACCGGTCTGGCCGGCTCGATGCTGCTCGCGCTCTCCGCCTTCCTCGGCGGCGCGTTCCCCAGCGGCCCGCTGCGCAGCACCCCGGTCAGCATCTGGCAGGGCCCCAACGGTCCGCTGATCCTGGCCGCCTGGGCGGTCGGCACCGGCCTGCTGGCGTACGCCTGGTGGGCACTGCGCGACGGCGGGCCGTCGACGCGCTGGGCAATGGTCACCGTGGGGCTCTGGCTGCTGCCGCTGCTCGTCGCGCCGCCGTTCGGCAGCCGCGACGTGTACGCGTACGCCTGCCAGGGCGCCAGCCTCGTCGGCGGCCTCAGCCCGTACGAGCACGGCGTCTCCGCGCTGCCCTGCCCCTGGCTGGACACGGTCTCGGTGATCTGGCGGGACACCCCGGCGCCGTACGGGCCGCTGTTCGTGCTGATCGCCGGTGCGGTGGTCGAGGCCACCGGTTCGCTGACCGCAAGCATCGTGCTGTTCCGGGCGCTGTCGCTGGTCGGCGTGCTGTGCGCCGCGTGGGCCCTGCCGACGCTGGCCCGCCGGGCCGGTGTGCCGGCGAAGCGGGCGGTGTGGCTGGCGCTGGGTTCGCCACTTGTCGCCGCGCACCTGATCGGTGGTCCGCACAACGACGTGCTGATGCTCGCCGCGTTGGTGGGTGGGCTGGCGGTGGTGGCGGCCCACCCGGGCCGGCGCGGAATGCTGCTGGTCGGCGGGTTGCTCCTCGGACTCGCGGTGGCGGTCAAGGTGACCGCCGTGGTGGTGGTGCCGTTCGCCGCGCTGGCGGCCACCGCCGGCCCGTACCGGATCCGCACCCTGATCCGCGACGGCGGCTGGGTGGTCGGCGGCACGCTCGCCAGCGTTGTCGGCGGGACCGTCGCCGGTGGGCTGGACTTCGGCTGGGTCGGCGGGCTGTCCCAGGGCGGCGCGGCCGTCGCCTGGACCTCCCCGTCGACAGCCGTCGGTCAGACCATCGGCTACCTGGCGGCCCCGTTCGGCGCGCACATCGACGCGTTGCCGGTGACCCGGGCTATCGCCGTCGTCCTGCTGGCCGTGCTGTTGGTCTGGCTCTGGTGGCGGGCCCGCACCCGCGACCCGCTGCACCACGCCGGCCTCGCCCTGGCTCTCACCGTCGCACTCGCCCCCGTGGTGCACCCCTGGTACTGGACCTGGCCGTTGTTCGTGCTCGCGGCCACCGCCCAGCGGACCAGGTGGTTCATCGCGGTCGCGCTGGTCGCCTCGTTCCTGGTGCTGCCGGACGGCACCGGGCTGCCCCGGTACACCAAGACGGTCGGGGCGCCGCTGATGACGCTGTTGGTGATCGTGCTGGTCATCCGGTTGGTACGGTCGGCTCGGGTGACCCGTCAGTCGGTCGCCACCGACTGAGGGAAGGTGCGCCGGTGACCACTCCCGGCGCGCGTGCCGCCCCACCCACGGGCCCGACGGGTCTGGCCCGGTGGGCCGGCGCGATCCGGTGGGCTGGCGGTGGCCGGGCCGGCGTGGCCCGGTACGTCGGCCTGGTCGCGCGTCCTGCTCACCGTGGCCGGGCACCTCGGCGGGGCGCTGCCCGACGCCCCGCTCGGCGTGACTCCGGCGTCGATCTGGCGAGCCCCGGGCGGCCCGGCGACGCTCACCTGCTGGCTGGTCGGCACCGCGCTGCTGGTCAAGGCCTGGTGGTCGCTGCGCGCCGGCGCGCCGTCGACCCGTTGGGCGTACCTCACCGCCGGGCTGTGGGCGCTGCCGCTGCTGCTGGCGCCGCCGCTGGGTAGCCGGGACGTCTACTCGTACGCCTGCCAGGGCTGGACGTACGCGCACGGCCTCGACCCGTACGCGGTTGCGGTGGCGGCGGCCGGCTGCCCGTGGGTGGAGACGGTGGCGCCGATCTGGCGGGGCACACCCGCCCCGTACGGGCCGGTCTTCGTGCTGCTCGCGGCGCTCGCGGTCACTCTGGGCGGCGGGCTCACCGGCGCGGTCGTACTGCTGCGGGTGTTCGCCGTGGCGGGCCTGTTGCTGGCGGCGTCCTGCCTGCCGGGCCTGGCGCGGGC
>NZ_JAEVHL010000416.1 GCF_016803395.1 Micromonospora tarensis | reverse complement strand
GCGACCGCCGCACCAGGCGCGGGCAGTCTCCTGGTCGTCGCCGGCACCGGGCGGAGTCGGTGCCGTGGCCGTCGGATCGGCGGTGCGCGCAGCAGGCCCGGCACGTCGTGCTCGCCGCCGGCGAAGCGGCGCAGGCGGTCGGCGAGGGTGGCCGGGTCCGCGGCCCGGACGACGAGACGTTCCGGGAAGACGCTGCGCCGGGTCCGCAGGGTGACCGCGACGTCGGCGAACCGGGGGGCGAGCGGGTTGGTCGCGGGGTCGACGCGATCGGCGATGACGCGCGCGTACCGGCGCAGCGCCGCGTCGTCCCGGGCGGAGAGGGGTACGAGCAGCTCGTCCGCCGCACCATCGCCGACGGTGGGCTGCGGGGTCGGCGGCGCCTCCTGCACCAGCAGCATCGCGTTGGTTCCGCTGAAACCGAACGCGCTGACGGTGGCCCGCCGTGGCCGGTCCGCGCGGGCCGGCCACGGCACCGGGCTGGTGGGCACGTAGAACGGGCTGGACCCGAAGTCGATGTACGCGTTGGCCTCCCGGTAGGCCGCCTGCGGCGGGATGACGCCGTGCCGCATCGCCATCAGCACCTTGATCAGGCCGGCGACTCCGGAGGCGCCCACGGTGTGCCCGATGTTGGCCTTGACCGAGCCGATGGCGGCGAACTGGCGGCGCGGCGTGTGCTGGCGGAAGGCGTCGGTCAGGGCGGTCACCTCGATCGGGTCGCCCAGTTCGGTGCCCGTGCCGTGGGCCTCCACATAGCCGACCGTGTCGGGGTCGACGCCGCTGCGGGCGTACAGTTCGGTGGCCAGAGCGGTCTGTGAGCGGGCGTTCGGTGCGGTGAACCCGTTGGTCCGGCCGTCGTGGTTGATCGCCGTGCCCTTGATGACGCCGTAGATGTGGTCGCCGTCGCGTTGTGCCGCGGCGAGGGGCTTGAGCACCACGGCGGCCACCCCCTCACCGGGCAGGAAGCCGTCGGCGTCCGCGTCGAAGGGGCGGCAGGAGTGGCCCGGGGACAGCACCCCGAGCTGGGACATGTGCACGAAGAAGCGCGGTGTCGTGGCGATGAAGACGCCACCGGCCAGGGCCAGCTCGCTCTCCCCCGCGAGCAGGCTCTGACAGGCCAGGTGGACGGCGACCAGGGAGGACGAGCAGGCCGTGTCGACGGCGAGGTTCGGCCCGGCCAGGTCGAGGAAGTACGAGATCCGGCCGGAGAGCGTCGAGGTCTGGTTGTTGAGCAACGTCGTCGGGCCGTGCGCGACGTCGTGGTCCTCCTGGAGCGCGTCGTAGTCGCCGCCGGTGCTGCCGACGAACACGCCGCAGCGGCGGCCGGGCACAGAGGCGGCGTAACCGGCGTCCTCCAGCGCGTTCCACGCCTCCTGCAGGAACAACCGGTGCTGCGGGTCGGAGACCTCAGCGTCCCGGCCGGACATGCTGAAGAAGAGGGCGTCGAACCGCTCGATGTCGTCGAGGAAGCCGCCCTGCCGGCAGTAGGTGGTGTCGGTCCGGGAGCGGTCCGGGTGGTGGAACCGATCCACGTCCCAGCGGTCGACCGGCACGTCCCGGAAGAGGGTGCGCCCGTGCACGAGGTTGTCCCAGTACTCTTCCGCGTCGGCGCTGCCCGGGAACGTGCACGACAGGCCGATGACGGCCACGTCCCGGCCGGCCGGGTCGACGCCGTCCGGCATCGGGGGCGCGGCGGAGCGCTCGGCGGGCACCGGGTCCGGCAGTGGTGGCTCAGCGGGCCGGGCCACCACCGTGGGATGGGTCCGCAGCACGTGCGCGGCGAGGTCGCCGACGGTGATGTGCGCGTAGAGGTCCGGGGTGCGCAGGCCGGTGCCGAGCGCGTCGTTGATCCGGTTGACCAGTTCCGCGCCGATCAGCGAGTCCACCCCGTACTCGGCGAAGGGCTGGTCGTCGGCGAGGCGACCGGCGTCGGTCTCCAGCGCCAGGGCGAGGCAGGCGCGGATCTGCTCCCGTACCCCGGTCCCGGGGTCGGCGGTCACCACCGGCGCGGCGGGGGCCGTGACCACCCGGACCGGCGCGGCGATTGTTCCGGCCGACCTGGCCGGTTCCGTGGCGGTCACGGGAGCCGGGTTCTGCGCGACGACGACGTTCTGACCGACGCCGCGCCCCGGCCGTGGCGGCGGGCCGAGGACCAGCACGTCGGTCAGGCCGGCGGCCCGCAGCACGTCCCGCCAGCCGTCGGCGGGGACCACCGGGGAGTACGGCAGCCGGAGGTCCGCGTCCTGGTAGCGCCACCAGCCGTCGAGCTGACCGACGATCATGGCGATGACGTCGACGGTGGTGGTCAGCTCGTTGAGCACCAGCCAGCCACCGGGCCGCAGCAGCCGGCGCAGGTTCGCGACGGTACGCCGGACGTCCGGGGTGGCGTGCAGCACGTTGGTGGCCACCACCACGTCGACCCCGCCGGCCGGATACCCCTGGGTGGTGACGTCCCGGTCGACGTCCAGGGTGCCGAATTCGGCGAACGGGGTGGCCGGTCCGAACTCGTGCGCCCCGAACTTGGCCATCGCCAGCGACACGTCGGTGTAGTGGTAGCGCAGCCGCGCGGCATGCCGGCCGACCGCCGCGAAGACCCGACGGCTGGTGCCTCCGGTGCCGGCGCCCACCTCGACGATCTCGACCCGTTCGTCCGGGGCGAGCCGGGGAACCCGGTGCTCCAGGTAGCGTTCGATGGCCCAGGCGACCGTGTCGTTGCACAGGTCCGCCATGGTGTGCCCCTGGTACAGCGGCTGGATGAGCGCGAACGAGGAGCCGGGAAAGAGCACGTCGGTCGCCGGGATCTCGTCGCGCAGCACCCGGGCGTAGGAGTCGAAGCAGACAGCGAGCAGCCGGGTGAAGGGTTCCGCCTCACGGTAGGCCGCGTCCAGGCGGGTGCGTTCGGCGGCGAGTTCGGCGGTGGTCGGTACCGGTCGGACCAGCGCGAGCGTGTCGCCGGTCAGCTCGACGGTCGCGGACCGGTTCAGCATGTCGAGCAGCGCGTCCCACTGCCGGCGGTGCCGGGCGGCGACACCGAGGCGGGCCATCGCCGGTCAGCTCGACGGTCGCGGACCGGTTCAGCATGTCGAGCAGCGCGTCCCACTGCCGGCGGTGCCGGGCGGCGACACCGAGGCGGGCCATCGCC
>NZ_JAEVHL010000415.1 GCF_016803395.1 Micromonospora tarensis | reverse complement strand
GCCGGTTGGCCCGCGACCCGGAGGCCCGCAAGCGGCGCGAGGCGGTGCTGGCGGTGCCACGCCGATTGACCGGCGTGGGTGCGGCGTTCGACGCGGCGTCCGCGCTGATCGAGGCGGCCGAGGCGGAAGCCGAGGCGTCGGTTGCCGAGGCCGACACCGCCGAGCGGGCGGCACTGGAGACCGCGCTCGGCGCGGGCGCACCGGTCGCGGCGCGGCCGGCGCGATCCGGGGGGCCGCCGGGGCAGCTCAAGGAGCTGGAGAAACGGCAGAAGTCCCGGGCCACCCGGGCCCAGCGGGACGCGCTGGACCGGGCGCTCGTCGACCTGGCGGGCTTCTACCGGGACGCGCTGACCATGGCGCTGCGCGCGCCCGTCGCCCCGGTGCACACCGACACCGCCGCCCTGGCCGGTGCCGGCGCGCAGAAGTGGGACGCCGAGGGGGCGCTGCGCCGGCTGGAGGCCGTGCTCGCCTGCCGGTCGGCGATCGAGGCGAACGTCAAGCCGCGGATCGCGGTCGAGGCGATGATGCTCGCCCTCTGGAAGGGCTGACCCGCACGTTCCGGCCGAGGTCCCGCTCGCCGGACCGGTCATCCACAGGCATCGACACGCCTGTTTGCGGTGCGGTACGGTCCGGTGTGCCGTGGTGACGGTGACAGCACACTGAGTGAGGGATCACCCGGGAGGAGTCGGCCGATGCCGCGGGGGGAGATCGACGAAGCCTGGATCGAGGAGGCGGTGCGGCGCTACCGCCGGATCGAGTCACTCCAGGCCGAGTTCGACCAGGCGGTGTCCACCGTCGAGGTGACCGTCCGGTCGCCGGACGGCCTGGTCGAGGTGGTGGTCACCGCCGGCGGCACCCGCGAGCCACTGGACCCGGTCCGCTTCCTCGGCAACCGCTCCTCCGGCAAGCAGGGTTACGCGTTCGCCCGCGCGGCGGTCGCCCGGGGCGCCCGGGTCACAGTGGTGGCGGCCAACGTCGGCCTCCCCGACCCGGCCGGCGTCGACCTGATCCGCGTGGGCACCACCGCCGAGCTGCGGGAGGCGACGCTGAAAGCCGCCATCGAGGCCGACGCGGTGGTGATGGCGGCGGCGCCTGCCGACTTCCGCCCCGCGACGTACGCCCCCGGCAAAATCAAGAAGTCGGACGACGGCGTCGCGCCCACCATCGAGCTGGTCACGAACCCGGATATCGCGGCCGAGCTGGGCCAGCGCAAACGACCGGATCAGCTGCTTGTGGTGTTCGCGGCCGAGACCGGCGACGCCGAGGCCAACGGCCGGGCCAAACTCGCCCGCAAGCGGGCCGACCTCATCGTGATCAACGAGGTCGGCGTGGACAAGGTCTTCGGCGCGGACACCAACACCGTGACGGTCATCGGCGCGGACGGCGCTGTCACCCGGCTACCGGAGCAGGCCAAGGAGGCGGTCGCCGACGCCGTCTGGGATCTCGTCGTGGCGCGGCTGCCCGAGCGTTCCTGATGGGTGGTAAAGGTCGCGACCGATCCCCTCACCGACCGCAGTGGTGATTACACTGCCGCAGAACGACCTCAACCCGTTTAGGAGTGCCGTGACACGCCGCCTCTTCACGTCCGAATCGGTCACGGAAGGCCACCCGGACAAGATCGCCGACCAGATCAGCGATGGCATCCTCGACGCGCTGCTCACCGAGGACCCGCACAGTCGCGTGGCGGTGGAGACGATGATCACCACCGGTCAGGTGCACATCGCCGGTGAGGTCACCACCAAGGCGTACGCCGATATTCCGACGATTGTCCGTCGGACCATCCTCGACATCGGCTACGACTCGTCGAAGAAGGGCTTCGACGGGGCCTCCTGCGGGGTCAGCGTCTCGATCGGCGCGCAGTCCGCGGACATCGCCCAGGGCGTGGACAACGCCTTCGAGCTGCGGACCGGAGCGTCGGAGAGCGCGCTGGACGCGCAGGGCGCCGGCGACCAGGGCATGATGTTCGGTTTCGCCTGCTCGGAGACGCCCGAGCTGATGCCGCTGCCGATCGCACTCGCCCACCGGCTGGCCCGCCGCCTCTCCGGGGTCCGCAAGGACGGCACGATCCCCTACCTGCGGCCGGACGGCAAGACCCAGGTCACCATCGAGTACGAGGGGCTGCGTCCGGTCCGGTTGAACACCGTCGTGGTGTCCAGCCAGCACGCCGCGGACATCTCGCTCGACTCGCTGCTCACCCCGGACGTGCGTGATCACGTCATCGCCCCCGAGCTGGAGAGCCTCGGCCTGGACACCGAGGGCTACCGGCTGCTGGTCAACCCGACCGGCCGGTTCGAGATCGGCGGCCCGATGGGCGACGCCGGACTGACCGGCCGCAAGATCATCGTTGACACCTACGGCGGGTACGCCCGCCACGGCGGCGGCGCGTTCTCCGGCAAGGACCCGTCCAAGGTGGACCGTTCGGCCGCGTACGCGATGCGCTGGGTGGCCAAGAACGTGGTGGCCGCCGGCCTGGCCGAGCGGTGCGAGGCGCAGGTCGCCTACGCCATCGGCAAGGCGCACCCGGTGAGCCTGTTCATCGAGACGTTCGGCACCGAGACGGTGCCGGTCCCCTCGATCGAGCAGGCCGTCGCCGAGGTGTTCGACCTGCGTCCGGCCGCTATCATCCGCGACCTCAACCTGCTCCGCCCGATCTACCAGCAGACCGCCGCGTACGGCCACTTCGGCCGGGAGCTGGCGGACCTGACCTGGGAGAGCACCGACCGGGCCGCCGACCTCAAGTCGGCCGCAGGAGCCTGACCGCCACCAGGCGTAGCGACCGGCGACCCGCTGATGGGTCGCCGGTCGCGCGCGTCTGCGTCGATGTTCCGCTCGCGCACCTGGACCGGCCGTTCGACTACCTGGTGCCGGCCGAGCTGGACGAGGTGGCGGTGCCCGGCACCCGGGTGAAGGTGCGCTTCGCCGGGCAGCTCGTCGACGGCTGGCTGCTGTCGCGCGCCGACGACTCCGGGCACACCGGCCGCCTCGCCTACCTGGAGAAGGTGGTCTCGCCGGAGGCCGTGCTGGCGCCCGAGATCGCCCAGCTGGCCCGGGCGGTCGCCGACCGCTACGCGGGCAGCCTCGCCGACGTGCTCCGGCTCGCCGTGCCGCCCCGGCACGCCCGGGTGGAGCAAGGAACCCGCGACGAGCAGTCCGACCCCGGC
>NZ_JAEVHL010000414.1 GCF_016803395.1 Micromonospora tarensis | reverse complement strand
ACCCCGTCCCTCCCCCGCTAGGCCGGGCCGACCACCCCGGCGATCTTGCAGTTTCGGTCGTCGAGATGCGGGAGGATACGCCTTGTGTCGCGACCGGAAGTGCAGGATCGCGGGGCTCACGGGTTCGTTCGGCAATCAACTCGTCGTCGTCCAGCGCACCCGTCGGGTGGAAGCCGAGGGACTCGTAGAGGGCTGCGGCCGGGGTGTTGTCGGGGTGGTACGAGAGGCGGACCGGGGGGATGCCCTCTCGGGCCGCCAGCCAGGGGGCCAGCGTCTGCACGGTGGCCCGGCCGACGCCCTTGCCCTGCTCGGCGGCGTCGATCAGCATCCCGCCGATCCAGTGCGAGCCGTCGTCGTCGACGCCCCACATGACGTGGCCGACGACGGTCTCGTCGGCGTACACCGCGAGCGAGTTCCACACCTCGGAGCGCATGCTGAGCAGCAGGTAACGCGCGCCCAACGCGGCCACGAACCGGCGCTGGTCGTCCCGCGGGGCGACGTCGGCCACCGCCCGCCAGTTGTCGTCATCAATCGGGCGCAGGGTGACCGGTCGACCGACCCGGTCCAGATGTCCACCATCGATCATCGGCGGGATGCTACCCGGTCCGCTCCCCGAGATCTTGGACAGTTTCCGTCAGCGCGTAACGGAAACTGTCCAAGATCTCGGCCAGCGACGCGGTGGACGGACCTGGGCCGTCAGTCGAGCAGGGCGTCCAGGCCGACGGTGAGGCCGGGGCGGTCGCGCACCGCGCGGACGGCCAGCAGCACACCCGGCATGAACGACACCCGGTCGTACGAGTCGTGCCGGATGGTCAGCGTCTCGCCGGTGCCGCCGAACAGCACCTCCTGGTGCGCGACCAGGCCGGTGGCGCGCACCGCGTGCACGCGTACCCCGTCGATCTCGGCGCCGCGCGCACCCGGCACCTCGTCCCTGGTGGCGTCCGGCACCGGGCCGAGACCGGCCTCGGCCCGGGCCTGGGCGATCTGTCGGGCGGTGTGCGTGGCGGTGCCGCTCGGGGCGTCCAGCTTGCCCGGGTGGTGCTGCTCGATGATCTCGACGGACTCGAAGTGTCGGGCGGCGCGCGCGGCGAACTGCATCATCAGCACCGCGCCGATGCCGAAGTTCGGGGCGATGACCACACCCACGTCTGGCTTGCCGGCCAGCCAGGCGCGCACCTGCTCCAGCCGCTGCTCGGTGAAGCCGGTCGTGCCGACGACGACGCTGATGCCCTGGTCGATGCACCACTGAAGGTTGTCCATGACGACGTCCGGCGTGGTGAAGTCGACGACCACCTCGGCGGCGGCGACGGCGGACCGGTCGTCGCCCTGGTCGATCGACGCCACCAGGGTCAGGTCGTCGGCGGCGTCGACCGCCTTGCAGACCTCGATGCCCATCCGGCCCCGCGCACCAAACACACCGACCCGCACCAGCCCGGCGGGGGTCTTCTCCTGCTCGTCAGTCACGGGGCACAACCTATCCCAATCAGGGCGTGCCCCTCGGGTCGGATCCGGGGGATCCATTCGCCGGGATGCCCAGGCCGAAAGGGCTCCGCAGGCGTCCGGGACAGCCGCCCTCAGACCGCGAAGTCGCCCGCGCCGAACGGGCCCACCACGGCCAGCGACATCGGTCGGCTGAGCAGCTCGGCGGCGAGGACGTTCACGTCCTGCACGGTGACCCCGTCGACCCGGCGGAGCAACTCGTCGACCGGCATCAGATCGCCGTAGAGCAGCTCACCCTTGGCCAGCCGGCTCATCCGGGAACCGGTGTCCTCCAGGCCGAGCACGAACGAACCCTTGCTCATCCCCTTGCCCCGGGCCACCTCGGCCTCGGTCAACCCGTCGGCGGCCACCCGGGCCAGCTCGGCGCGGGTCAGGGCCAGCACCTCGTCCACCTTGCCGGGGGCACAGCCGGCGTAGACGGCGAACAGGCCGGTGTCGGCGTACTGGCTGGCGTAGGAGTAGACCGAGTACGCCAGGCCGCGCTGCTCGCGGATCTCCTGGAACAGGCGGCTGGACATGCCGCCGCCGAGCACGTTGTTGAGCACCCCGAGGGCGAACCGTCGCTCGTCGAGCCGGTCGATGCCGGGGCAGCCGAGGATGACGTGAGCCTGCTCGGTCTCCTTCGGCTCCACCACGGTGGTCGCCGGCTTGGTGCGTACCGCCGGGGTCGCCGCGCGGTGCGGCGCCGGGCTGGCCGGGTCGCTGTCCAGCGGGGTGCCGCGTACGGCCTGGCGGACCATCTTGACCACCGCGGCGTGGTCGAGGTTGCCGGCGGCGGCGATGACGATCTGCGGCGCGGTGTAGCGGCCCCGGTAGAAGCTCTGGATCTGCCGCCGGGTCATCGGGGTGACGGTCTCGGCGGTGCCGGAGATCAGCCGACCCAGCGGGTGCTGGCCGTAGACGGCCTGGACGAAGAGGTCGTGCACCTCGTCACCGGGCTCGTCGTCGTGCATGGCGATCTCTTCCAGGATCACGCCGCGCTCGGTCTCGACGTCGGCCGGCTCCAACAGCGAGTCGGCGACCAGGTCGCACATCACGTCGACCGCGAGCGGCAGGTCCTCGTCCAGCACCCGGGCGTAGTAGCAGGTGTATTCCTTCGTGGTGAAGGCGTTGGTCTCACCACCCACCGCCTCGATCTGCGAGGAGATCTCCAGTGCGGTGCGCTTGTGGGTGCCCTTGAAGAGCAGGTGCTCGAGGAAGTGCGCCGCGCCCGCCTGCGGGCCGGTCTCGTCCCGCGAACCGACCGCCACCCAGATGCCGAACGAGACGCTGCGCATCGCCGGAATCGCCTCGGTGAGCACGCGCAGGCCGCTGGGCAGCACGGTACGACGTACCGTGCCGCCCAGCGGGTCGTCGCTGAGTGTCCGGGTCACCGCGCGGGCGGTGCCGCCGGAGCGACCCGCCCCGGTGTCCCGAGACGGGGCCACCCCCCGTCGATCCGGTGGAAACGGCGCGCTGACGGCCCGACTCACGTGGTGCTCCCGGTTCGACGAGGGGTGGGTGATGCGAGGTACGACGATCAGCTGTGCCGGGTCCGGCGGCGCGGACGCTCGCCGCCCTCACCACCCTCGCCGCCGCCGCCGTTGCCGCCGCCCTCGCCACGGTCACCGCGCTCCGGGCCACGCCCGCCCCGGTCGCCGCCACGCTCGCGGTCGCCCCGGTCAC
>NZ_JAEVHL010000413.1 GCF_016803395.1 Micromonospora tarensis | reverse complement strand
GCCGGAGGGCTCCGCCGGAGCCTCGTCCGAGGGCGTCGCGTCCTCCGTTGCCAGGTCCTGCGGCTGCTCCGGTGCGTCGGCGGCGGCAGCGGCCTCGACCTCGCCGGGCAGCGCCGGCAGTGTGAACCGGATCGCGGTGCCCTCCGACACGGCGGTGTCCACCCAGACCCGGCCACCGTGATATTCGACGATCTTCTTGACGATGGCCAACCCGATGCCGGTGCCCGGGTACGCGTCCTTCGAGTGCAGCCGCTGGAAGATCACGAAGATCTTGTCGGCGAACTCCGGCTCGATCCCGATGCCGTTGTCCTCGCAGCTGATCTCCCAGTCGGCGCCCACCAGCCGGGCCGAGACGTGCACCTTCGACGGCACGTCCGGACGGCGGAACTTGATCGAGTTGCTGACCAGGTTGGTGAGCAGCGGCTCCTCACCCGAGATCACCGGCAACGGACCCGAGGTCAGCTCGGCGTCGGCGTACTGCCGGGCGGCCTCGGTCTGGCCGGCCACGTCGCCCATCACCTTGTTGAGGTCGACCTCGACGAACCCGGTGGTGAGCCGGCCGATCCGGGAGAACGCGAGCAGGTCGTTGATGAGGCGCTGCATCCGTTGCGCGCCGTCCACAGCGAAGGCGATGTACTGGTCGGCCCGCTCGTCGAGCTGCCCGGCGTACCGACGCTGGAGCAGCTGGCAGAAGCTGGCCACCTTGCGCAGCGGCTCCTGCAGGTCGTGCGAGGCGACGTAGGCGAACTGCTCCAGGTCACGGTTGGACCGGGTCAGCTCCTCGGCCTGCTTCTGGAGCTGGCTGTTGACCCACTCGATGCGTTCCCGGGCGGCCCGGACCTCGGCCAGGTCGGCGGCGATCTTCTGGCGCATCGCGTCCACGTCCTCGCCGAGCCTGATGAACTCCGGCGGGCCACTGGTGGCGATGCCGTGCTGGTAGTCACCCTCGGCGACCTCGCGGACCTGGTCGGCCAGCACGATCAGCGGTCGGATGACCATCCGGTCCAGGGAGAGCAGCAGCAGCGCACCGGCGACGACCACCACCAGCGCGGCGACGATCAACAGGACGACCAGCACGTTGCTGCTGGTCCGCACGTCGTCGGCGGCCTGCTCCCGGGCCTTGAGAATCTCCTCCTGGAGGTCGGTCACCGCCGCCCGCACCTGGTCGAACTGCTGGCGGGCCTGTTCGGTGACCAACGCCTGGCCCGCGCTGGTGCCGCTCTGCTGGGTGGTGGCGATCACCGGCTGCGCCACCGACTGCCGCCACTGCGCCGAGCGCTCCTCCACGAGCTGCAGTTCCGTGCCGATCTGCGGATAGTCGTCGAGCAGCGACCGCATCGACGCGACGACGCTCTGCTCCTGGTCGACCCCCTCCTGGTAGGGGGTCAGGTCGGCCGGATCGCCGCTCACCGCGTACCCACGGACCGCCGTCTCCTGATCGAGCAGCGCGTTGAGCAGTTCCTGGGACTGCACCCGCAACGGACCGGTCTGGTTCAGGACGGCGTCGATCTGGGTGCGGTTGCGGGCGGCCATCGTCGCCTCCGCGGCGGCCAGGCCCAGCAACAGCACGCCCACCACCGCGAGCAGAGTGATGACCCGACGACGCAGACTCCAGCCCTCGATCACCGGCCACCACCCCGGCTGACCAGCAGCATGGCCACGTCGTCGGAGAGCGCGCCACCGTTGAGCCGCTCGGCCCGGCCGACCAGCCAGGCCGGCAGCTCGGGCAGCGCGACGGAGCGGTTGGCCGGCTCGTCCAGCAGGCGGCTGAGGCCCGGCACGTCGAGCCGTTCGTCGCCGGGACCCACCCGCCCCTCGATCAGGCCGTCGGTGTACATCAGCAGGGACCAGTCATCGGTGTCGAACTCCAGGTCGTAGGCGATCGGCCGGCGAGGTCGTACGCCCAGCAGCAGGCCACCGGGCGCGGGCACCGGGACGACCCGGCCACCGGAGAGCAGCAGCGGCGGCGGGTGCCCGGCCAGGCGGACGGTGGCCCGGTTGGCGTCCAGGTCGAGTCGGGTGGTGGCCACCGTCGCGAAGATCTCCTGGAGGCGGCGTTCACTCATCAACACCTGCTCCAGGGCGGGCAGCACCTCGTCGTCAGGCACTCCGGCGAGCACCAGCGCCCGCCAGGCCACCCGCAGCTCCACCCCGAGCGCGGCCTCGTCCACCCCGTGCCCGCAGACGTCGCCGACGATCAGGTCGAGGCGGTCCGGGCGGGTCTGCACCACGTCGAAGAAGTCCCCACCGATCAACGCGGCGTGCCGGCCGGGCCGGTAGAAGGTGTGCACCGCCACCTGGTCGGTCGTCATCAGCGGTTGGGGCAGCAGGCCGCGTTCGAGTCGGGCCGACTCGGCCTGGCGCAGCTCGACCTCGCGCAGCCGCCGGGCGTTCTCGTCGGCGCGCTTGCGCTCCACGGCGTAGCGCAGGGCCCGGGTCAGCAGCACCCCGTCGACCTGCCCCTTGACCAGGTAGTCCTGGGCGCCCTCGGCGACCGCCACGACGCCCAGGTGCTCGTCCGAGCGGCCGGTCAGCACGCAGACCGCGGCGCCGCTGGACATCTCCAGCACCTGGCGCAGCCCGTCCAGCCCCTGCGCGTCGGGCAGGCCCAGGTCGAGCAGGACGCAGTCCACGTCGGTGATCCGCTGGCGCGCCGCGCTGAGGCTGGTGGCGACCAACAGGTCGATCATCGAGTTCGTCTCGGCGAGCAGCTCACCGACGAGGAAGGCGTCGCCCTCGTCGTCCTCCACCAGCAGCACCCGCAACCGCTCACCCGGCGGCAGGTTGGCGTGCCGCGCCAGACCGCCGTGCGGGTACGGCACAACTGGGGAACCGGCCAAGCCGGCCCCCCGGTGCGGCCGGGTCACCGCCGCGAGACGCGGGAGTTCGCTGGTGATGTCGGGCTCCTTCCGAGTGCCCTGCTGATCCTGTATTAGACAACGGTCGCACACAACACGACGGCTCCGGCGCGGGCGGGGATGGGCCGCATCACCACCCGCCGGCTGACAAACCGGGCAGGTGGTGGACGAAGGGCGGACCGGGCCATCCCATCCGGCGCTGGTGCCGGGCAGGATGGTGCCACCCCAGGCCCCACCACCCCCGAGGAGTTCCCGTGGGCGCATCCACCACCCCGGCCACGACGGGCCGGCCGACCCGCCCGACTCCGGGCGTACCGCCGGCCAACCGCGCCCTGGCCCGGCCTCGCCGGCGGCTGGC
>NZ_JAEVHL010000412.1 GCF_016803395.1 Micromonospora tarensis | reverse complement strand
CCCTGGCCATGCTCAGCCTCGGCAGCCACCGGCCCCAACTCCCCAAACGATGACCACCAAACAACCCACAAACCCAGCAGAAGACCCATAAATATGCCTGTGAGGTATACCGCTCTTCAGCACATGGACCTGGCCGGCCAGCCAGCGGGCGCGCTGGAGATTGCCCAAGGGGTGCGGAGCGCACCGCTGATCAGTGGGCGAACGCGCCGAGAGCGGTGAGGTACGCGTCGGCGAGGACGGCGTGGCCGGGCAGGTGCGGGTGGACGCGGTCGTCGGCCCAGCGCTTCGCCGGGCTGACCGCCAACACCCGGTCGAACGCCGCCTGGTTGGCGACGTGCACCGCGTCGAACTCGGCGGCCAGCTTCGCCACCACCGCCGCGTACCGGTCGGTGTCGGCGCGCTGCGGGACGGCGCGGTCGGCCTCGATGAAGAACGGGTCGCCGAGGATCAGCCGGCAGCCCGTGGCGGTGACCGCCCGGCGCAGCAGATCCCGCAGGGTCCGCTCGTACTCCTCGATGCCGACCGCCTCGTGTGGCCGGTCGCCGTAGTGTCGCCAGATGTCGTTGATGCCGATCAGCACCGCGAGCCAGTCGGGGCGCAAGGCGATGGCGTCGTCCTCCCAGCGGGCGGCGAGGTCCCGCACGGTGTCGCCGCCCACACCCCGGTTGACCCAGGTCAGCTCCAACTCGGGGTGCCGCGCGCCGACCAGGGCACGGACCAGGCTGACATAGCCGTTGCCGTAGGGCGCGGCGACGTCGCGCCGGCCGCAGTCGGTGATGCTGTCGCCGATGAAGACCACCCGTTGGCCGGTCCGCAGGATCATTCGCCGCCACCTCGCGATCACCGGCGCGCCGGACCGCCCGGCTTGGTGAGAACCGGCGGAACGCGCTATCTTCAACAATTCGAGGCCACAAAAAAGAACGGCTAAATGCCGTTCCTGCAAAGGATTCTAATCTTTAGGGAGACGGCTTGTCAAGGCACTCCGGCGGTTCCGACGAATTGCCGCTCGACGACGAGATCGGTCGCGAGCAGGAGTACGTCTCGATGCTCTACGACCGGCTGGACGGGCTGCGTGAGCAGGCCGCCCACCGGCTCACCGCCGAGTTGCGCAACACCGGCGGCACCCTCCAGGACCGCTCGCAGCGGGACAGCTCGGTGGCGATGTACGCCGATCAGGTCGAGCAGTTCTCCGCCGTGGAGAACGGGCTCTGTTTCGGCCGTCTCGACGGCGACGACGACTCCCGCCGCTACATCGGCCGGATCGGCATCTTCGACACCAGTGGTGACTACGACCCACTGCTGATGGACTGGCGGGCCCCGGCCGCCCGCCCGTTCTACCTCGCCACCGCCGCCAACCCGCAGGGCGTACGCCGTCGCCGGCACCTGCGTACCCGACAGCGCAAGGTGACCGGGCTCAACGACGAGGTGCTCGACATCGACACCGCCTCGCCCGGCGCGCACGAGGAGCTGACCGGCGAGGCGTCGCTGCTCGCCGCGCTCAACGCCGGCCGCACCGGCCGGATGCGCGACATCGTCGAGACCATCCAGGCCGAACAGGACGAGATCATCCGGGCCGAGCTGCCGGGCGTGATGGTGGTCCAGGGCGGGCCCGGCACCGGCAAGACCGCGGTCGCCCTGCACCGGGCGGCGTACCTGCTCTACACGCACCGCCGCGAACTCTCCAGCCGGGGTGTGCTGCTGGTCGGCCCGAACGCCACCTTCCTGCGCTACATCTCCCAGGTGCTGCCGACCCTGGCCGAGACCGGCGTGCTGCTGCGTACCCAGGCTGACCTCTTCCCCGGGGTGAGCGCCCGACGGACCGAGCCGGCCGAGACGGCGGCGCTCAAGGGCCGGGCGGCGCTGGCCGAGGTGTTGGCGCTGGCCGTGCGGGACCGGCAGTGGGTGCCCGACGAACCGCTGGAGATCGAGGTCGAGCGGGAGACGCTGACCCTCGACCCGGAGACCGTGCGTACCGCCCGCGACCGGGTGCGTCGCGTCGACCGGCCGCACAACCTGGCCCGCGCGCTGTTCGACGTGGAGGTCGTGCACGCGCTCGCCGAGCAGGTGGCCGAGCGGATCGGCGCCGACCCGCTCGGCGGGGACAACCTCCTCGACGAGGCGGACCGGGCGAGATCCGGCGGGAGCTGCGCGAGGAACCGGAGATCCAGGCCGCCCTCGACCGGCTGTGGCCGGTACTGACCCCGCAGCGGCTGCTCGCCGACCTGTACGCCGACCCGGACCGGATCGCCGCCGCCGCGCCGATGCTCACCGCTGACGAGCGGGCGCTGCTGCACCGCCAGCCCGGTGGCTGGACGCCGGCCGACGTCCCGCTGCTCGACGAGGCCGCCGAGCTGCTCGGCGAGGACGAACGGGCCGCCGCCGCCCGGCGGGACCGGATCCGGATGATGGAACGGGAGTACGCCGAGGGCGTGCTCGAGATCGCCCGGGGCTCCCGCTCGATCGACGTCGAGGACGAGGCCGAGGGCGGTGAGATCCTCGGCGTGACCGACCTGATCGACGCGGACCGGCTGCTGGAACGGCAGGAGGAGGCCGACCGGCTGACCACCGCGCAGCGGGCCGCCGCCGACCGCACCTGGGCGTTCGGTCATGTCATCGTGGACGAGGCGCAGGAGTTGTCGCCGATGGCCTGGCGGCTGCTGATGCGCCGCTGCCCGAGCCGGTCGATGACGATCGTCGGGGACGTCGCCCAGACCGGCGCGCTCAGCGGCACGCCCTCCTGGGCGGACGCCCTCGCCCCGTACGTGGCGCAGCGGTGGCGGCTGACCGAGCTGACCGTCAGCTACCGCACCCCCGCCGAGATCATGGCGGTCGCCGCCGACGTGCTGGCCGAGATCGACCCGGCGCTGCGTCCGCCGCGCTCGGTGCGGGAGAGCGGCGTACCCCCGTGGGACCGGGCGGTGCCCGACGAGCGGTTGGCGGCGGAACTGGTCGCCGAAGCCAGCCGGGAGGCGGCCGGGCTGACCGACGGCGGCTCGGGGTGCTGGTGCCGGCCGGCCGGGTGGGCGAGCTGGGCGCGGCGGTGACCGCGGCCCTGCCGGAGGCCGCCGTGGGCGAGCATCCAGAGCTGGAGAGCCGGGTGGTGGTGCTGACCGTCGCCCAGGCCAAGGGGCTGGAGTTCGACTCGGTGCTGGTCGTCGACCCGGACCGGATGGTCGCCGAGTCGCCGCGAGGCCGCAGCGACCTGTACGTGGCACTGACCCGCGCCACCCAACGCC
>NZ_JAEVHL010000411.1 GCF_016803395.1 Micromonospora tarensis | reverse complement strand
CGGGTTGACCAGTTGGCCGGCCCTCGGCCCGGGGCTGGTCGCGGCGTTGCTGCCGAGTCTGGTGTCGGTGCTCGCCGGCCCGGACCCGCAGCCGTGGCGGCGACTGCTGCTCGGCGCGGTGGCGCTGGGCGCGGTGCTGGCCGGCGCGACCCGCCGCTGGCAGGCGCCGGTGCTGCTCGGCGGTGGGGTGCTGGCCCTGTTGGCGGTGCACGAGGTGGCCCGGGGGTGGGATCTGCTGCCCCGGTGGATCTACCTGGGTGTCGGTGGGTTGGCGTTGGTCGGGCTCGCCGCCACCTACGAGCGGCGGCGGCGTGACCTGGCTCGGCTGCGCGCGGCGGTGGGCCGGCTGGGCTGAGCCATCGGGGGTAGGGCCCGCCCTACCCCCGATTCGGGGGCTGCCCGGGTTACTCAGCGCTACCACAACCGGGAGGCTTGGAGCAAGCCTGAACCACCCCGGTACGGGCGGAAACGGGAACGGGAGCAGCAATGACGATCGGAGCGGTGGCGGAACCGCCGGTACGACGGCGAGGTAGTGACTACGCACAGTTGTCCCGCCGGATCAGCCAGGCGGGTCTGCTGGAGCGGCGTCCCGGCTGGTACCTCACCCGAATCGTGCTCACCCTCGGTGCCTTCGTGGCCGGCTGGGTCGCGGTGTTCCTGCTCGGTGACTCCTGGTGGCAGCTGCCGCTCGCGGCAGTGATGGCGGTGGCCACCACCCAGGTCGCGTTCCTCGGGCACGACGCCGGGCACCGGCAGATGTTCCGTCGGCGCGGCGCCAGCGAGCTGGTGGGGCTGTTCGCCGGCAACGCGGCGGTCGGGCTCAGCTACGGCTGGTGGGTCGACAAGCACAACCGGCACCACGCCAACCCGAACCACGAGGACGAGGACCCGGACGTCGGCGCCGGAGCCCTGGTGTGGACGTACGAGCAGGCGTTGGAGACCCGGGGGTTCGGCCGGTGGCTGGCGCGGCGGCAGGCGTATCTCTTCTTCCCGATGCTGCTGCTGGAGGGCCTGAACCTGCACGTGTCGAGCATCCGGGCGATCGTCGGCCGGGGGCCGGACGGCCGGTACGCCGTGCCGATGCGGCACCGGGCGGTCGAGGCGGCGCTGCTCCTCGCGCACACCGTCGGCTACGTGGCGCTGTTGTTGGCGGTCATGTCCCCGGTCAAGGCGCTGCTCTTCGCCGTGGTGCACCAGGCGCTCTGGGGTCTCTACATGGGCTGCGCGTTCGCGCCGAACCACAAGGGCATGCCGATGCCGACCGCCGAGGACGAGTTGGACTTTCTGCGTAAGCAGGTGCTGACCTCCCGCAACGTGCGCGGCAGCCGACTGGTGGACACCGCGTTGGGCGGGCTCAACTACCAGATCGAGCACCACCTGTTTCCGAACATGCCCCGCGCCAACCTGCGGCGGGCCCAGCCGATCGTCCGGGCCTACTGCGTCGAGCAGGGCATCCCGTACGCCGAGACCGGGCTGATCGAGTCGTACCGGCAGGCGCTCGGTCATCTGCACGAGGTGGGGCGGCCGCTGCGCGGCTGACGCGAGGGGGGATGGGCGGGGCGGCATCTGATGTCGCCCCGCCCGCGTGTCCGGGCGGCCGTCGGGGTCGCGCGCCAGCGGGTCATCCGGACTGGCCGAGCGCCGGCGTCGACCCGCTACGGTCCGCACCGGAGGGCCCGCCGGCGGGCGGAACAGACCCTCGGTCGTGGTGCGGTTCCGGTCCGGGACCGAGCGGTCGGCACGGTGGCGTGGCCGACCCCCCGGACCCGCCACCGGTAGGGTCTGCTCATGGCAGACCTGCTCACCGCGGACGCGGTGCGAGAAGAGCTGGCCGGGTTGACCGACTGGTCGGGCGACCCGACCGGCATCGGTCGCACTGTTCAGCTCGGCAGTTTCCCGGACGCCATCGCGGTGGTGGACCGGGTGGCGACGGTCGCTGAGGAGCTCGACCACCATCCCGACATCGACATCCGATGGCGGACCCTGACCTTCCGCTGTGTCACGCACTCGGCCGGTGGGGTCACCCACCGGGACATCGAGCTGGCCGGGCGGATCGACGACATCGTCCGGAGCGCGGCATGAGATTCGAGATCAGCAAGGTGTTGGACGCCATCGAGGGGCGGGTCTGCACCGACCCGTCGTTGGCTCGGGCCGTGGTCGACCTGGCCGAGGTGATCCGCTACCAGGACATCGACGGTGGTCGACCGGCCAGCCTGTTGCGCCTCGGCATGGTGATCGACGCGCTCTCCCGCGAGCTGGAGGAGGACAGCGTCCAGGTCTACGCGGTGGTGCACCGGGCGTTGCTCTCCGACGCCGACCTCACCTCGAACGAGCGGATGGTCGTCCGCCGCTGGGCCGACGACGGGCTCGTCGAGGTGCTCGACAACCCGGGTGACCGGATGCTTGAGGTCGCTGACCTGCTCGGGCTGCCGGTGCTCAGCCGGGTCCGTTTCGACGGGTTGCGCGGTCGGTTCCCCTGGCTGGTCGAGCAGCCCGGTCGGGTGGTCGCCCCGGTGCCCGGGGCCGGCGGCCCGGTGTTCATCGCACACGTCGGTGGTGGGCACTCGCCGGTGGCGGGCAAGCGTTCGCCGGCCGGCGTCAAGCTGCTGACCCGTCGGTGGCGCTGCCCGGAGTCGGGCTGCGCGCTGTTCGGCGGCGGTGGTGGGGGTGGTGCGTTCGCCGACCTGGCCGGGGGTGCCGACCGCAGCCCCGCCGCGCAGGCGCCGCCCGCGCTGCGCAACGGCGTGCCGACCTGCCCCCGACACGGCGCACGGCTCGGTGACGCCGGCCCGCGTCCGCGCACCGAGGTGCTCGCGGTGCGCGTCGGCGGCCTGGTCCGACGGCGGTTCGTGCTCAGCGAGGACCAGCCGGTGGTGGCCGGCCGCGCTCCGGAGCAGGACGGCGGGATCATGCTCGGGCAGTGGCTCAACGACGAGGCCCGGCGGTGGATCAGCCGGGGGCACGTCCGCTTCGAGCTGCGGGTCGGGGAGGTGATCGTGACCGACGTGAGCACCAACGGCTCGGGCATCCGCCCGGCCGGCTCGATGGCGGAGTCGGACCGGATCCCGCTGGCACCGCAGCAGTCCCGGGTGCTCGGTGAGAACGACATGGTGGAGCTCTACCCGGGGGTGCAGATCGGCCGGGCCGAGGAGCTGCCCACCGGTGCCCCGTTCACCCCCACCTCGGTGATGGCCGAGCACCCACGATGGCCATGCGCCTACCCCGCCCCTGACAAAC
>NZ_JAEVHL010000410.1 GCF_016803395.1 Micromonospora tarensis | reverse complement strand
CGGCGGGCGGCGGCGTGCGGTGGCTCTCCGCCTCGCGCTTCTCGGCGGCGGCGTGCTGCACGGCCTCCTTGGCGGCGGCCACCTCGGCGCGGGCCGCTACGAGCTGGTCGCGCAGCTCCGCGCCGACGCGTTCGGCGGTGAGCCGGTTCGCGCGGGCCTCCTCGACGGCCGCCTGCACCTCGATGTAGCTGGGCGCCTTGGCCGACCCGCCGGCCGCCGCGTACGCCCCGACCACGTCACCGTCCGGGGTGACCGCCCGCAACTCGGGGTTGCTGGCGACCAGTTCGGCCGCGGCGGCGAGATCGTCGACAAGCGCCACGTCACGCAGCGCCCGGTGCACCGCCGGACGAAGCTCGGCGGCGCACTCCACCAGGTCGGGGGCCCATCGGGCCTCGTCGGGCAGCTTCGGGCGCAGGGCGTCGGCAGAGCCGGTCATGCCGGGCCCCGCCGGGCTGCCGACCAGCAGGCCGGCCCGGCCGGCGTCGGAGATCTTCAGCAGCCGCATCGCCTCGACGGCCTCGTCCACACCGCTGACGGCGACCGCGTCGGCGAGGCCGTCGAGCGCGGCGGCCAACGCGGCCTCGTGACCCGGCGCGACGGTGAGCAACCCGGCGAGGCTGCCGAGCAGGCCGGGTACGTCCCCGGCACGGGCGAGCAGCGCGCCGGCCCCGTCCTTGCGCCGTAGCCCGAGGGCGAGCGCCTCCTCCCGGGCCTTCCAGGTGGCGGCGTCCTTCTCGGCCGCCCGCTCGGCGTCGGCCAGCGACCGGACGCCGGCCTGCGCGCGCTCCTGGACGGCGACCGCCTCGGCGTGCCGGGCGTCCAGGTCGGCGTTGTCCCGGTCGGCCTCGGTGGACTGGGCGGCGACCGCGTCCAGCTCGGCCTGCGCCTGCTCGGCGCGGCTCAGCGCGTCGGCGTGCGCGACGGCGAGCCGTTCGATCTCCTCACCGGCGCTGGTGGTCCGGGCCCGGGCCGAGTTGACCTGGCCGGTGAGCCGGGCCATTCCCTCCCGCCGGTCGGCGATGGCCTTGGCCGCGGCGACCAGCTCTCGCTCGGCGGCGGCGAGCTGCCGCTCCAGCTCCTGGCGGTGCTCGACCGCCTCAGCCAGCCGGATCTGGTCATCGGTGAGCGCCGCGCGCAGCTCCTCCTCCTGCTCGCGGACGCGTTCGGCCTCGGCTTCCAGCTGGTCCGGATCCCGGCCGGGCCGTTCGTCGTCGCCGGTGGTGCTCAGGTGCCGCAGCCGCTCCCGGGCCAACTGCTCGATCGAGCGGAAGCGTTCCTGCAGGGCGGACAACTTGTACCAGGTGTCCTGTGCGGCGGCGAGCAGCGGCGCGTCCTCGGCGAGGGCGGCCTCCAACTCGCCGAGCCGGCCCTGCACCTCGGCGTGCTCACCCTCGATCTGCTCGCGCCGCTCGCGCAGCGCGGTCTCGTCGGCGATCTCCCGGTCGAGGGTGGTGCGCAGGGTGGCCAGGTCGTCGGCGAGCAGGCGTAGCCGAGCGTCGCGCAGATTTGCCTGGATGGCGGCGGCCCGCCGGGCCACCTCGGCCTGCCGGCCCAGTGGCTTGAGCTGGCGGCGCAGCTCAGTAGTCAGGTCGGCCAAGCGGTTGAGATTCACTTGCATCGCGTCGAGCTTGCGCAGCGCCTTTTCCTTGCGCTTACGGTGCTTGAGGACGCCGGCCGCCTCCTCGATGAACGCCCGGCGGTCCTCCGGCTTGGCGTGCAGCATGCCGTCGAGCGACCCTGCCCGACGATGATGTGCATCTCCCGGCCGATGCCCGAGTCGGACAGCAGCTCCTGGATGTCGAGCAACCGGCAGGAGTCGCCGTTGATCTCGTACTCGCTCTCGCCGGAGCGGAACATCCGGCGAGTGATGGAGACCTCGGTGTACTCGATCGGCAGCGCGCCGTCGGTGTTGTCGATGGTGAGGGTGACCTCGGCGCGACCCAACGGTGCCCGGCCGGCGGTGCCGGCGAAGATGACGTCCTCCATCTTGCCGCCGCGCAGGGCCTTGGCGCCCTGCTCGCCGAGGACCCAGGCGATGGCGTCGACGACGTTTGACTTGCCCGAGCCGTTCGGGCCCACCACGCAGGTGATCCCGGGCTCCAGCTTCAACGTCGTGGCGGAGGCGAAGGACTTGAACCCCTTCACCGTCAGGCTCTTGAGATACACCTACTCGATCCTCGTCCGGTGGCCGCCGTACCGTCGCCGGCTGCGGGGACCTGGGTGAACTCGCAGACTAACCCGACGGTGGGACCGGGCCGGCACGCGACCCGCCCCGGGCCGCGCCGACCGAGGGCGCGCTGTTGTTGCGTGGGCCGCGGAAAAGACAACAGCTTTTCATGATCGCCTTATCCGGTGGCGGGCTTTCCGGAACTGCGGGCGCGGTTCCCCGCAGCCGACCACGGCAAGATCATGAATGGTCCGACGAAAGGCGCCGGACAGTGTTGCGCGCCGGCACAGAGGTGTCGGCGCGCATTTTTGCGGTGGTGCGATTCAGTTCTTCGATGTGGAGATCAGGTCAGCGCCGGCTCGGCCAGACGGAGCAGATCGTCCGCCTCCGCCGCAGCCGCCGCGAGCCGATCGTTGTCGGCACGCAGACGCGTGATCTCGAACTCCAGTGCCTGAACCCTGGCACGCAGTCGGGTGACCTCGTCGAGCAGACGCCGATCGGGCGCTGCACCTACGTGGCCGTAGAGGGCCTTCGCCATGCTGACTCCTTGATATGCGCTGCCGGAAAGGCCGGCCAACGCGCGCCCATTTGTACGCGGCTGTCATTCCAGGCTGTATCTGGGCATGACCGGGCGCGACTGGCGACACCTATATATTGAGCCGCAAACCCCTCCTTCGTCAAGTTCTCGCAGGCCGTAGATCATCTCCACGTCGACCTGTCCACTTGTCGGGGGGCTGCCGCAAGGCACGGACACGCTCTGTCCGGACGCCTTTACTGTACGCCCGGATCGGCAGAAGTCCGCACCCTCGTGTCCGACTTCCCCTTAACTCTTTCTTAGCCGCGTTGCCGCAGGTCGCGGGCTCGCCGTAGCGTCAGCCCGGCTCACCACCGACAACTGGAGGCATAGTCGTGCACGGCTGGACCGACCCGATGGACCCGAACGGCGCCCCCCGGCGCGCCGAGCGGCCGACCGACGAGCCGGCCTGGCTGCACGACCGCCCGGAGCCCCGCTCGGCCTACCTGTTCGGCGACGACGCCTACCTGTTCGGCGACGACACCGATCAGCCCGGCGACGAGTGGCACCCGCGGCAGCCCGCCGACGGCTGGCAGTCGGGCGCCGACCGGCCGCCGGCTGGCCGAC
>NZ_JAEVHL010000409.1 GCF_016803395.1 Micromonospora tarensis | reverse complement strand
GGGTGGGGTTAGGAGAAGAGGCCTCGGCGGGTTAGGGACTGGCGGAGCCAGTTGTCGAGTTCGGCGGTCCAGTCGGTGCGGTCGGCGGTGGCGTGGTCCACCGTGAACCGGCCGAAGGCGTCCCGACCCTCGGAGAAGACACCGCCGCGCTTGTCGAGCTCCAGCACCACCTGCATCTGCTGCGCGTCGGCGATGAAGGTGACCTCCAGCTGGTTGATCGAACGGGCGTACCGGGACGACGGACTGAACTCGATCTCCTGGTAGAACGGCAGCGTCTGCCGTACGCCGTAGATGTGCCCACGCTCCACGTCGGCGCGGGCGAACCGGAAACCCAGCCGCAGCAACCCGTCGAGCAGTCGCTCCTGCGCCGGCAACGGGTGCACCGCCACGGCGTCCAGGTCCCCCTGGTCGACCGCCCGGGCAACCTCCAACTCGGTACGCAGCCCCATCGTCATCCCGTGCAGGTGCTGCCCGTACAGCTCGGTGACCGGCGTCTCCCACGGCACGTCGAACCGGAACGGAAGGTCGTAGCGCTGACCCGGGTCCAGCCGGAACCCGCCGGTGACCCGCTGGCGGTGGAACTCCTGAGTGGTGTCGTAGTCGTTGTCGCCGCTCTCCACCTCGACCCGGGTGACCAGGCCGAGGGTCACCTGGTCGATGTCGACCTGATGGTCACCGCCCACCACCTGGATGCGGCCCTCCAACTGGCCGCCCGGACGGCAGCTCGGGTTGGCCAACACCGTCTGCACCGACGGGCCGCCGACGCCCATCGCCTTCATGAGCCGTTTGAAGACCACCCCGTCCTCCATCCCTCGTCCTCGCCGACCAGGATGGTCGACCGTCCGCAACGTAGCCATTACCGGCAACCACCTGACCGGACGACACACCGCAGCGGCGGGCGACCCAATTCCTGTCGGGTGCCCGATCGCCTCACTCCCGTTTTACGCCCTGCCCGCCAAGCTGTTGTCACACCGGCACCACCGGGCCGGAGTCACGGCACAGACGTGGAAACGGGGAGACAGAGATGGGCCTGCAGATGACGGAACAACGGATCCGACCGGCCACCACCACCGACACCGACGGGGCCGTCGAGGTCCTCGTCGACCTGGACGCCACCGACGAGCGTGGCATCTCCACCGACCTGGTCCGGGCCTACCTCAACGGCATCGGCCGAACGAAGCTGCTGACCGCCGCGCAGGAGGTCGACCTGGCCCGGCGCATCGAGGCCGGATTGTTCGCCGACGAGAAGCTGGCCACCTGCACCCCCGTCTCCGCCGAGTTGCGCGCCGACCTGGAGCTGATCGTCACGGAGGGTCGGGCGGCCAAGGACCACCTGCTGGAGGCGAACCTGCGGTTGGTGGTCAGCATCGCGAAGCGCTACACCGGTCGTGGCATGGCGTTCCTCGACCTGATTCAGGAGGGCAACCTCGGCCTGATCCGCGCGGTCGAGAAGTTCGACTACACCAAGGGCTACAAGTTCTCCACGTACGCCACCTGGTGGATCCGACAGGCGATCACCCGCGCGATGGCCGACCAGGCCCGCACCATCCGCATCCCGGTGCACATGGTCGAGCAGGTCAACCGCATGGTCCGGGCCCGCCGCGAACTGGCGGTGACGCTCGGGCGCGAGCCGACGGTTGCCGAGGTCGCCCGGGCGCTGGAGATCCCCGAGATCCAGGTGATCGAGTTGATCTCCTACGACCGCGAGCCGGTCAGCCTGGACCAGGCCGTCGGCGACGACGGGGAGAGCGCGCTCGGCGACTTCGTGGCCGCGGTGGACCCCCGCACCGAGCCGGGCGACGCCGCCGCCCAGGGCGAACTGCGCAACGAGGTCAGCGTCGTGCTGGCCACGCTGTCCCAGCGGGAGCAGGCGGTCATCCGGCTCCGGTTCGGCCTGGACGACGGCCGGCAGCGCACCCTGGACGAGGTCGGCCGGGAGTTCGGCCTGTCCCGGGAGCGGATCCGGCAGATCGAGAAGGTGACGCTGCTGAAGCTGCGCGCCCCGGAGCGGGCCCAGCGCCTGGAGGCGTACGCCTGCTGAGGCACCCGGTTCCCATGAAGGCCCCGGCGATTCGCCGGGGCCTTCCATGCTGTCGAGTGTGTGAAGGTGGCAGCGACTGTTATCCGACGACGCGAGGAGAAGGCCGATGAACTGGACGCTGGAAGTGGTGATCGTGCCGGTCTCCGATCTGGACCGGGCCAAGACGTTCTACGCCGACCAGCTCGGCTTCACCGTTGACCACGACACGGTGATCAGCGACGACGCCCGCCTGGTTCAGCTGACCCCGCCGGGCTCCGGCTGTTCGATCGTGATCGGCAAGGGCGCCGTTCCGGACATGCCGCCGGGATCGCTCAAGGGCCTGCAACTGGTGGTGCCCGACATCGAACGGGCCCGGGCGCAGCTGGTCGACCGTGGTGTGCGGGTCAGCGAGATCCAGGTGCTCGGTGCCAACCCGAGGCCCACGCCACATCCGCTGGACAATGTCGGCTTCTTCTTCTTCACCGACCCGGACGGCAACTCGTGGGGCGTCCAGCAGATCTCCAGCCGCGCCTGACCGGACGCTCAGAGGCGGCGGGGGCCGGTGTCCGGTCGGGCAGCCGCGCCGCCGACGCGTACCTGGGCGTGCAGGACCGAGATGCCGTCCGGACGGGCGAGCACCGGGTTGAGGGTCAGCGACCGCACCCGGGGCTGCTCATCGGCGAGCTGACCCACCCGCAGCAGCAGATCGGCCAGCGCCGCCCGGTCGACCGGTGCGGCACCCCGGTGCCCGCGCAGCAGCGGTGCCGCCCGGGGCTCGTCGACAAGTTCGGCGGCGTCGGTGTCGGTCAGCGGCACCGCGCGCCAGGCCCGGTCGCCGAGCAGTTCGGTGGCGACCCCGCCGAGACCGAAACCGACCACCGGCCCGAACGCGGGATCCTCCACCACCTCCACCACGCAGGCCACCCCGGGCGGGACCATCGGCTGGACCAACGCGTCCGCGCCGAACGCCGCCGCCAGCTCGACGTACGCCCGACGGAGGGTCGGCTCGTCCGGCAGGTCGAGGCGGACCGCGCCCAGGTCGAGCCGGTGCCGCAGCCCGGGGGCGGCCGCCTTCAGCGCCACCGGGAAGCCCAGACGTGCTGCCGCGTCGACCGCCGCGTCGGCCGAGTCGACAGGCACCGAGGCCACCACGTCGATGCCGTACGCGGCCAGCAGCGCGCCCGGGTCGGTGGCGTCGGCGCGGAGGGCGGCGTGTGCGGCGTCCCGATCGACGCCGGGCAGCGCTGGTGCCGTCCCGGTCGGGCGGCGGAGCCACTCGGCGTACCGGTGCACCCGGGCGAGAGCCCGCACCGCC
>NZ_JAEVHL010000408.1 GCF_016803395.1 Micromonospora tarensis | reverse complement strand
TGCCGTTCGGCGAGCACCTCGTCCAGCCGGTCCACCGCACCCTCGGTCCGAGCGGGCTGAGCGGGTCCGCGTCGGCGGTGCGGCGAAGCCGCGCGCGCAGCACCTCGGCGTCCCGCGCCGCGCCGAGCACCCCGGCCAGCCAGCGCAGCTCGGTGCGCAGCGGACCGGACCAGGTCTTGCGGAGCAGCGGTCTGAAGGTGCGCAGATCACTGCGCAGGCGTCGACAGGCCACCCGCATCTGGTGCACACCGGTGTCGCCGCCGGCGGCCGGGGCGCGCAGCCGGACCAGCGGATCGTGCGCCAACAGCCGGCCGACCTCCTTGCGGACCGCCTCGGTCACCACGTCACCGGCGGTCGGCTCGTCGGGCAGCCCGGCCGGTGCGACCAGGTCCGGATCGGTCTGCGCCGCCGCGCCCAGCGCCCGTACGTGCTTCGGGGTGAACGACCCGCCCTGGGCGCCGGCCTCGCCCAGCACCTCGCCGATCCGGTCGAGCAGCTTCCGGTCGCCGGCCTTCAGCTCCACCTCCACCTCGCGGAACGTGTCGGTGGTGACGCCGGCGTCGTCGAGCACCGTCACCCGGTCGTCCACCACCTCGGCCAGGACAGTGCCGGCCCGGTCACACACCTCGTACGCGTGCCGGACCGTCCGCACCACTGTCACCGGGGCCAGCGGCGCCCCCCGGTGCAGGACGGTGACCAACTCCACCAGCTCCGGCGGCGGCTGCCCCTTCGGCCCGGGACGGGAGATCTCATGCCGCACGCCCGGCGTCCCGGTCGGTAGTTTCACAGTCCAGGGCAGCTCGTCGCCCCGGCGATGACGCAGCGAGGCACCGGCCCGGGCCAGCCGCAGGTCGACAGTGTCGAGGTAGCGGGCGACCAACGTCACCGGTGGCGATGCCCGGACCCGCCCACCGGCCGGGGCCGTGCCGGTCAGGTCCGGCAGCACGAAGGCGTCGTCCACCTCGTACTTCTGCTCCTCCTCGACCATCAGCCCAGCCTATGCGCTGCGCGGTCAGCTGGCCGTGCCACCGACCCGGCGCAGCAGTAGTTCCTGTAGGTGGGCCCGGGCGGAGTCGTCGTCGCCGGCGCGCCGGGTCCAGGTGCCGTCGCCGGCCAACTCGAACGCGTCCACGTCCGGGCTCATCGCGGCGGTCAGCACATGGTCCAGCTCGGCCCGGGCGACCGGATCGCTCACCTGCACCAGCGCCTCCACCCGACGGTCGAGGTTGCGGTGCATCAGGTCGGCCGAGCCCATCCAGAACTCGGCCTCGCCGTTGTTGCCGAACCGGAAGACCCGGGAGTGCTCCAGGAAGCGGCCGAGGATCGAGCGGACCCGGATGTTCTCCGACAACCCCGGCACCCCCGGTCGCAGCGTGCACATGCCCCGGATGAGCAGGTCGACGTGCACACCGGCCTGGGAGGCGCGGTACAGCGCGTCGGTGATCCCCTCGTCCACCAACGAGTTCACCTTGAACTGGACCAGGCCGGGCATGCCCAGCCGGACGTGCGCGATCTCCCGCTCGATCCGCTCGATCAGCCCGCTGCGGATGCCCTGCGGGGCGACCAGCAACCGCCGGTACGCGGTCTGCCGGCTGTACCCGGTGAGCACGTTGAACAGGTCGGTGAGGTCCGCGCCGATCTCCGGGTCGGCGGTGAGCATGCCGAAGTCCTCGTACAGCCGGGCCGTTTTGGGGTGGTAGTTGCCGGTGCCGATGTGGCAGTAGCGACGGATCTGGTTGCCCTCCTGCCGTACGACCAGCGCGGTCTTGCAGTGCGTCTTGAGGCCGACCAGGCCGTACACCACGTGGCAGCCGGCCCGTTCCAACGTCCGGGCCCAGCCGATGTTGGCCACCTCGTCGAAGCGGGCCTTCACCTCCACCAGCACCACCACCTGCTTGCCGGCGGCGGCCGCGTCGACCAGCGCGTCGACGATCGGGGAGTCGCCGCTGGTCCGGTAGAGGGTCTGCTTGATGGCCAGCACGTTCGGGTCGGCGGCGGCCTGTTCGACGAAGCGCTGCACGCTTGTCGCGAACGAGTGGTACGGGTGGTGCACCAGGATGTCCCCGTCGCGCAGGGTGGCGAAGACGCTGCGCGGCACCTCGCCCTCGGCGAGCCGGGGATGGGTGGCCGGCACGAACGGCGGGTCCTTGAGGTCCGGCCGGTCGGCCTCGCCGTAGACCTGCCAGAGCGCGGACAGGTCCAGCAGGCCGGGCACCCGCAGCACGTCCTGGTCGTCCATGTCCAACTCGCGGACGAGCAGCTCCAACATGTGGTCGGAGATCGACGCGGCGACCTCCAGCCGGACCGGCGGGCCGAACCGCCGTCGGGCCAACTCCCGTTCGAGGGCCTGGAGCAGGTCCTCGTCGCGGTCCTCGTCGACCTCCACCTCGGCGTTGCGGGTCACCCGGAACAGGTGGCACTCGACCACCTGCATGCCACTGAACAGCTGCCCCAGGTGTGTCGAGATCAGGTCTTCCACCGGCAGCATCCGGACGCCCGGCTGGTCCCGGTCCACCCGGACGAAACGGGGGACGTTGTTGGGCACCTTCACCCGGGCGAACAGCTCCGAACCGCCGTCCGGGTCCCGCACCGCCACCGCCAGGTTCAGCGACCGCCCGGAGATGTACGGGAACGGGTGCGCCGGATCCACCGCGAGCGGGGTCAGCACCGGGAAGATGTGCTCCCGGAAGTAGGTGCGCAGCCGCTCCCGCTCCGGGTCACCCAGCTCACCCCAGCGCAGGATGCGGATGCTCTCGTCGGCGAGCTTGGGCAGCACGTCGTCGACGAAGCAGGCGGCGTGCCGGGCGGCCAGCGCGGCGGTCCGCTCGGCGATCAGCTCCAACTGGGTCCGCAGCGGCAACCGGTCGCCGCCGCGCACCGGCAGACCGGCGGAGAGCCGCCGCTTCAGCCCGGCGATGCGCACCATGTAGAACTCGTCGAGGTTGCTGGCGAAGATCGCCAGGAACTTGGCCCGTTCCAGCAGCGGGGTGCGCTGGTCCTCGGCCAGGGTGAGCACCCGGGCGTTGAAGTCGAGCCAGGACAGCTCCCGGTTGAGGAACCGGTCCTCCGGCAGCGGCGGGGCCGCCGGCGGCTCGTCGTCGTCCTCCTGCCCGGCACCGGTCGACAGGTCGCCGGGAAGGACCGGGTGGACGTCACCGGCGGCCGGGCCGTCCGCCTCGATCTTCGGCGCGGGGTCGAGAACCTCGTCCAGCCCGGAGGAGGCGGCGCCGGGGTCGTCGGCGAGCGTGTCGGCGCGGGCGGCACCGGCGCGTTCGGCACGGGAGGGGCGGAAGCGCCCGTCGGTGCCGCGCGCGCGGGAGCCGTTGCGGAGGTCGGTGGCGG
>NZ_JAEVHL010000407.1 GCF_016803395.1 Micromonospora tarensis | reverse complement strand
CGGCGGTGGCGGACGCTGCGCGGTCTTCTCCAGTGCCCGCAGGGCGGCGAGCGCGCCGGCCGGGTCGGCCGCCGGCGCGGTGGTCGGGGCGGCGGGGGTCGTCGACGGTAGGGCGACGCCGATCACCCTGGCCAGCTCGGCGGCGTGCGCGCTGTGCGCCTCGGCGATCGGGTTGAGCCGGTCGGCGAGGTCGGGGTGCGCGGTCGCGCTCGTCCGGTGCGCGGCGGCCAGCGCGAGTGCCTCGTCCACCATCGGACGCAGCGGGTCCGGAGGTGGCGCCGGTTGATCGTCGCGGTCGAAAAGATCACAGCCGGTCAGCGGCGCGACGGCACCCCCGACGGCCAGCAGTGCCCCGGCGCGCAGGAGCTTTCGCCGGGAATGCCCGGATGCCTGGTGGCGCTCTGTCGTTCTGCCGATCCCCACCGGCCAAGTCAACACCATGCGCGCCGGTCCGGGGGCCACCGGCGTCGGTGCGCCGCCCGGCCCACGGCCGGGCAGGCGCGTTACGCTCTGCGCAGCCGCCGGCGTGTCCACTCCGGTGGCGTGCCGGCATGGCGGGACGACCGGTCGCCGTCGACCAGGGAGAGGGTGCGGAGATGACGCAGCGTGGCCGTGCCACCAGGCCGACGGGTCGACCCCGCGATGGCGCGGGTCCCCGTGGCGGTGACCTCGCCGCGCGGCGTGCCCGACTGCGGGCCGTGATCGAGCCGGTGGTCACCGAAGCCGGCTACGACCTGGAGGACCTGTCGGTTTCCCGGGCCGGCCGCCGGCACGTGGTGCGGGTGCTGGTGGACGCCGACGGCGGGATCGACCTGGACGCCGTCGCGGACGTCTCCCGCGCGGTCTCGGTGGCGCTGGACGCCGCCGAGGAGGCCGGTGGCGACATCGTCGCCGGCGAGTACCAGCTGGAGGTCAGCTCGCCCGGGGTCGACCGCCCGCTCACCCTGCCCCGGCACTGGCGGCGCAACGTGGGTCGACTGGTCAAGGTCACCGTCCGGGGCGCGACCGGGTTGCCCGGTCAGCGTGGCGAGCAGCCCGCCGGCGACCGGCAACTGACCGGCCGGGTGGTCGCGGCCGACGACGAGGGTGTGCGGTTGGAGACCGACGACGGTCCCGCCGCCTGGGCGTACGCCCAGCTCGGTCCGGGCCGGGTGCAGGTCGAGTTCACCCGGCTCGCCGAACTCGGTGAGCCGGAGGACGAGTTCGACGACACGGACGATTCAGACGAGATTGACGATTCAGACGAGACCGACGAGTCAGACGACATCGACGACGAAGATGATGTGGAGGACGAGGAGAGGTGAACATCGACCTCGCGGCGCTGCGCGCACTCGAGCGCGAGCGGGAGATCCCGTTCGACACGATTCTCGCGGCGATCGAGACCGCGTTGCTGACCGCCTACCGGCACACCGACGGGGCCGAACCGCACGCCCGGGTGGAGATCGACCGTAAGTCCGGCGCGGCCCTGGTGTACGCGCAGGAGATGGACTCCGACGGCAGCCTGGTGCGGGAGTGGGACGACACGCCGCACGACTTCGGCCGGATCGCCGCCATGACCGCCAAGCAGGTGATCCTCCAGCGGCTGCGGGAGGCCACCGACGAGGTGCACTTCGGTGAGTACGTGGGCCGCGAGGGTGATCTGGTCACCGGCGTGGTGCAGGCGCACGAGACGCGCACCGAGAAGGGCATCGTCAGCGTCGACCTGGGCAAGCTGGAGGGCGTGCTGCCGCAGTCCGAGCAGGTGCCCGGCGAGCGGTACGCGCACGGCGAGCGGGTCCGCTGCGTCGTGGTGCACGTCGCCAAGGGCATGCGCGGGCCGCAGATCACCCTGTCCCGGTCGCACCCGGCGCTGGTCAAGAAGCTGTTCGCGCTGGAGGTGCCGGAGATCGCCGACGGCACGGTGGAGATCGGCGCGATCGCCCGTGAGGCAGGTCACCGCACCAAGATCGCCGTCCGCTCCACCACCCCGGGAGTGAACGCCAAGGGCGCCTGCATCGGTCCGATGGGCCAGCGGGTGCGCGCGGTGATGAGCGAGCTGCACGGTGAGAAGATCGACATCATCGACTGGTCGGACGACCCGGCGACCTTCGTCGGCAACGCGTTGTCGCCGGCCAAGGCGCTGCGGGTCGAGGTGGTCGACCTGGCCGGGCGAGCCGCCCGGGTGACGGTCCCCGACTTCCAGCTGTCGCTCGCGATCGGTCGGGAGGGGCAGAATGCCCGACTCGCGGCCCGATTGACCGGTTGGCGGATCGACATCCGCTCGGACGCGGAGCAGACCGCTCCGGCCGCGCGTGGGGCAACTGATCACGTGCGGGAGCCGGGCAGCGCGATCTCGGGCAGCTAGGGGTAGACTTCCTCCAGTGGTACGACGCGCGCAGCCGGAGCGCACCTGTGTGGGTTGCCGGCAACGTGCGCCGGCCAGCGAATTGCTGCGGGTCGTCGCGGTGAGGGGCGAGGCTGGTCACAGCCTCCGGCCTGACCCGCTCCGCAGGCTGCCGGGTCGGGGAGCGAACATGCACCCGGATCCGGCCTGCTTCGCGCTGGCGGTGCGGCGCCGCGCCTTCGGGCGTGCGCTGCGCAGCACCGAGGTCCTTGACCACGGTGTGCTGGCGGAGCACGTCGATGCGCCAACCACTACGTCCGGTCAGCCCGACCGGGCGAGGGTCGCTAGCAGGGTAGGACGACCGACATGAGCACACGATGAAGTCCCTGAAATGACCAGGCTTCAAGTGCACGAGTGAGGTCGCTGCGGGTGCTGCCCGCACGACCTCGGAGTGAGGAGTGCAGTGGCAGGCAAGGCCCGCGTACACGAGCTTGCAAAAGAGCTCGGGGTCGAGAGTAAGACCGTTCTCGCCAAGCTGAAGGAAATGGGCGAGTTCGTGAAGTCCGCGTCCAGCACCGTCGAGGCGCCCGTCGCCCGGCGGCTGCGTAACGCATTCGTCGCGTCCGCCGGTGCCCCGGCTCCGGCCGCCCCGTCGGCGCCCGCGTCGACGCCGGCTTCATCCCCGACCCCGACGCCGACTCCGACCCCGGGCGCGCCCCGGGTCTCGGCCAAGCCGATGCCGCCTCGGCGGCCGGCCGCGCCGACACCCGGTCCGAAGCCCAAGGGTCCGGTGCCCGGTGCGCCGCAGTCGGCGGCCCCGGTCGCCAAACCGGCAAGTGCCCACGACATCGAGGTGGCGGCCGCCGAAGCGCGCGCCGCCGCGTTGAAGGCTGAGCAGGAGGCCGCGGTCAAGGCCGCGCAGGCCGCCCGCCAGCAGCAGCGGGAGAACCCCGTCCGCCGGGAGCCTCCGGCAGACGTGGCAACCGCCCCGGCCCCCGGCCGGTCCCGCGGCGATGCCGCCCCG
>NZ_JAEVHL010000406.1 GCF_016803395.1 Micromonospora tarensis | reverse complement strand
GCGAGAGCGGACCGGGCGGGGCGACGCGGCCGGGTGGAGAGGGTGGGGCGGCGGCGCCGGGTGGCGGGAACAAGGTGGGTGGCTGGCTGGTTGTGGAGGGTGTCGGTGTGACTCAGTGTCCCCGGGCCTCACCTAATATCGCCGTCGCGGAATACCGTTCGGCTGGAGCCGCGTCGCGCCACTCGCCGAGAGGCGACCTGCACACCGACACCCAGCGCCGCCCCCGACCCCACCGGGCCGGGGGCGGCGCTGTCTACTGTCCCCGGCTCGCGAACATGTCTCAGGTGACCTATGTTCATGGGGTCGCTCGGGTGGGAGGGGGTGTCGGGTATGGGTCTTCGGACCTTCATCGAGGGTTGGCCGGTCTATCGCCAGCTCACCGGCACGGACCCGCTCGGCCGGGGTGCGGCGGCGCAGTCCGCCCGTTCGGCCGGGTTGACCGCCCGCACCGAGACCGCGGACAGCGTGGCCCGTTCGGTCTGCCCGTACTGTGCGGTGGGTTGCGGTCAGCGGGTGTTCGTCAAGGACGGGCAGGTCAGCCAGATCGAGGGCGATCCGGACAGTCCGATCTCGCGGGGTCGGCTCTGCCCGAAGGGCTCGGCCAGTAAGAGTCTGGTGACCAGTCCGCTGCGGCAGACGACGGTGCGCTACCGCCGTCCCTACTCGACACAGTGGGAGGATCTGGAGCTCGACACCGCGCTCGACATGATCGCCGACCGGATGCTCGCCGCCCGCGAGCAGACCTGGGAGGACGTCGACACGCAGGGCCGGCCGCTGAACCGGACGCTGGGTTTCTCCAGCCTGGGTGGGGCGACGCTGGACAACGAGGAGAACTACCTCATCAAGAAGTTGTTCACCGCGATGGGGGCGCTCCAGATCGAGAACCAGGCCCGTATTTGACACTCCGCCACCGTCCCCGGTCTGGGGGCCAGCTTCGGTCGTGGCGGTGCGACGGACTTCCAGCAGGACATCGCCAACGCTGACGTGATCGTCATCCAGGGTTCGAACATGGCTGAGGCGCACCCGGTGGGCTTCCAGTGGGTGATGGAGGCCAAGCGCCGAGGCGCGAAGGTCTTCCACATCGACCCGCGGTTCACCCGGACCAGCGCGGTGGCGGACGCGTACCTGCCGATCCGGGCGGGCACCGACATCGCGTTGCTCGGCGGGGTGGTGCGCTACATCCTTGACAACGAGCTGGACTTCCGGGAGTACGTGCTGTCGTACACGAACGCGGCGACGATCGTCAGCGAGGAGTTCAGCGACACCGAGGACGGCGACGGCTTCTTCTCCGGCTTCGACCCGGAGACCGGCACGTATGTGCAGGACAGTTGGCAGTACGAGGGGCACGAGCGTTCGTCGGGCAGTGGGCACACCGCCCAGGAGCGGGACAGCGCCGCGGGGTTGACGCACGAGTCGCACGGCGCGCCGGTCGGCGGTCAGACCGAACGCGACGAGACGTTGCAGCATCCGCGCTGCGTCTACCAGATCCTCAAGCGGCACTTTTCTCGTTACACCCCGGAGATGGTGGAGCGGGTCTGCGGTATTTCGCAGGAGCAGTTCCTGGAGTTGGCCCAGGCCTGGACGGAGAACTCCGGCCGCGAGCGCACCGGCATGCTCGTCTACTCGGTGGGTTGGACGCAGCACAGTGTGGGTGTGCAGTACATCCGCACCGGCGCGATCATCCAGCTGTTGCTGGGCAACATGGGTCGCCCGGGTGGCGGGGTGATGGCCCTGCGTGGGCACGCCAGCATCCAGGGCTCGACCGACATTCCGACGTTGTTCAACCTGCTGCCGGGCTATCTGCCGATGCCGCACCACGCGGAGCACCCGAGCTTCGACGAGTGGGTGGACAGCATCCGGCACCCCGGGCAGAAGGGCTTCTGGGGCAACGCCCGGTCGTTCGCCGCGAGCCTGCTCAAGGCGTACTGGGGGGACGCGGCGACCCCGGAGAACGACTTCGGTTACGGCTACCTGCCCCGGATGACCGGCGATCACGGCACCTATCAGCAGGTGCTCAACATGATCGACGGGAAGATCAAGGGGTACTTCCTGCTCGGGCAGAATCCGGCGGTGGGTTCGGCGCACGGTCGGGCGCAGCGGCTCGGGATGGCCAACCTCGACTGGTTGGTGGTCCGGGACCTGTTCATGATCGAGAGCGCCACGTTCTGGCAGAACGGCCCCGAGGTCGCCACCGGGGAGATCGTGCCCGAGGAGTGCCGTACGGAGGTGTTCTTCCTGCCGGCCGCGTCGCATGTGGAGAAGGAGGGCACGTTCACCCAGACGCAGCGGTTGTTGCAGTGGCGGGAGAAGGCCGTCGAGCCGCCGGGTGACGCCCGCTCCGAACTGTGGTTCTTCTACCACCTGGGCCGCAAGCTGCGCGAGAAGCTGGCCGACTCGGAGCTGCCGCGCGACCGGGCGTTGCTCGACCTCACCTGGGACTACCCCACGCACGGTCCGCACGCGGAGCCGAGGGCCGAGGCGGTGCTGCGCGAGATCAACGGGTACGACGTGGCGACCGGCAAGCCGCTGTCGAGTTTCGCCGAGGCCCGCGCCGACGGCTCCACGGCGGTTGGCTGCTGGATCTACACCGGGGTGTACGCCGACGGCGTGAACCAGGCCGCCCGCCGCAAGTCCCGGCACGAGCAGGACTGGGTGGCCGCCGAGTGGGGCTGGGCCTGGCCGGCCAATCGGCGGATCCTCTACAACCGTGCCTCCGCCGACCCGGACGGCAACCCGTGGAGTGAGCGCAAGCGCTACGTCTGGTGGGACGCGGAGAAGGGCGAGTGGACCGGCTACGACGTGCCGGACTTCGAGAAGACCAAACCGCCGTCCTACCGACCGCCACCGGGCGCGTCCGGGACCGAGGGCATCGCCGGCGACGACCCGTTCGTGATGCAGGGCGACGGCAAGGGCTGGCTGTACGCGCCCAGCGGTGTCCTGGACGCCCGCTGCCGACGCACTACGAGCCGGTGGAGTCGCCGGTGCGTAACCCGCTCTACGGTCAGCAGGCCAACCCGACCCGCAAGATGTACGCGCATCCGGTGAACTCGGTGAACCCGAGCCCGCCGCAGGAGCACGACCAGGTGTTCCCCTACGTGTTCACTGTCAGTCGGCTCACCGAGCACCACACCGCCGGCGCGATGAGCCGGACCGTGTCTCCCCTGGCGGAGCTGCAACCGGAGATGTTCGTCGAGGTGTCCCCGGCTCTGGCCGACGAGGTCGGGCTGAGGCATCTGGGCTGGGCGCACCTGGTCAGCGGCCGCGCGGTGATCGAGGCGCGGGTGCTGGTCACCGACCGGCTCACCCCGCTGCGGGTGGACGGTCGGATCATCCACCAGGTGTGGTTGCCGTACCACTTCGGTTTCGAGGGTCTGGTCACCGGCGACTCG
>NZ_JAEVHL010000405.1 GCF_016803395.1 Micromonospora tarensis | reverse complement strand
GGGGCGGCTGGAGCTGGTCGACGTCGCCGCGCCGGTGCGCGGGGTGGTCGACTACGCGCACAAGTCGGACGCGATCGTGGCCGCGCTGGCCGCCCTGCGTGAGCTGAGCGCCGGCCGGCTGATCTGTGTGATCGGCGCCGGCGGAGACCGGGACCGGGGCAAGCGGCCGGTGATGGGCGCCGCCGCGGCGGAGGGAGCCGACGTGGTGCTGGTGACCGACGACAATCCGCGGACCGAGGACCCGGCGGAGATCCGCGCCGAGGTGCTCGCCGGGGCGTACCGGGCTGACACGGCCGCTCGGATCATCGAGGTTGCCGGCCGCCGCGCCGCGATCGACGAGGCGGTCCGGTTGGCCGAGCCGGGTGACGTCATCGCGCTGCTCGGCAAGGGGCACGAGCGGGGCCAGGAGGTGGCGGGCGAGGTGTTTCCGTTCGACGACAGCATCGAGTTGGCCGACGCGCTGCGGGCCCGCTTCGGGAATCTGGCGGGTCAGCGGTGATCGCGTTGAGCCTGGCCGAGGTGGCCACGGCGGTCGACGGGCGGCTGGTCGCCGCCGACCCGGCCGCCACCGTCACCGGTTCGGTGGAGTTCGACTCGCGCAAGGTGGGGCCCGGTTCGCTCTTCGTGGCCTTCCCCGGGGAGAAGGTCGACGGGCACGACTACGCGGCGACGGCGATCGAGGCCGGCGCGGTGGCGGTGCTCGGCAGCCGCGAGGTGCCCGGGGTGCCGATGGTGCTGGTCGACGACGCCCTGGCCGCGATGGGCCGGTTGGCCCGCGCCGCGGTGGACCGGCTGCCCGGTCTGACCGTGATCGGGGTGACCGGTTCCTCCGGCAAGACCACCACCAAGGACCTGATCGGTCAGCTCACCACCCGACTCGGGGACACGGTGGCGCCGCCCGGCTCCTTCAACAACGAGCTGGGGCACCCGTACACCGCGTTGCAGGCCGGGCCGGACACCCGCTACCTGGTGCTGGAGAAGGGCGCTCGCGGCGTCGGGCACGTCCGCTACCTGTGCGAGCTGGTGCCGCCCCGGATCTCCGTGGTGCTCAACGTCGGCACGTCGCACATCGGCGAGTTCGGTTCGCAGGACGCCATCGCCCTGGCCAAGGGGGAGCTGGTCGAGGCTCTGCCGCCGGACGGACTGGCCGTGCTGAACGCCGACGACGCACGGGTGGACGCGATGGCGAGCCGGACCGAGGCCCGGGTGGTCCGTTACGGCGAGGCGCCGGACGCCGACGTCCGCGCCGAGGACGTCACCCTGGACGAACGGGGGCGCCCGTCGTACACCCTGGTCACCCCGGAGGGGCGCGCGCCGGTGCGGCTCGGGCTGACCGGCCGGCACCAGGTCGGCAACACGCTCGCCGCGGCGGCGGTGGCCCGGGAACTGGGCATGCCGCTGGCCGAGCTGGCCACGGCCCTCGGCGAGCTGGGATTGGTCTCGACCCGCCGGATGGACGTCTTCGACCGCCCGGACGGGGTGACCGTCATCGACGACTCGTACAACGCCAACCCGGCCTCGATGGCGGTGGCGGTGCGGGCGCTGGCCAGCATCGGTCAGGGTCGGCGTACCGTCGCGGTGCTCGGTTACATGGCCGAGCTGGGCCCGTTCGAGTCCGACGGCCACGCCGAGATCGGCCGACTCGTGGCCGAGCTGGGTGTCGACCGGCTGCTCGTGGTGGGCGAGCCGGCCGCGCCGATTCACGAAGGCGCGACAGCGGTAGAAAACTGGGGAGGAGAGTCGGTGCTGCTCACCGATCAGGCGGCGGCCGTCGAGGTGCTGCGGGGCGAGCTACGACCGGGTGATGTCGTCCTGGTCAAGGGTTCCCGGTACCGGACCTGGGAGGTGGCCGACGCCCTGCGCGCCGAGGCCGCCGGGGAGTCCCGCCGATGAGGGCGGTCATCGTCGCCATGGGGGTGGCATTCCTCGTCTCGCTGTTGTGCACCCCGATCGCGATCAAGGTGTTCACCCGGCTCAAGGCCGGTCAGCCGATCCGCACCGACGGCCCCGCCATGCACCAGGGCAAGAAGGGCACGCCCACCATGGGTGGGGTGGTCTTCATCCTGGCCACGGTGATCGCGTACGTGGCCGGGCACCTGGTCCTGACCACCCTGCCGGACCAGCAGATCGCGCAGGTGGAGCCGACCATCACCGCACTGGTGCTGCTGGGGCTGATGGTGTTCTCCGGCGCGGTGGGCTTCATCGACGACTTCCTCAAGGTGCGCAAGCGCAACAGCGCCGGGCTGAACAAGCGTGGCAAGCTGCTCGGTCAGATCCTGGTCGGTGCGGTCTTCGGAGTGATCGCGCTGTGGTTCCCGAGTACGATGACCGACGCGTCGGGCGTGGCGACCAACACCCAGACCGTGGGCAGTACGACGCTGAGCTTCATCCGGGACATCGACGCCCTGGAGGTCAGCAAGGTCGGCGCGGTGATCATCTTCATCTTCGTGGTGATGGCCGCGACGAACGGTGTGAACCTCACCGACGGCCTGGACGGTCTGGCCACCGGCGCGTCGGTGATGGTGCTGACCGCGTACGCGCTTATCGCGTTCTGGCAGTACCGGCACTGGTGCGCCGACCCGAGCTACACCCAGCCCTACTGCTACGAGGTCCGCGACCCGTTGGAGATCGCGCTGATAGCCGGGGCGGCGGCCGGGGCCTGTGTGGGCTTCCTGTGGTGGAACACGTCCCCGGCGCGGATCTTCATGGGCGACACCGGAGCGCTGGGGCTGGGCGGGCTGATCGCCGGCATGGCGATGTCCACCCGCACGATCCTGCTGCTCCCGATCATCGGTGGGCTCTTCGTGATCATCACGATGTCCGTGGTGATCCAGATCATCTCCTTCAAGACCACCGGTAAACGGGTGTTCCGGATGTCCCCGCTCCAGCACCACTTCGAGTTGGCCGGCTGGAGTGAGGTCAACATCGTGGTGCGCTTCTGGATCATCGCCGGCATCGGGGTGGCCATCGCGCTCGGCCTGTTCTACAGCGAGTTCCTCGCCAACATGGTCTGACCACAGCTTGGCGGCGTGACCGTCGGTCATCTCCGTCGCGGCGGATGCGGTGATGAGCGGTATACCTCACAGGCATGAATATGCCTGTGAGGTATACCGCTCATCGGCTTGTCGGGCCAGCCGGAGCGCCCGTCCGGGGACGCGCCACAAGATCCGACACGCCGGGGGTTTCGTTGTGGGCTCGCCGGGCGTGGCTAGCGGTGATGATGTCGGGGTGGGGGAGCAACCAGGCACCGACGACAGGACGGCTGTGCGGCGGCGGTCAGCGGGCTCGGGCGGGTAGGGCGGCGGGCACCGTGCCGCCCCGCCACGTGGACGACCGGCGCGGCCCGGAACCGGGCCGCACGGCGCGTGAGGCCGAAGCCGGGCGTGACGGCGCGCGGCAAG
>NZ_JAEVHL010000404.1 GCF_016803395.1 Micromonospora tarensis | reverse complement strand
GGCCGCCCCCGGCGCGCGGGCGGGTGCCGGGCCGACGGGAAGCGACGAGGGTACGGGCTCCGCCGGCACGGCCCGGTAAGGCCGGCATACGATTCCGGTCATGACCTCTCCGATCATGTCCGAGTCCGAGGTGCGAGCCGCCGTCGAGCGGGAGATGCCTGGCGTGCGGGCCGACCTGGAGCGCCTCGTCCGCATTCCCGGCATCGCCTTCGAGGGCTTCGACCACTCGCACGTGGAACGCTCCGCCGAGGCGGTGGCCGAGTTGCTGCGCGGCTGTGGCCTGGACGTCGAGATCGTCCGCTCCGGCGGCCAGCCCGCGGTGATCGGCCGTCGGGCCGCCCCGCCCGGTGCGCCCACCGTGCTGCTCTACGCCCACCACGACGTCCAGCCGGTGGGCGACAGGTCGCTGTGGGAGTCCGACCCGTTCGAGCCGGTGGAGCGGGACGGTCGGCTCTACGGCCGGGGCGCGGCCGACGACAAGGCCGGCATCATGGCGCACGTCGCGGCGCTGCGCGCGTACGGGGACGCGTTGCCGGTCGGCGTGGTCCTCTTCATTGAGGGTGAGGAGGAGTACGGCTCCGACTCGCTGGAGCGGTTGCTGGCCGAGCACCGCGACGCGATCGCCTCGGACGTCATCGTGATCGCCGACTCCGCCAACTGGGACATCGGCGTGCCCGCGTTGACCACCTCGCTGCGGGGCATCGTCAACTGCTTCGTCGAGGTGCGCACGCTGGACCACGCGGTGCACAGCGGCGTGTTCGGCGGCGCCGTGCCGGACGCGCTCACCGCGTTGGTCCGGCTGCTGGCGACGCTGCACGACGACGCGGGCGACGTGGCGGTGGACGGGCTGGTCGGCCGGGAGGGCGCGAGCGTCGACTACCCGGAGGACCGGGTCCGGGCCGAGGCGGGGCTCGCCGAGGGCGTGCGGTTTATCGGCACCGGCCGGATCACCGACCGGCTCTGGACCAAGCCGGCCCTGGCCGTTCTCGGCATCGACGCGCCGGCCACCGGCGAAGCGCCGAACGCCCTGGTCCCGGCCGCGAAGGCGAAGCTCAGCGTCCGCCTCGCCCCGGGCGACGACCCCAAGCGGGCGTACGCGGCGGTGCGCGCGCACCTGGAGCGGCACGCGCCGTGGGGCGCGCAGGTGACTGTCACCTTCGAGCACGACGGCGACCCCTGCGTGATCGACGCGTCCGGACCGATGTTCGACGCCGCCCGTTCGGCCTTCCGGGCCGCCTGGGACGGCACCGACCCGGTGGACATCGGCATGGGCGGCTCGATCCCGTTCATCGCCACCTTCCAGGAGATGTTCCCGAAGGCGGCGATCCTGGTGACCGGCGTGGAGGACCCGCACGCCCGTGCCCACGGCCCGAACGAGAGTCTGCACCTGGGGGAGTTCGCCCGGGTCTGCCTCGCCGAGGCGTTGTTGTTGGGCAGGGTGGCGGCGGCGGGCAGTTAGGTACCGACCCGGCAACTTTGGGCCTGATCTGGCAGTTCACGGCGTGTCGGACGATCGGCTGTTATAGCCTTTCGTACATGAGTACGAACGAGGTGATGGCCCGGTTGGGGGCCGCTGTCAGCGCGCTGGGAGATGTCGACGTCTCCGCGTGGTCCGAGGACACGCTCAACGAACAGCTCGGTGAGCTGTCCGCCGCCCTGGTCGCCCTCGACTCGGTGCTCTCCCGGGTCGCCGGCGAGGTTCGGGCCCGAGGGCTGCGCATCGAGGAGCCCGTCTCCGCCTGATCCGTCGGCCGCGTGAGCGGGCGACACCCTGCCGACACCGCCCGGGCACGGCAATGCCCGGGCGGTGTCGGAGGTGACTGGCAGGATGAGCTGCGTGCGGTTCCTCGACCTGGCAGCCACGTCCGCAGCCGTCGCTGCCACCAGCGGCCGGCGGGCCAAGGTGCAGCTGCTCGCCGACGCGCTGCGGCGGCTCGACAGGGCCGAGGTCGAGCCCGGCGCCGGCTACCTCGCCGGTGAGCTGCGCCAACGGCAGACCGGGGTCGGCTACGCGAGCCTGCGTGACCTGCCACCGCCGGCCGCCGAGCCGACGCTGACGGTGGCCGCCGTTGACGCCGCCATCACCCAGATCGCCGCCGTGCACGGTTCCGGCTCGTAGGCTCGACGTCGGGCACTGCTGGGCGCCCTCTACGGGGCGGCGACGGCCGACGAGCAGCGCCTGCTCACCGGCCTGTTCAGTGGTGAGCTGCGTCAGGGTGCCCAGGCCGGGCTCCTCGCCGACGCGGTGGCCCGAGCGCCGAGGTGCCGGTGGCGGCGGTCCGGCGGGCGCTGTTGCTCGCCGGTGACCTGCGCGCCGTGGCCGTGGCCGCGCTGGCCGGCGGTGCCGCCGAGCTGGCCGGCTTCGGGTTGCAGGTCGGCCGACCGCTGGCGCCGATGCTCGCGCAGAGCGCCCCGACGGTCGACGAGGCGCTCGCCGCGACCGGCACCCCGGCGGTGGTCGACGTGAAACTCGACGGCATCCGCATCCAGGTGCATCGCTCCGGCGGCGACATCGCCGTCTTCACCCGCAGTCTCGACGAGATCACCAACCGGGTGCCCGAGGTGGTCGCCGCGGTCCGCGCCCTGCCCGGCCGCGAGCTGGTGCTCGATGGTGAGGCGATCGGCCTGGACGAGACCGGCCGTCCACTGCCGTTCCAGCAGACCTCCAGCCGGGCCGCCCGACGCACCACCCCCAGCACCACCGGGCCCACCCCGGTCGCCCCGGCGGTGCTCGCGGCGGCCGCCAGCACGGGCACGACGGTGCTCACCCCGTACTTCTTCGACCTCCTGCACCTCGACGGTGAGGATCTGATCGACCTGCCCGGCCGGGACCGGTGGGCCGCCCTGGCCGGCGTGGCGGATTCGTCGCTGCTGGTCGGGCGGATGGAGGTCGACGGTCCGGAGCAGGCCGCCACCGCGTTCGCCGCCGCGCTCGACGCCGGGCAGGAGGGCGTGGTGGTCAAGGCACCGGACGCCCCCTACGACGCCGGTCGGCGCGGTGCCGCCTGGGTCAAGGTCAAACCACGGCACACCCTCGACCTGGTGGTGCTCGCCGTCGAGTGGGGCAGCGGCCGGCGCAAGGGCTGGCTGTCCAACCTGCACCTGGGCGCACGCGACCCGCGCACCGGCGACTTTGTGATGCTCGGCAAGACGTTCAAGGGGCTCACCGACGAGCTGCTGCGCTGGCAGACCGAACGCTTCCTCGACCTCGCCGTGGAACGCGGCGACTGGGTGGTCCGGGTCCGCCCCGAGCAGGTGGTGGAGATCGCCTTCGACGGGGTGCAGACCAGCTCGCGCTATCCCGGCGGGATGACGCTGCGCTTCGCCCGGGTGGTGCGCTACCGCGACGACAAGTCCGCCGCCGAGGCGGACACCATCGACGCGGTCCGGGCCATCCACGCCGGCCGCCCCACCGGCTGACCGACCGCAGCGGGCCGGTCGGCGGCGGCCCGGGTCAG
>NZ_JAEVHL010000403.1 GCF_016803395.1 Micromonospora tarensis | reverse complement strand
GGCGGACCGGGTCGGACGCCCGGCGGCGGCCCCGGTCGGGCGCCGGGCGGCGGTCCGGGACGGGCGTCGCCGGTCACCTGGCGCTCCGCCCGACCGGCGCGGCGCTCACGACGAACCGTCCGGGCGCTGCTCACCGACCGTCTTCTTGGCCGGCATGTCCGACGGGGTCGGGGGCTCCTCGGCGGTCCGGCTGACCGTCGCGGGCGGTTTCTTCGCCACCGCCTTGCCGGCGACGGCCTTCTTCGCCACGGCCTTCTTCGCGACGGCCTTCTTCGCCACGGCCTTCTTGGCGACCGGCGCGGAGACCGGGGCGCCCGACTCGCCGGCCGACGGCACCAGACCCTCGTCGGACTGCGCGACGCGGGCCGGGTCGGGTGCCGGGGTGCGGCCGGCGGAGGGCGCGTCGGCCGCTCGGCGGACGCGCCTCGCGGAGCTGCCGTTCCAGGTCGTGCACCCGTCGGGTCAGCTCGGCCACCTCGTCGGCGGTGGCCAGACCGACCACGCCGAGGGCCCGGTCAACCTCGAACCGGACCAGCTTGGTCAGCGCCTCCCGGTTGGCCGCGCCGGTGCTGACCAGCTCCTCACCGAGGGCCTGGAGCTGGGCGGCGGTCGCGCCGCCGGAGCCGACGAGGCGACGCGCCGCGTCCTGGGCCTTCTTCCGGGGCGCCTCGGCGAGGCCCATGGCCAGTTCGAGGTAGGCGCGCCACGCGTCCTGCATGCCTGAGTCCTTCCACGGGGCGGGGTGTGCAGGTGTCACGCTACCGGGCACCCCGGACTGTGCCGTGCGGTACGGTGCCGAGGACGGCGTGGCGATCAGCGAGGGGGGCGATGTGGCCAGCGTGGACGAATGCCGGCAGGCGTTGCAGGAGCTGGCTGCCCGGCTGGACCGCAACGCCGAGACGGTGCGCGAACGGATCGACCTGGACCGCACCCTGGCCTGTCGGGTCACCGACCTGGACACCGCGTTCCACGGCCGGATCATCGGCGGCCGGCTGGTCGAGCTCACCGACGGCGACGACCCCAAGGCCAAGATCGCGCTGAGCACGTCCAGCGACGATCTGCTCGCCCTGGTCCGGGGCGACCTGGACGTCACCGGTGCGGTGACGTCCCGCCGCGTGTCGATCAAGGCGAACCCGTTCGACCTGCTGAAGTTGCGCAAGCTGCTCTGACGAACTGCGTCACGCGGCGGCGGTCAGACCGAAGCTCTCCACCGCGTGGGCCGCGTCCGGGCCCAGCGGGCGGATCTTCGGCAGCGTGGGCACCGGCGCCGACCAGGCCACGGCGCAGAGCGCGGCCAAGGCGTCCAGTGGCCGACCTGACCCGGCCAGCTCCAGCGTGCCGTCGCGGTCGGTCACCGACCAGCCGCCAGGGTCCGTCGGGCCCGGGACCCGCACGGCGGCGGCCGGGTCGAAGAGCCCCGCCAGGTCCCTCGCGACGTACGTGGGACGCCGCTGCGGACCGGCGGCCAGCAGATCCGGTACGCCGCTGACGCCGGTGAGCACCAGCAGGCTGTCCAGACCGGCCCGACGCGCACCTTCGATGTCAGTGTCCAGACGGTCACCCACCACCAGGCTCCGGCCACCGCCGCCGCGCCGGGCGGCCGTCTCGAACAGCGCTGGCTCCGGCTTCCCGACAACCACGTCGGGGTCCCGTTCCAGGGCCGTCCGCAGCACGGCGACCAGCGAACCGTTGCCGGGCAGCGGCCCTCGGCCGCTGGGCAGGGTCCGGTCGGTGTTGGTGGCGATCCAGAGCGCACCGGCGCGCACGGCGACCGACGCCTCGGCCAGCTCGGCCCAGCCGACCTGTGGACCGTAGCCCTGCACCACCGCGGCCGGCTTTTCGTCGGCCTGGGTGACCGGAGTCAGGCCAACCGCGCGCAGCTCCGCACGCAGCGCCTCCGCGCCGACCACCAGCACCGGCGCGCCGGCGGCAGCCGGTCCCGCAGCAACTCGGCCGAGGCGGCGGCGGAGGTGAGCACCTCCTCCGGTCGGGCCGGCACGCCCATCCCGGTCAGCAGGTCAGCGACCTCGCTGGACCGGCGGGACGCGTTGTTCGTGGCGTACGCCACCGCCCGTCCCTCGGCGTGCAGCCGGGCCACCGTCTCGACGGCGCCGGGGATCGGCCGGTCGATCAGGTAGATCACGCCGTCCAGGTCGAAGACAACCAGGGTGTACCCGTCGACCAGCCGATCCCCCACGCCCCCGCTCACCGCTGCGTCGGCCCCGGCTCGTCGGTGCGGGTCCCGTCCACGTCCGGCGCGGCTGCGGACGGCACGTCGCTGTCGACAGCGGTGGGCGCGTCGGCGTCACCGCTCTCGGTCGGGTGACGATCCTCGTCCTCGTCGTCGAAGCCCTCGTCGTCGCCGGAACGGCCGACCGCGCCGCCCTCCTCGTCGTCGTCGAAGTCGTCGTCCTCGGGGTCGTCGTCGTCCTCGGGGTCGTCGTCGTCCTCGGGGTCGTCGTCGTCCTCGGGGTCGTCGTCGTCTTCGGGGTCGTCGTCGTCCTCGTCGTCGGTCAGGTCGGCGTCCGGTTGCTCCGGTGTCGCGGCGGCCTCGTCCTCGTCGTCACCCTCGATGACCACCCCGTCGAGCTCCAGCAGCCGCTCGGCGGCGTCGGTCTCGCCCTCGGTGTCCACGTCAGCGGCGCGGGAGAACCACTCGCGGGCCTCCTCGCGCGACCGACGGCGAGCAACGCGTCCGCGTACGCGTAGCGCAGCCTGGCCGTCCACGGCACGGTGGTCTCGCTGGTCAGGTCCGGGACCTGGAGCATCGCCACCGCGGCGTCCTTCTGCCCAAGGTCACCCCGGGCACCAGCGGCGACGATCAACAGCTCGATCGCCACCGCCTGGTCCAGCTTGTCGCGGTCGGCGCCACGGAACAGGTCGATGGCCCGCTCCGGCCGGCCGAGCGCCCGCTCGCAGTCGGCGAGCACAGCCAGGTGACTCTGCAGCCCACTCATCCGGTGGTACGTGCGCAGTTCGGCGATCGCCGTCTGCCACTCGCCCGCGTGGTAAGCGGCCAGGCCGACCGCCTCACGGACAGCGGAGATGCGCGACGCGAGCCGCCGGGCAGCCAGCGCGTGCGCCAACGCCTCGGCCGGGTCCTCGTCGATCAGCTGACCAGTCGCCACCAGGTGCCGGGCCACCGTCTCGGCGACCGGCTTGTTCAGCGAGAGAAGCTCGGCGCGAACGTCCTTGTCGAGGTCGGTCGCGACGATGTCGTCCGGCAGCGCCGGGGCCGCAGCACGCCCGCCCTCGAACGAATCGGAGCCACCGGCGCGCTCGTCGCGGCGGAACTCCCCGTCGCGGCGCGGTCGGTCGTCGTTGCGGAAACCGCCCTCACGACGGTCCCCGCCCCGGAAGCCACCCTCGCGGTAGCCGCCGCCCTCGCGGGATCCACCCGGCCGCGAACCGTCCCGGTCGCCGCCCCGGAAGCCCACCCTCGCGGTCCCCGCCCCGGAAGCCACCCTCGCGGCGGTCGCCAC
>NZ_JAEVHL010000402.1 GCF_016803395.1 Micromonospora tarensis | reverse complement strand
CGCCGCTGGGCGGAGCAGGCCGCTGAGGTGGGCGCGCACGGGGTGCTCGCGCGGCCACCCGACGGGCCCGCCGCCCGCCCCGCCGACGTGGTCGCCCACTACCGGGAGGTGGCGGCGGTCGGCCTGCCGGTGGTCGCCCACAACGAGCCGCACGAGACCCGGCTGGACCTCACGCCGGACCTGCTGGCGACCATCGCCGAGATCGACGGGATCGTCGCGGTCAAGGAGGTCACCGGCGACGTACGCCGGCTGCATCGCCTGCGGGACCTCTGCCCGCACGTCGACGTGCTGGTCGGCGCCGACGACGTGGTGCTCGAACTGGTGCTCTGCGGCGCCGCCGGATGGGTCGCCACCCTGCCGAACGCGCTGCCCCGCCAGGCCGTGCACCTGTACGAGCTGTGCGCCGCCCGCGACCTGGACCGGGCGCTGCCGCTCTACGCCGAGCTGCACCCGATCCTCGGCTGGGCCTCCCGGCCCGAGTCCGTGCAGGCGGTCAAGCTCGCCATGGAGTGCGCCGGTCGGTTCGGCGGCCGGTGCCGCCCACCGCGCGGACCCCTGTCCGGTCCCGCCGTCGACCGGGTGCGCCGGGACGTGCTGCGGGCCCTCGCGGCGCCCGCCGATCCGGCGTCCGGGGCCCGCCCGGGCTGATCCGCCGGCCGCACCGGTCCGTCAGGTGTCGGAAGTCGCCGGCCCACCTGCCGACATCTGCACGGTGACCGGCACCGGCCCGCCCTCCTAGATTCGCTGCGCGGCCTGCCGACAGGTGTTCCGGAAAACCCCCACCGGGGCGCCAGCGCCGCGTTTTCCTCCGACGAGAGGTGGTTCCGTGCACCGTACCCCCAACCGAACCCGGCTGAGGCGGCCGTGCTGGCCGCAGCCGTGGTGACCACGCTCGTGGCGACCGGGGCGGCGCCGGCCGCCGCGGCCCCGGCCAACCCGGCCGGCGGCGAAGCGCCGTTCCAGGTCCTCGACCCGCAGGCCTGGCAGAACCCGGACACGATGACCTGGAACGACTACAAGGCCGTGCCCGGCAAGAACTGGGCCGACCCGAGCGTGTCGGGCTCGGTCCGCAACTTCAAGATCGCCCTGGTGGCGCTCGACTATCCGGACGAGACGTTCGCGGTTTCCCAGCGGGCCCGGTCGACGGTCTTCGGCAACCCCCAGTCCGTGGCGACCAACATCCCCCGGGCCGACGTGCCGAAGTTCTACCAGGACTTCCTGAACACGCCGAACACCCTGAACAAGGGCCACACCCTGCACGAGTACTGGATGCAGGACTCCAACGGCCGCTACGGCGTCGACCTCGCCGGGTTCGGGCCGTACCAGATGCCGGCCAAGTCCTACCAGTACGGGCTCGACAACGGGTTCAACCCGGGCGCCTGCCCGAGCGGGGACGTGTGCGGCAAGAACATCCGCACCGACGGCCTGGGCGCCTGGCGGGCTGCCGTCGGCGACGAGGTCGCCAACCAGTACGAGCTGGTGTTCATCCTCAGCGCCGGCCAGGACGAGTCGTCGACCTGGCAGGAGTTCGGGCAGATGATCTTCCAGAACAAGGAGGACGTGCCGGACGCCTGGGGTCCGCCGGACCCCAACCTGCCGAACTGGGCGAAGACCCGCTACGTGGACTGGACCTCGTGGAAGGCGGCGGCGACACTGTGGCCGAACGCCGGCGGCGGCTCCTCGACGCAGGGGGAGAGCTCCGGCATGGGCGTCTACGCCCACGAGTTGACCCATCTGCTGGGCATCGGCGACAACTACAACAACCCGTACGGCGAGCCGCTGCGCAGGGCGTACACCGGAATCTGGAGCATGATGTCGCGCGGGTCGTTCAACGGCCCGGGCGGACCGCACACCCGCTGGCAGATCCCGCCGACCAACGGCGGCTCGATGGGCTCGCTGCACACCGTGCGGGACAAACTCAAGATCGGCCTGCTCGGCGAGGAGCACGTGCTGCGGCTGTCACGGGAGGCGTTGGCCTCTTCGGGAATGGTGGTCGCGCAGGTCACGGCCCGGGCGGTGGACGCCGGCCCGAAGGGTCTGAGCGGCGTGAACATCGCGCTGAACAAGGACCTGTCGCCGACGTGTGCGGTCAGCACCGACCCGCTGTGCGACGGTGGCAGCTTCAACAACTACACGGTCGAGGTCGTCGACCGGATGGGCGCGGACTCGTTCACCCCGGACAGCGGTGTGCTGCTGAGCAAGACGAAGAACGCCGACAGCGCGCCGTTCCAGTGGGTGGTGGACGCCAACCCGCAGGACATCGACATGATCGACTTCTACCGGCCGGACGGCACCCCACAGAAGATCACCATGGGCGACTACCGGCAGCTCTCCGACGCGCTGTTCCACGCCGGCGCGGACACCGGCAGCCAGTACGAGTACGTCGACGAGGCCAACCGGCTGCACTTCTACATCATCGACCTGAAGCGGGACTCGGCCGGCTCGCTCTCCTACACGGTGGCGGTGCGCTCACTGGACGGCACCGGCGGGCCGAGCAGTCACGGCGTGACGCTGGGCAAGGGCGAGGTGACCGGCGGCGGCAAGCCGACCAACCGCGGGGTGACCTGCTCGTTCGACCTGACCAACACCGGTTCGTACTCGGCCGGCGGGCAGCAGCACCCGGAGAACGTCAGCGCGTACCTGAAGTCGGATGTCTACCGCCTGTCGGCGGAGGTGGCCGGCAAGGGCTGGCGGACCTGGCTGCCCAACCAGCTCGCCACCGCGCAGTTCGGCAAGGCCACCACGGTCAGGGTGTCGGTGGGTGCCACCGCCGCCGCCGCGGACACCGGTTTCGTGAAGCTCACCGCTACCTCGGAGAGCGACCCGACGAAGACGGTGACCAAGCAGTGCCGGGTCGAGAAGTCCTGACCAGCGCCCGAGACTGACCCCGTTCCTGCCGGGTCCGTGGCAGACCGCCGCGGACCCGGCAGGCCGGCGAGAGGAGGATGACGTGCGGCGAGGCATCATGGCGCTGCTGCCCCTGCTGCTGGCCGGCGCGACCGGCTGCGGCACCGGCGGCGCCGCCCAGGAAACGATCTCCCCGACCACCGTGCGGGTCCTGGTGCGCGACATCAACATCCGGGCCGCCGGCGTGGACTGCGCCGGCACCGGTCCCTACCAGCACTTCCACAACCGGGCGCCGTTCCGGGTGCTGGACCCTGACGGGGCGGCGCTGGCCAGCGGGCAGCTGTCGGCCGGGACCGCGGTGGCCGCCTTCGTCGAGGACCTGGGGGTCGAGCGCCTGCCCACCTACTGCGAGTTCGCCGTTCCGGTGCGGGTGCCGCAGCGGGACTCCTACCGGCTGGAGGTGGACGGCCGGCCGGCGCTCGACCTGACGCCGGACAGCAGCGAGGGCCCGGCGCTGGTGGCGGTGGTTCCGTCATGAGGCGGGCCCTCCTTCCACTGGTGCTGGCGGCGGCGCTGCTGGGCGGATGCGGCACGCCCAAACCCGCGCCCACACCGGCGCCCGCCGGAGGGGCGGCGGCGCTGCCCGGGCCGGTCCCCGC
>NZ_JAEVHL010000401.1 GCF_016803395.1 Micromonospora tarensis | reverse complement strand
CCGGCGCGAGGGCCCGACCCTGCCCGGCGCGACGGCCGGCGCGAGGGCCCGGCGCGAGAGCCCGACCCTGCCCGGCCACCCAGGCACAGGCCAGAGCGCGGTCGGTACCAGGGCCGGAGCCGGTGCCAGGCCGAAGATCGTGCTCGATTCGGGAAAGAGTCCCCTCCCCGCGTGGACGAGGCCACTACATCCGGGATCGAGCGCGATCACGCGGAGACGGACGGGGCAGCGCGCCAGGGCGCGTGGATACGACAGAAGTCGCCGGAGTGCTGCCCGGCGACCCACTCGTCGCGGCGTGCGGCCCGCCTCAGCGGCGGGACTGGCTCAGCGGTGCCCCTCCGGGCGCTGCCGCCACCTGTCCTCCATGCGGTCCAGGATCGACGACCGGCGACCGGACCGGCCACCACCACGAGGACGGCGACGACTTGTCGTGCCGCCCACCACGTGCAGGTCAGGTGACTGCGCCCGACGGTGCGACTGCACCGCGAACGCGGCCGACGCCAGCATGACGACGAAGCCCGCCACCGCCAGCGGTGGAGTCTTGATCACCGCGCCATAGACCAGTAGAGCCAAGCCAGCGATGATCACGCCGGCGGCGACGAGCAGGCGACGCCGCGCATGGAAGCGCGGATCGCTGGCGCGCACGGCCGAGGCGAATTTGGGGTCCTCGGCAAGCGACCGCTCGATCTGCTCGAACAGCCGCTGCTCGTGCTCCGAGAGCGGCACGGCACTCCTCCCCGGTCACGTTGGTCGGGCCCACTCGGGCCGACAGACCGTGGCAGCCATCCGGCTGCTTACCCGCAAGTCTACGAGGGGGGTCGCGCGTCGGAAAGCGGGACGACCTACGGGTGCTGTGGATTTTCCTTTCGACGGGGATCACGGTCGCCCAGCAGACTGGCCGGACCTATGACGGACCGCCCGAAACGGGCAGCAGCGGCGTCCGCGGCGGCTTCCGCCTCACGCCAACCACGCTCGGGCGCACCGAGGGCGAGCTGTCGGGAGAGACCCTGCGCCGGGGCGAGCCCTTCCACCCGGACACCGACGAGGCGGATCCGCTCGGTCGGGTCCAACGCGGTGTAGAGCGCCCAGACCGTGTCGAACATCTCGCGGGCGGTGTCGGTCGGCACGTCGAGGGTGCGGGATCGGCTCACGGTGCGGAAGTCAGCCAGCCGGACCTTGAGCACGACGGTGCGCCCGACCTGCCCCGCACCCCGCAACCGGACACCGACCTTCGCGCTGAGCGCCAGCAACGCCCGACGGATCTCCAGCGGATCGGCCACGTCGACGTCGAAGGTCACCTCGGCGCCGATCGACTTGTCCACCTGCTCGGCGCTGACCCGGCGCGGGTCCCGCCCCCAGGCCAACTCGTGCAGGTGCGTCGCCGCGGCGGCACCGACCGCTCGGCGGAGCATCCCCACCGGCGCCTCGGCGAGGTCGCCGACCGTGCCCAGGCCGAGCCGACGCAGCGCCTCGGCGGCCCGCTCCCCCACCCCCCACAGCGCGTCCACCGGCAGCGGGTGCAGGAAGTCGAGCACCTGCCCGTGCGGAACGACCAGCAGGCCGTCGGGTTTCGCCCGGGTGGAGCCCAGCTTGGCCACGAACTTGCTCGGCGCCACCCCGACCGAGCAGGTCAACTCCTGCTCGTCGGCGACCCGGCGGCGGATCAGCCGGGCGATGGCGGCCGGAGAGCCGAAGAGCCGACGGGCGCCGGTCACGTCGAGGAACGCCTCGTCGAGGGAGAGCGGCTCGACCAGCGGGGTGACGTCCCGGAAGATCTGCATGACCGCCCGCGAGGCGGTCGAGTAGGCGGTGAAGTCCGGTGGCAGGTAGACCGCGTGCGGACAGCGGGCCCGGGCCTGGCTGGTCGGCATCGCGCTGCGTACGCCGAACCGGCGGGCCTCGTAGCTGGCCGAGCTGACCACCCCGCGCGGCCCGACCCCGCCGACGATCACCGGCCGGCCGAGCAGCTCGGGTCGGCGACGCACCTCGACGGCGGCGAAGAAGGCGTCCATGTCGACGTGCAGGATCGGGCTGCCGGAGTCGTCGGCGTCCGGCCCGAAGCGCGGATCGCCGCCCCGGGGCAACGACTGGCTGCGGCCCATCCCGGCAGGTTAACCCGGGGGTACGACACCACCAGCCGGCGGTCAGCCGCGTACGACCAGCAGCGGCACGGTCAGCTCGGCGGCGGTGTCCGACCCGTGGTACGCCACCAGCCTCGACGCCATCGGCCGCTCGGTCCGACTGGCCATCACCGCGTAGGTGTCGTTGCAGGTCACCACCACGTCGCCGATCCGCCCGAGGTGCTCCTCGGGCACCGGCCCGAACCAGCCGGTGGCCACCACCGCATCGCGGGTGCGGACCCGCGCCGCGTCGCCCAGCACCTCCGACCAGGCGGCCACCACGTCGTCGACCGCGCCCGGCTCGACGTGCAGGTAGCGCACCCGGGCCTCGCCGGCCACCAGCCGCACACCGGCCCGCAGTCGTGGGTCGGTGTCCAGGTCGAAGCGGTGCGCGGCGGGGATGTCCAGCTGCCCGTGGTCGGCGGTCACCAGCAGCGCCGCGTCCGGCGGCAGCCCGTCGACCAGCCGGGCGACCAGGGCGTCCACCTCGGTGGCGGCGACCCGCCACGGCGTCGAGTCGACGCCGCTGACGTGGCCGTGCCGGTCCAGGTCGGCGTGGTAGCCGGAGACCACTGTGGGCCCGGGGCCGGCGGCCAGCGCGCCCAGCATGGTGGCGGCCACCGCGTCCCCGCCGGCGGCACCCCGGAAGTCGCCGCCCCGGTTGGCGGCCACTGTCAACCCACTGCCGCCGAACTCCGGCCGACTCACCACTGTCGTCGCCACGCCGGCGGCGCGGGCGCGTTCCAGCTGGGTGGTCACCGGCTGCCAGCTCAACGGCGGCGGCTCGGCGGCCCAGTCGGTGTGGGTGAGCACCCGGTCGGTGCCGGGCACCCGCACGGTGAAGCCGAGCACCCCGTGCGCGCCCGGCGCGACACCGGTGCCCAGCGACACCAGGCTGGTCGGGGTGGTGGACGGGAAACCGGCGATCAGCGGCCGGGCCACCGTCGCCGCGAGCCCGGCGAGGGTCGGTGCGTACGGCGCCGCCGTCGGCAACTGGTACCAACCGAGGCCGTCCACCAGCAGCACGGCGATCCGGCGGACGCCGGCCAGCGCCGGACCGAGCCCGAGCGGGTCGGGCGAGCCGGGCACACCCAGCACGGCGAGCGCGCTGGGCAGCACGTCGGCGAGACGGCCGCCGGCGTGGTCCGGTCCGAGGATCTCCAGCGGTGCCGGCCCGCCACCCGGTGCGGCGATCATGCCGGTCGGCGGGCGAACAGGTGCAGCTGGGCGGCCAGGTCCCGGTACGGCGGTTGGGCGGCCAACGCGCGTTCCAACTCGACCACGGCGGCGGACTGCCCGTCGGAGACGGCGGCCGGCAGCAGGTCGGCCAGCACGCGTACCCCGTGGATCTCCTCGACCACGAGCCGGCGGCGGCGAGCAGCGCGGCGGCGCCGGGGGCGTCGTAGCGGCGGCGCA
>NZ_JAEVHL010000400.1 GCF_016803395.1 Micromonospora tarensis | reverse complement strand
CGGCGCGCGGGTGGCGGCCAACGCGTCGCGCAGCGCGGGCTGCCGGGCCACCCCCGCCCGTAGTCGCTGACCAGCACCGCCGACGCCGCGCCGATCACCCGGAGCACCTCGTCGGAGGGCTGGCCGGGCTCGCTGGACGTCCCGCCGCGGTCGTGGCGCAGCAACACCCGCCCCCGGGCCCGCAGCCGGATCTTCTCCGGCGTCGCGCCGGAGAGCGGCAACGGGTACACCTGCACGCCGGCGGCGGAGAGCAGGGCGCTCAGTCGGGCCCGCCGGCGTCGTCGGCGAGCGCGGTCACCAGCACCACCTCGGCGCCGAGCGCGGCGGCGAAAACCGCCGCCAGGCCGGCGCCGCCGGGTCGGTCGGTCGCCGCGATCTCGTCGAGCACCGGCACCGGGGAGTCCGGGCAGAGCCGGTTCACCACACCCTCCACGTCCCGGTCGAGCAGGGTGTCCCCGAGCACCACCACCGGTCCCCTCACGCTTGCCTCCTCATCCTCACGCGTCGACCTGCGACCCGGTCCCGCCGTCGAGCACCACCTCGACCCCGGCGCGCACCGGCCCGGACGGCAGCCGACCGGCCGGCGACGGCCCGTGCTGGACGACCGCCGCGGCGGCGGCCAGGGCGGCGGGCAACTCCTGTTCGAGGTACTCGCAGAGCAGGTGACTGGTCACCAGGTGCAGCTCCTGGACGACCTGGGTGTCCGCGGAGGCGACGGCCAGCACGTCGTCGCAGGCGTCGGCGAGGGAGTTGGGGGTGGCCCCGGTCAGCGCCCAGGTGGTCAGGCCGACGGCGCGGCCGGCCTGCGCGGCGGCGACCAGGTTGGGGCTGGCGCCGCTGGTGCTGAGCAGCAGCAGGATGTCACCGGGACGACCGTGGGCACGCACCTGGCGGGCGTACACGTCGTGGTAGCCGTAGTCGTTGGCGATGGCGGTGAGCGCGCTGGTCTCGGCGTGCAGCGCGATCGCGGAGAGCGGTTGCCGGTCGTCGTGGAGCTTGCCGACCAGCTCCGCGGTGAGGTGCTGGGCCTCGGCGGCGCTGCCGCCGTTGCCGGCCACCAGCAGCCGGCCCCCGGTGGCCAACCGACGGGCCAGGTCCGCGCCCCAGCGCGCCAACTGCGGCTCACAGCTCCGGTACGGCACCAGCGCCGCGGCGAGATTCGTCAGGTGGGTGTCGAGCAGGCTGCCCGCCGGCATCAGGCCACCACCCGGGTCGGCCGGCGGACGGCGGCCACCTCGCTGTAGACCTCGACCAGCCGCTCGGCGGTGGCCGCCCAGGAGTACCGCGCCCGGGCCCGCTCGCGGGCCGCCGCGGCGTACCCGAAGCGCCTGATCCGGTCGTCGAGCAACCCCTGGATCGCGGTGGCCAACGCGTGCGGATCCCGGGCCGGCACCAGGTCACCGGTCGTCCCGTCGACCACGGTGTCCCGGATGCCACCCACGGCCGTACCGACGACCGGCACCCCGCAGGCCATCGCCTCCAGCGGGGTCAACCCGAACGGCTCGTACCAGGGCGCGGCGACCAGCAGGTCCGCCGAGCGGTACCAGCGGCCCATCTCCTCCCGGGGCACCGCGCCGACCAGGTGCACCCGGTCGGCCACCCCGCACGACTCGGCGAGGGCCCGCAACCGCCGGGCGTACGGGTCGGTCTCCAGCAATCCCTCGGGCGGACCGCCGACGACCACGCACTCGGCGTCCGGGACCAGGGCCATCGCCCGGATCACGGTCTGGAAGCCCTTGCGCTCGACCAGCCGGCCCACGGTGAGGACCCGGGCCCGTCCCGGCTCTCGGTCGGCGGCCGGCCCGAGCGGGGCGAACGTCGCGAGGTTCACCCCGGAGGGCACCACTGTCATCCGGGACCGGGGCACGCCCATCCGGACCAGCTCACCCACCTCGTCGCGGCACTGCGCGACGATCCGGTCCACCGAGCGACCCAGCTCCCGCTCGTAGGAGATCCGTCGGGCTGGGCTGGTGTCCTGCACACCCTGGTAGCGGCGTTTCACAGTGCCCAGCGCGTGGTACGTCTGCACCACCGGCACGCCGGTCTGCCGGCCGGCCGTCAGCGCCGCCAGGCCGCTCATCCAGAAGTGCGCGTGGATCACCTCGGGTGCCCAGTCCCCGCCCCGCCACCGCTCGATCAGCCAGCGGCTGAACTCCCGCATGTGCGGCAGCAGCGCGTCCTTGGCCACCGGCTCGGCCGGACCCGCCGGCACGTGCACCACGTCGTACCCGTCCGCGCTGCGCACTGTCACCGGCAGGTCGAGCGCGTCCCGACGGGTGTAGACCCGCACCTCGTGCCCGGCGGCGGCGAGCGCGGCGGACAGCTCCGCGACGTGCGTGTTCTGGCCGCCGGCGTCCTCCCCTCCGAGGACGGCGAGCGGGCTGGCGTGCTCCGAGATCATCGCGATCCGCATACTTCCTCCTCCAGCAGCCGGTCCCAGTCAGCGAGGAAACGGTCGAGGCCGTACCTGTCGCGCGCGGCGGCTCGGGCCGCCGCGCCGGCCCGGCGCGCGGTCTCCGGTTCGGCGAGGAACCGGCGGGCGGCGTCGAGCAGGGTGTCCGGTCCGGGTGGCGAGGGCCCCCGCCGCCGGCGGCACCGCCATCACCGCCTCGGTGGTGGCGAGCGCGACGACCGGCATGCCGATCGCCATCGCCTCGATGAGGCTGAGCCCGAGGGAGGTCCAGCGGCACAGGTGCAGGTACGCGCGCCGCCGGGCCAACTCGGCGTGCATCCGGTCCTGCGGCACGTCGTCGTGGCTGGTGAGGCGGTCGGCGGGCAGCCCGAGGTGGTCGGCCAAGCCGGCGACGCCCATCCCGAACACGTCCAGCGGGGCGATCTCGGCGAACCGGGCCAGCAGGTCGGTGCCGGTGACCCGGCCTCGTCGCACCGGTTCGTTGATCACCACGGCGAGCCGGTCGAGTTCCCCGGTGTAGGAGACGGTGGGGGCGACGATGCCGTGGTCGACCACTGTGGTGCGGGTGACGCCGGTGTCCCAGAAGATCTGGTTGAAGCCGGTGACGTGCGCGATGAGCAGGTCGTCGCGGTCGGCCATCGGGTGCCGGGTGTTGGGGACGTCGCCCTTCGGGGTGTTGTGTTCGACGTAGATGGCGGGGACGTCGCGCCCGGGGCGGCGGCGCAGCCACTCCTCGGCCCGGTCGACCTCCTCCGGTCGTTGCAGGATGATCAGGTCGACGTCGGCGTCCGGCAGGTTCTCCGGGGTGACCTCGACCGCGCTGTCCGGCCACGGGTAGGTGCGGGCCCGGCCGAGGCCGTAGGGGCCACGGTCGGGTGTGGTGGGGATCAGGTAGCGGTGACTGCCGTGCACGAACGACGTGGTCCAGGAGCCGTGCACGTGCCAGAGCAGGATGTTCATCGGCCGCCACCACCGACGGTGAGGGTCCGCAGCGCGTCGACCACCTGGTCCGGGTCGATGCCGCTGAGGCAGGGGTGACCGGGGACCGGGCAGCTGGCCGCCCGGGTGTCCCGGCAGGGCGCGGCGGCGTCGCCGACCCGGACGGTGGGCACCCGGTAGGGCGCCCACTGGCCGAACG
>NZ_JAEVHL010000399.1 GCF_016803395.1 Micromonospora tarensis | reverse complement strand
ACGGGCACGGCTATCCGGCGGACCGGATCGCCGATGAGCCCACCCGGCGGTTCACCCTCACCGCCGCGACCGCCACGGTGCGCGTGAGCGGCCGGGACGGTGTCCCGGGTGGCTCTCGTGGTCGCGGTCGCGGCGTTGCTGACCGGAACCGGGCTGACCGCCGCCCCGGGTGCCGCGCCGCGGATGGCGCACGGGCACGGCTATCCGGCGGACCGGATCGCCGATGAGCCCACCCGGCGGTTCACCCTCACCGCCGCGACCGCCACGGTGCGCGTGAGCGGCCGGGACGTCGCGGCCTGGGCGTTCAACGGGCAGGTGCCGGGGCCGGAGTTGACCGCCACCGTCGGCGACGTCGTGCAGGTGACGCTGCGCAACCAGGACATCGGGCGGGGCGTCACCCTGCACTGGCACGGGTACGACGTGCCGAACGGTCAGGACGGGGTGCCCGGGGTGACGCAGGCGGCGGTGCTGCCCGGCGAGGAGTTCGACTACCGGTTCCGGGCCGATCAGGCCGGGACGTACTGGTATCACACGCACTCGGTGTCCGACGTCGGCGTGCGGATGGGACTCTACGGCGTCCTGGTGGTGCGCCCGGGGCCGGTGACCGGTCTCGACGTCACAGTGCCGGTGCACACCCTGGCCGGTCTCGCGCTGCCCGCGCCCAGGACGGAGCCTGTCGCGGCCGGCACGCCGGTTCGGATGCGTCTGATCAACACCGACAGCACGACGCACCGGTACGCCCTCGCCGGGACCGCGTTCCGGGTCGCCGCGATCGACGGCTCCGACCTGCGCGGCCCGACGTCGCTGGTGGACACCGCCGTGCTGATCCCGGCCGGCGGCCGCTACGACCTGGTGTTCGAGGCGCCGGCCACGCCGGTGGCGCTGTTAGTGGACGGACGGGCGGTCTTCTCGACCGGACCGGTGTCGACGGCGACCGGCGGCTGGCCCGTGCTGGATCCGCTGCGCTACGGCGCGGCCGCCGCGGCGCCCTGGTCCCGGTACGACCGGACGTTCACTCTCGTTCTCGACCGTGGGCTCGACCTGCGCGGGTTGCTTCCACGGTATGCCCACACCGTCAACGGCGCGGCCGCCCCGGACATCCCGTCGCAGGTGGTCCACCGCAACGAGGTGGTTCGCTTCCGGATCGTCAACCGGTCGCAGGTCGTGCACCCCTGGCACCTGCACGGCCACCACGTCCTGGTGCTGTCCCGCGACGGCGAGCCGGCAACCGGAAGCCCGCTGTGGTTGGACTCGTTCGACGTCCGTCCGGGGGAGGTGTGGGTGGTGGCGTTCCGGGCCGACAACCCCGGCGTGTGGGCGAACCACTGCCACAATCTGGCGCACGCCGATGCCGGGATGACGCTGCACCTGATGTACTCGTGACCGTCACCGTCGACAGGTGGCGTCCGGGTAGGTTGCTGTCATGAGTGACGACACCTTCCGCTCGGTGGAGATCGAGCGCACCAGCCTGGGCAACTACGTCGTGCGCAATGTCCGGGGTGGGTCGGTGACCGTGGGCACGGGCGACGACGCCAGCTTCACGCCGGTGGAGTTGCTGCTGGCCGCGATCGGTGGCTGCACCGCTGTCGACGTGGACCACATCACCAGTCGTCGCGCCGAGCCGACCCGGTTCGCCGTCCAGGTCACCGGCGACAAGATCCGGGACGAGGCCGGCGGGAACCGGATGCGCAACCTGAGGGTCGAGTTCGCCGTGACGTTCCCGGAGGGGGCGGAGGGCGACAAGGCGCGTGAAGCGCTGCCCCGGTCGCTCCAGCAGTCGCACGATCGGTTGTGCACCGTGTCCCGTACCGTCGAACTCGGCACCCCCGTCTCGATCTCCGCCGGGGACTGATCTCCGCTGAGCATGGCTACTCAGGTCCGGCGTGATCCGCCTGTGCGAGGGTGGCGGAATGCGTCGACTACTGGTGCCGCTGCTGATCGTCCTCTCCGCCGCCGTGGCGTGCGCCTCGCCGAACGCTCGGCCAGAAAGCTCGGAGGGGACGGTCGCGGAGCCGGCGCCCACCGCGCTGCTCGCCGACGGCAGCGTGCCGTGGGCCGACCTGAGGATCACGGCGGAGGACCTCAACGGCCGTCCGGCCGAGCCGAGGGTTCCTGCCGCCGGAAGTGCGCCGTGCCGCGCCCGGCAGCTGTCCGGCCAGCTCGACCGCTGGACGCGGCCGGGAACCGGCGGTGAGACCCCTCGGGGTTTCGACGCCAGGATCGGCAAGCTCATCGGGCAGGTGGACGTGCGGAACGCGTCCAGCACCGAGTGCACCCTGCGGGGCGAGGTGCCCACGACCATGCTCGCCGGCGGCCGCGAGATCCCCATGCTCTACACGCACGGCATCGACGACGAGGGGCGCAACCGGGTGGTCGCGTTGCCGGCCGGTGGCCACGCCAGCCTGCGCCTGGACTGGTCCGGGCCGTTCTGTCAGGCGATCAAGGAGCCGTTGGAGCTGGCGATCGAGGTGCCGGACGGCGGTGGCACGTTGCGGGCACCGGTCACCGCCGACGACCGTCCGGGCTGCCCGCAGGGGGAGGGGGTCAATCCCCGCGCGCGAGGGACGCTGTCCGCGAGCGGATTCACCGAGCCGGTGGTGGTGTCGACGCCCCGGTCCTCGCCGCTGGAACAGCTCACCGTCGCGGTGCAGGGGCCGCCGAGCGCCGGGGCCGGCTCGCCGGTCAGCTTCCGGGTGACGCTCGGCAACCCAACCGACCGTCCCCTCGCGTTGGACCCCTGTCCGGGTTATCTGATGGAACGCTTCTCGCTCGGCGACGCGACCAACGAGGCGGTGAACGAATCCCAGCTGTACCGGTTGAACTGCGGTCCGCTCACCCGGATCCCCGCTGGCGGCGCGGCCGTTTTCGAGATGGTGGTCGAGGTGCCGGCCTCGATGCGTGCCGGGCGCGAGCTGACCGTTACCTGGAAGCTTTATCTGCCGGACTACGCGCAGCGGGGTAACCAGTTGGGGGTCTTTCCGGTAAAGGTCGCCTGAGCGCACCGCTTGAGGGCATGGGAGCGCTCCCGTAGCATGTCGGACGCGGCCTGTTAACGCTCACAAGCAGCCATGAGGCAGCGACCACCACCAATGCATGGGCCGCCGTCCCCTCAGGAGGGTGTTACATGACCAGATCCAGAGCCACCAATGTCGGCCTGGTGTCGGCGGGCTTCGCGTTGCTGGTGTCGTCGACGGTCGTCGCGGCGTTGCCGGCCGGTGCGGCCGCCGAGGGTTGTTCGGTGACCTATGCGGTGTCGTCGCAGTGGCAGGGCGGCTTCGGCGCCAACGTGTCGATCACGAACCTGGGTGACCCGTTGAGCAGTTGGACGTTGACGTGGTCCTACGGCGCCGGGCAGACGGTGACGCAGGCCTGGAACACGACGTTGACGCAGAGTGGTGCGACGGTGACGGCACGCAACGTGAGCTACAACGGTGCGATCCCGACCAGCGGCAGCGTGTCGTTCGGCTTCAACGGGTCGTGGACGGGAAGCAACCCCGCGCCGACCACCTTCGCCCTGAACGGTGTGACGTGTACCGGTGGCACGACGACTCCGCCGCCCACCGAC
>NZ_JAEVHL010000398.1 GCF_016803395.1 Micromonospora tarensis | reverse complement strand
GCTGGCGCGGGTGGCGCCGGGATGGCGGGCGGCGCGCGTGGCGGTGCCGGAGTCGGCGGCGCCGGGATGATGGGCGGCGGCATGATGGGCGGCGCGGGTGGCGCCGGGCACGGCGGTGGCGGCGGCTCCGAGCACTCGTCGTGGTTGACTGAGGACGACGATCCGTGGGGCCCTGGTGACGGGGCGTCCCCGGGCGTCCTTCGATGAGGACGGACGGATGAGGGTGAACGTCGGAAACCTCCGGCCGGTGGTCGCCTGCCTGCTAGCGGGGTTCCTGGTCGTCGGAGCCGCCCAACCGGCGGCTGCCGCCCCCCGGCGCGCCGAGCAGTGGTATCTGGACGAGCTCCGGATCGACCAGGCGCACAGGATCTCGACCGGGCAGGGTGTGGTCGTGGCCGTGCTCGACAGCGGTGTCGAGGCCACCCATCCGGACCTGCGCGGTCAGGTGCTTTCCGGTGGTCGCAGCTATGGCGCCTCCGGAGATGGCCGGGCCGACGAGGACGGGCACGGCACGCACATGGCCGGCATCATCGCGGCCAGGAGCGGCGGCCGGGACGGCGTGGACGGCATCGCCCCCGGCGCGAAGATCCTCCCCATCAAGCTGCGTAAGGGCACCGGGACGAACAGCGCGACGGCGGTGGCCGTCGGCATCCGGATGGCCGTCGACGGCGGCGCCAAAGTGATCAACATGTCCTTCGGTGCCCCGGGCCTTGCCAGCGCCGACGAGTTGAGCGCGATCAAGTACGCGCTGGACCACGACGTGGTCGTGGTCTCCTCCGCCGGCAACACCGCCAGGGGCCACGTAGCCGTGGGAAACCCGGCCAACACCCCGGGTGTGATCGCGGTGACCGGTACGACCCGGGGTGGCTCGTTCTGGTCCGGCTCCGTCAAGGGGCCGGAGGCGGTGGTCGCCGCGCCCGGCGACGGCATCTACAACATCGCCAACGAGGGGGGCTACGGCTGGGGCGACGGGACCTCCGACTCCGGCGCGATCGTCTCCGGTCTCGCCGCGCTGATCCGGGCGAAGTATCCGGACCTCAACGCGCCGAGTGTGATCAACCGGATCATCCGGACCGCACGCGACGCCGGCCCCTCCGGACGGGACCCGCAGTACGGCTTCGGGGTGATCGACCCGATGAAGGCGCTGACCGCCAACGTGCCGTCGGTCACCGCCAACCCGCTGCTCGACCCGGCTGCGGCGACCGACCCGGGCCCGGCCCGCACCCCGGGCGCGGACGAGGAGTTCGACGTCACCCAGCACGGCGATCGCGGTGGCCCGACCGACCAGCAGGTGATGGTCGTGGTCATCGGTGTCGCCGTGGTGCTGGTGTTGCTGCTGGGGCTGGCGGTCTTCCTGATCTGGAACCGCCGTCGGTACCGCCGGGAGGCGGCCCGGGCCGCCGACGTACCGGATGAGCTGATCGACCGGGCGGTTCCCGGCGGATACCCGACACCGGACGCGGGGTACGCCCCGCCGCCCGGTTACGCCCCGCCCTCGGGGTACGCCCCGCCGTCGGATTACGCCCCGCCCTCCGGCTACGGTCCGCCGGGCGGCCCGCCGCCCGCCCCGCCGCCGAGCGAGCGGTAACCGGCACTGATCGTGGTGGCCGGCCGATGATCTCCGGGTCAGCGGCCGGCCACCGGCCTACACGGCGGTGGTCACCACCCCGCTGACCGCTTTGCGGCTGTCTGTCGGGGCGAATCGACCGCCCCGGCTGCGTACCGTGACGAGCCCTGCGCCAGGATGGGCGGACACGCAGGTACAGCTGAGGAGCCCACGATCGCCAGAAAGCCTCAACCCGAGGGCGGCCAGGCGCCGGTCGTCCAGCGCGTCCGCATCCGGTACGCCAAGCGCGGGCCGCTGCGTTTCACCTCGCACCGGGACTTCGCCCGGGCGTTCGAGCGCGCGCTCCGCCGGGCCGCTGTGCCGATTGCCTTCTCCCAGGGTTTCACCCCGCACCCGAAAATCTCCTACGCCAGCGCGGCGCCCACCGGGGTGGCGAGCGAGGCGGAGTACCTGGAGATCGGCCTCCAGGCGCCGGTCGACCCGGAGGCGCTACGCGCCGCCCTGGACGCCGCGCTCTCGCCGGGGCTGGACGTGCTGGACGCGGTGATCGCCGAAGGGGGCAATCTGCCGGACCGGATCGAGGCGTCGCACTGGCACATCGAGTTGCCGGAGGTCGACCCGGCGGTGGCGCGCGCCGCGGTGGACGCGTTCGTGGCGGCCGAGGAGGTGTTGGTCGAGCGGATGACCAAGCAGGGCCGACGGACGTTCGACGCCCGCGCCGCAGTGATATCGATTGATGTCCCGGTGCCTGGGCCGACGCCTTCCGGGGCGCCGGCCGTACCGTGTGCGATACTCGAACTGGTCGTGCGGCAGGTCACCCCGTCCGTACGGCCCGATGACGTCCTTTCCGGCCTCCGCGTGGTGGCGACCTGGAGCCGCCGGTTGCGCCGAGGGTGACCCGGCTGGCTCAGGGCACGTTGACCGCGCAGGGTGCGATCGTGGATCCGTTGGATGCGGACCGCGACGGGGCAGCCATCGTTGGGCACTGACCGACGGTCGGTGCTCTGGCAGGCAGACTTCGGCGGTCGCGCACCACGCGCGCCCGGCGGAAACACTTTTGCGGCGACCCTGCGTGGCAGCGCTCACCCGCGCCCGGGGCAGCCAGAACTGGAGAACGTCCATGCTCGAGAACGAGCCCGAGGGCGGCGAACGGACCGGTTCACAGCCGGCCAGCGAGACCGCCGACCAGAGCAGCACGGCTGACCGCGCCGTCGGCACGCCCCCCACCACGGCGGTCGGTTCGGCATCGGTGGAACCGGCCGGCCCGGGAGACGCCGCTGACGCGGAGGCCGCCGAGCCGGCCCCGCCCGCGCGGCGTACCCGGGCGACCCGACGTCGCGCGGCACCGCTCAACCAGCCGGAGCAGACCGACGCCCCGGTCGAGGCGCCCACCGGAGGCGCGGGCAGCGCCGAGTCGCCGCAGGCGGAGGTCTTCGCTCCGGTCTCCGGCGACCTGGACGTCGCCCCGAAGACCCCCCGTCGTCGCCGCAAGGCCACCGCCGTGGAGACGACCGCCGAGGAGCCGCTGGTCGCGGCCTCCGCCGAACAAGCCTCGGCCGAGGTGGTTCCGCCGGTCAAGGTGACCCGCACCCGACGGAAGAAGGCCACGCCGGCTGCCGTCGAGGAGCCGCCCGCCGCCGCCGACGAGGTGCCCGCGGTCGAGGAGCCGGTCGCCGTCGAGGAGCCGGCGGCGTCCGACCTGCGCGAGGCCGAGGCCGAGTTGACCGAGACCGACGCCGCCCCGAGCGCGACCGCACCCGGGTTCGCCTGGAGCGGTGGCGCCCAGGAGAGCGCCGGAGAGGTGCCGCCGGGGGTGGCCGTCCCCGGCGTGGCGGATGAGCCGAACGAGCCGGCCGAGGTCGAGCCGGAGCAGCCGCGTACCCGTCGTCGGCGGGCCGCGCTCTCCGCGCCCACAGTGCTGTTCATGGCGCCCCAGCCGGACGCCGTGCCGGTGACCCGACCGGCGGAGCCGGCCGCGGTGGCCGAGGAACCGGCGGTCGAGGAGGCC
>NZ_JAEVHL010000397.1 GCF_016803395.1 Micromonospora tarensis | reverse complement strand
CCCCCGTCGACGCCGACCGGGCGTTCAAGGAACTGGGCTTCGACTCGTTGACGGCGGTGGAGTTGCGCAATCGGCTGGCCACCGCGACCGGCGTACGCCGACCGGCTCGCCCGGCTGCCCGCCGAGGACGGTGATCGCCTCCTGCTGGACCTGATCCGCCGGCACGTCGCCACGGTTCTGCGGCGGGACACCCCCGTCGACGCCGACCGGGCGTTCAAGGAACTGGGCTTCGACTCGTTGACGGCGGTGGAGTTGCGCAATCGGCTGGCCACCGCGACCGGCGTACGCCTGCCGGTCACCGCCGTCTTCGACCACCCGAGCCCGGCCGCGCTCGCCGCCCACGTCCGGTCCCGCCTGACCGGCGCGCCGGAACCCGTCCGCGCCGTGCCGACGCAGCAGTCCAGCGCCGACCCGATCGCGATCGTCGCCATGTCCTGCCGCTACCCGGGCGGGGTCGCCTCGCCGGAGGAGCTGTGGCGGCTGCTGGCCGAGGGTGCGGAGGTGCTCGGCCCGTTCCCCACCGACCGAGGGTGGGACCAGGACGCCATCGATCGCAGTCAGGTGCGCCACGGCGGGTTCCTGGCGGGTGCCGCCGATTTCGACGCGGGGTTCTTCGGGATCAGCCCTCGGGAGGCGACGGCGATGGATCCCCAGCAGCGGTTGCTGCTGGAGACGTCGTGGGAGGCCCTCGAGCGGGCCGGAATCGACCCGAGGTCGCTGCGCGGCAGCCAGACCGGCGTGTTCGCCGGGATGATGCATCACGACTACGCCGCCCGCCTGCACGAGATCCCCGAGGAGTACGAGGGTTACCTGAGCAGTGGCAGCGCCGGAGGTGTGGCGACCGGGCGGGTGTCGTACGTGCTGGGCCTGGAGGGGCCGGCGGTCACCGTCGACACGGCGTGTTCGTCGTCGCTGGTGGCGGTCCACCTGGCGAGTCGGGCGCTGCGGCAGGGGGAGTGCGACCTGGCGCTGGCCGGCGGCGTCACCGTGATGTCCATGCCCAGCCTCTTCGTCGAGTTCAGCCGGCAGCGGGGCCTGGCCCCGGATGGGCGGTGCAAGCCCTTCGCCGAGGCGGCTGACGGCACCGGCTGGTCGGAGGGTGTGGGTTGGCTGGTTCTGGAGCGGCTTTCGGATGCGCGTCGTCATGGTCATCCGGTGTTGGCGGTGGTGCGGGGTTCGGCGGTGAATTCCGATGGTGCGTCGAATGGGTTGACGGCGCCGAGTGGTCCGGCGCAGGAGCGGGTGATCGCGGCGGCGTTGGCCGACGCCCGCCTCGCGCCAGCGGACATCGACGTGGTGGAGGCGCACGGCACGGGGACCCGGCTCGGTGATCCGATCGAGGCGCAGGCGGTGATCGCCGCGTATGGGCGGGGTCGGGATCGGCCGTTGTGGTTGGGGTCGGTGAAGTCGAACCTCGGTCACACGCAGGCGGCGGCGGGTGTGGCTGGGGTGATGAAGGTGGTCCTCGCCATGCAGCACGGGGTGTTGCCGCGGTCGTTGCATGTGGATCGGCCGTCGTCGGCGGTGGACTGGTCGGCGGGCGCGGTGCGGTTGTTGACCGATGAGGTGCCGTGGATTGCTGGCGCCAGGCGGGCGGGTGTGTCGGCGTTCGGGATGAGCGGGACGAACGCGCACGTGATCGTGGAAGCCGCGCCCGTCGCTGCGACCGCCGCGCTGCCCGCTGGGACGACGCCGGCCAGTGGGTCCGCGTCGTCGCTGCCCGAAGTGGCGGCGGCTCCCGCCGCACCATCGCCTGCGGAGGCGGTCGCGTCGTCGCCGGCCGATCCGGAGGTCCCCTGGGTGGTGTCGGCGGCGTCGCGGGAGGCGTTGACCGATCAGGTTCGGGCGCTGTCGGGGCTGCGGTCGGCGTCTGCCGCCGAGTCGGGGCCGCGACCGGTGGACGCGGCATTCACGTTGGCGGTGGGCCGGGCCGCGTTGCCGTGGCGGTCGGTGCTGGGGGAGGACCTGCCGGTCCAGGCCGGTGACGGTCGGGTCACCTTTGTCTTCCCCGGTCAGGGTTCGCAGTGGACCGGGATGGGTCTGGAGCTGTGGGACTCCTCGCCGGTGCTCGCCGAGCAGATGCAGGCGTGCGAGGACGCGTTGCGACCGCACACCGGCTGGTCCCTGCGCGAGGAGTTGGCGGGCCCGTTGGACCGGGTGGATGTGGTGCAGCCGGCGTTGTTCGCGGTGATGGTGTCGCTGGCCGCGTTGTGGCGGTCCTACGGGGTGCAACCGTCGGCCGTCGTCGGCCATTCGCAGGGTGAGATCGCGGCGGCGTATGTCGCGGGGGCGTTGTCGTTGGATGACGCGGCGCGGATCGTGGCGTTGCGCAGTCGGGCGTTGCGGGCCATAGCGGGTCGGGGCGGCATGGTGTCGGTGCCGTTCGCCGACGTCGACCCGGGGGAGTTGTCGGTGGCGGCGCTCAACGGCCCCGACTCGACGATCCTCTCCGGTGACGCGGACGCGGTGCAGCGGTTCCTCGCGGCCGAGCCGCGGGCCCGGCGGGTCGCCGTGGACTACGCGTCGCACTCACCGCACGTCGACGAGGTCCGCGACGAGATCCTCACCGCGCTGAAGGACATCGAACCGCGCTCGGCAGACGTGCCGTTCCACTCCACCGTCACGGGCGGGCTGCTGGACACGATCGGCCTCGACGCCGAGTACTGGTTCCGCAACCTGCGGGAGACGGTGCGCTACGCCGACGCGACCGCCGGACTGGACACCCTGGTCGAGATCAGCCCACATCCGATCCTGGCCCGGGAACTCGGCACCCTGCGCCGCGATGACGGCGGGGCGCAACGGTTCCTGGACTCGCTCGCCCGCGCCTGGGCACGCGGCGCGCACGTCGACTGGCAAGCCGTGTTCGCCGGCCGAGACCCACAACGGGTAATCCTGCCCACGTACCCGTTCCAACGCCGCCGCTACTGGCTGGACGCGCCACCCCGCGCCACCTCCGACACCGCGTTCTGGGCCGCCGTGGCGGCCGGCGACATCGACGCCCTGGCCGCCGGGGCCGACCGGGACGCCTGGCAGCGACTCTTGCCCTCCCTCGCCACCTGGCGGGAACGCTCCGCCGTGGCCGGCTGGCGCTACCAGGAACGCTGGGAGCCGCTGACCGGGCCACCGACGGCGCTGACCGGCACCTGGCTGGTGGCCGGCGACGACGGCCACGGCCTCGCCGACGCCATCGTCGCCGCGATCCGGGCGGCCGGCGCGGAGGCCGTCCGCGACGCCCCCGCCGGTACCCCACTCACCGGCGTGCTCTCCCTGCACACCGGGGTCCAGGAGACGATCGGCCTGCTCGGCGCGGCGCCGCTGTGGTGCGTCACCCGGGGCGCCGTGTCGATCGGGCCGGACGACGCGCTCACCGACCCGGACCGGGCCCGACTCTGGGGGCTCGGTCGGGCGGCGGCCCTGGAAGGGCGATGGGGCGGCCTCGTCGACATCACCGAGGATGTCGACCCGTCGGCTCTCATCGCCGTTCTGGGCGGTCCCGAGGACCAGGTCGCGATGCGCCGCACCGGCACGTACGTCCGCCGGCTGCGCGCTGCCCCGCCGCCCGCCCCCCGACGCGGTTGGACCCCGCGCGGCACGGTGCTCGTCACCGGCGGCACCGGCGCGCTCGGCGCGCACC
>NZ_JAEVHL010000396.1 GCF_016803395.1 Micromonospora tarensis | reverse complement strand
CCACGGCCCCCTCGCCCCCCGTTATCATGAAGTTGGTGACGTCCGGGACGGCGTGTCGTGACGATAACTTCATGATCAACGGGGCGCCGGTGGGCAGCGGAGGAGGGTGGGGGCGGCTAGAAGCCCAGGGCTTGGGCTCGGCGCTTCACCTCGCGGGCCTGGTCACCGGAGAGGGCGGCGGCCGGGGTCGCGCCGGGGAGGGTGTCGTCCGACTCGTAGAGCCAGCGCAGGGCGGCCTCGTCGTCGTAGCCGTTGTCGGCAAGCAGGTTGAGCACACCGGGCAGGTGCTTGAGCACGGTCTGGTTGGCCACCAGGTCCGCCGGGATCCGACGGACGCCGTCGCGGCGGACCGCCAGCAACTCCCGGTCTCGGATCATCTGGTGCACCTTGCTGATCGACACGTCGAGGCGCTCGGCGACGTCGGGCAGGGTCAACCAGCCGGCCGGGTCGGTGGGTCCGGCGAGTTCCGGGCCGGGCGCGGCCTGGTCGGGTACGGGTTCGGTCACCCGACCACCCTGCCACGCCGCCGTCGGGACGAGCCACCGGCACCCCGGGCGGTCGACCGGCAGCCTCCGCCCCGACCATCGCTGACCTGCGGATAAGGAGCGGCGAGAGCGGCGGGACGGACCAGTTCGGCGTACGGCTGTAGCATCCTGTTCAACCTTGACCCCCTGGACACATAGACTGCCTGCCGATGGACACACAGGTCGCCGACACGTTGCTGGGCTCGCTGATCGACGGGCGCTACCGCATTCGCGGTCGCGTGGCCCGTGGTGGCATGGCGACCGTGTACACCGCCACCGACGAACGCCTTGAGCGCACCGTCGCTGTCAAGATCATTCATCCGACCCAGGCGCCCGAGGCGCGGGCCCGGATCGCCAACTTCGTGGCCCGGTTCACCGACGAGGCGAAGACCATCGCCCGGCTGACCCATCCGAACGTGGTGGCGGTCTACGACCAGGGCACGCACGCCGGTCTGCCGTACCTGGTGATGGAGTACGTCCGCGGCCGCACGCTGCGCGACGTGCTGGCCGAACGACGCCGGCTCAACCCGGACGAGGCGCTGGCCATCGTCGAGCAGATGCTCGCCGCGATCGCCGCCGCGCACCGGGCCGGTCTCGTGCACCGCGACGTCAAGCCGGAGAACGTGCTGGTTGCCGAGGCCCCCACCGGTGGCGTCGCCAACCTGGTCGACAGCGTGGTCAAGGTGGCCGACTTCGGCCTGGCCCGGGCGGTCGAGGCGAGCGCCGACGAGGCGCAGGGCAACCAGCTGATGGCCACCGTGGCGTACGTCGCGCCGGAGCTGGTCACCGAGGGCCGCGCTGATCCGCGCACGGACGTCTACTCGGCCGGCATCGTGCTGTTCGAGATGCTCACCGGCCGGGTGCCGTACGACGGGGACCGCCCGGTCGACGTCGCCTGGCAGCACGTCGACCGCGACGTGCCGACACCGTCGACGCTGGTGCCCGGGCTGCCGTCGGTCCTCGACGATCTGGTGCAGCGGGCGACCCGGCGCGACCCCGGCGCACGGCCCGCCGACGCCGGCGCCCTGCTGGCCGAGGTGCAGGTGGCCCGGGACGCTGGGCGACGCCAACAGCCACACTGCCGTGCTCAGTCCGATCAGCGGTGCGGCGCCGCTCGCCCAGCCGACCATGATGGTCGCGACGGTCCGACCGACCGACCGACCGGCCTGGGCGCGCCTGCCCGAGGGCGCCAACAGCCAGGGTCCGGGTCGACGTCGCGCCGCCCCGGAGGCGGCCGAGGGCCTGGGGGGCCGGCTCGCCACGTTCCGCAGCACCGTGCTGGGCAACCCCAGTGGCCGGCTGGCCTTCGCGGCCGTGGTGGTGGCGCTGGGCCTGGTGGCCGCGATCGGGGGTTGGTGGTTCGGCGTCGGCCGCTACACGACCACCCCGCAGCTGGTGAGCTTGAGCAAGGCCGAGGCGCAGGCGCAGGCCGACCGCGCCGGGCTCCTGCTCACGTACGCCGAGCCGCGCTTCGACGAGAAGGCCCCGAAGGACAGCGTGCTGGGGCAGAGCCCGGCGTCCACCGCCAAGATCCTCAAGGGTGGCCGGATCACCCTCACCCTCTCCCTCGGCCCGGAGCGCTTCCCCGTGCCGGACGTGATCGGCAAGGAGTTCGAGCTCGCCGAGGCGGACCTGGTCAACGCGAAGCTGGTGGTAGCCAAGGGCACCGCCCGCTACGACGACACCCTGCCGGCCGGGGTCGTGCTGGACAGCTCCCCCAAGGTGGGCACCGAGGTCAAACCGGGTGCGAAGATCACCCTCATTCTCAGCCGGGGCCGGGCGCCGGTGACGGTGCCGAACCTGGTCGGCAAGAGCCTGACCGAGGCCCGGACCACGCTGGCTCAACTCAACCTGGTGCTGGCGGAGACCTACAAGGACTCCGACAAGCCGAGGGACGAGGTCCTCGGCCAGAGCCCGGCCGACGGCGCGGGCGTGGAGAAGGGCACCCAGGTCAAGCTGGACGTCAGCAAGGGCCCGCCGCTGGCCGTCCTGCCCCGGGTGATCGATCTGCCGTGCCAGCAGGCCAAGCAGTTGCTGGAGAGCCAGGGCTACCCGGTGACGATGGCGGTCAACCCGAACGCCGTGGTCCGGATCCAGGCTCCCGGTGAGAATTCGCAGGTGCCGCCGGGCACCCCGGTCGTCATCACGTGTTTCTGATGCCGACGGTCCACTCGCGTCCGGTGGGCGCGCACACACCCACCTCCGGCGGGCTGGCGAAGGCCGCGCTGCCGTACGCCGACGCGACCGGCGCGCGGGTGGTGCAGGTGTACGTGTCGAACTCCCGGGGCTGGGCGCTGCCCGCCGGTGACCCGGCGCAGGACGCCCTGTTCCGGGACGGTTGCGCCGAGCGGGGCATCTCGACGTTCATCCACGCCTCGCTGCTGGTCAACCTCGGCTCCCCCACCGCGGCCACTGTCGAGAGGTCGGCCCAGACGCTGGCCCACGCGCTGCGTCGGGGCGTCGCGATCGGCGCGCGGGCGGTGGTGTTCCACGCCGGCAGTTCGGTGGACGAGGGGCACGCCGAGGCGGCGATGCGGCAGGTCCGCGAGGAGTTGCTGCCGCTGCTCGACTGGGCCGCCGACGCTGGCGGGCCGATGCTGCTGGTCGAGCCGAGCGCGGGCGGAGGTCGGTCACTCGCGTCCCGGGTCGAGCAGCTCGGGCCCTACCTGGACGCGGTGGACCGGCACCCGATGCTCGGCGTCTGCTTCGACACCTGTCACGCCTGGGCCGCCGGTCACGACCTGGCGGCCGAGGGCGGCATGACGGCGACCCTGGACACTCTGGTCGCCACGGTCGGCGCGGGCCGGCTGCGGCTGGTGCACGCCAACGACTCGAAGGACCTGTGCGGCTCCACCCGGGACCGGCACGAGAACATCGGCAAGGGCACCATCGGGGAGCCGGCCTTCGCCGAGCTGATGGCGCACCCCGCGACCAGCGGTGTCCCGGTGGTGGTGGAGACCCCCAGCGAAAAGCAGCTGGGCCACACCGCCGACATCCAAACCCTCACCCGCCTCTCCCCCTAGCCCCCACCCCATCGTCCGGCCGTCCCGCGCGTTGACCATGAAGTTATCGCCATGACACGCCGACGCCGAGCGCGATAACTTATGATCAACCGCCGGG
>NZ_JAEVHL010000395.1 GCF_016803395.1 Micromonospora tarensis | reverse complement strand
CGGCCGGAGCGACGGACGGCCGGGGGTGCGGAGACCGGCGCGGTCAGCGCGCCGGTAGTCGCATCCTCACTCAGGGTAACGATGAGCGAGCGCGGAGGGTGGACCGGTCGCGTCCCGGCACAGTGCGGCGCCGTCGGTGGCGCTGGAGCACCCGCGCCGTCGACTGCGCCCGCTCCGCCACCAGCCGCTCGGTGGCGTCGTACCGACGAACCAGCGCCGGGGCCAGGGCGAGCAGGCCGGCGGCGGCGAGGACGGCGAGGAGCACCGAGGTCGCACCCTCACCCCTCCCGTCGCCGAATTCGAAGCAACCGCTCTCCGACCGCAGGATGTTCCATCGATCACGCCTGAGGGCGTGGATCGTCCGGCCGGGGAGCGTTTGCCGCAGCTTGCAGTTACTTGAGGTTACGGCGCGTCGACCGGGATGCCACCGCGCCGCGCCGATCCCGTCCGTGGGACGGTCGGGAGGATGCCGAGAATTGCGCCGCCGCGCACCTACCGCGGGCCGGATCTTCCGACATGCTGCTAGCGCGCATTGGCGCGTACCCGGTGCCAGCGGGCCAACAGGCCACCCTCGGCGGCGATCTCCTCGCTCGTCATCGCGTATCCGATGTGGTCCCGCCAGGCGCCGTCGATATGCATGTAGCGCACGTGGTACGACTCCTCGCGGAAGCCCAGCTTCTCCACCACCCGCCGGGACGGCCGGTTCTCCGGGCGGATGTTGACCTCCACCCGGTGCAGCCCGCCCGGCCCGAACGCGTGGTCCACGGCGAGCGCGAGCGCGGTAGGGATCACCCCCCGGCCGGCGACCCGAGCGTCCACCCAGTAGCCGACGTAGCCGGAGCAGAGCGCCCGCCGCACGATGCTGCCCACGTTGATGTGCCCGACCAGCCGATCCCGGTCGGCCTCGCGCAGGCACACCGCGAACGGCATGCCCTCACCCTCCCGGGCCGAACGCCGCTGGTCGCGGTGCACCCAGCGGAACGCGGCAGGCGAGTTCAGCTCGTCCCAACCACCGGGCAGCGACGCCTCCCAGGGCGCCAGCCAGGCCTGGTTCGCGCGCCGTACCTCCGACCACGCCCCGGCGTCCGAGCGCCGGTAGGGCCGCAGCAACACCGGGCCGTCCGCCAACTCCACCGGCCAGCCCGGTGACCGCGCGGGTCCGAAAAGACTCACCCGCACAGTCTCCCGCGCGGGACCGTGCCGCGCGCAAGTGGACCCACCGCGCCGACCGCCACCGCGCGGCGGCCGGGCGCCACGGCACCGCGGCGTCGACGGGCCGTCACCGGCGGCGGTCGAGCAGCAGGACGTCCACTGTGGAGCCCGCCGCGGCGGTGGTGACCCGCTCGCCGAGCACCAACAGCCCGTTCGCCTCGGCCAGCCCGGAGAGGGTGAACGGCCCGCCGCTGAGCGGCTGGACTGTGTAACCCCCGCCGCGCCGCTCGGCGACATGGGCGGGACGGAACTCCCGCAGCCCCGTCGGGGACGACACGGTCTCCAGCAGGTGCGCCCGCACACTGGGGCGGAACACCGGCTCGGCACCGGCGAGCAGTTGGATGGCGGGGCGGGCCAGCACCTCGAACCCGATCAACGCGGCGCCCGGATCGCCGGGCAGGCAGACCACCGGCACCTCCTCGGCGCCCACCGTGCCGAACCCGAGCGCGGTGCCGGGATAGAGCGCCACATCGGTGAACGCGACCGGCCCGGCGCGACCGCCCTCGCGGCGGGAGAGGATCCGGCGCACCATGTCGCCGGGGCCAGTGCCGGTGCCACCGGTGGTGATGATCAGATCGGCCCGCAGCGTCTGGTCCTCCAGCAGCCCGCGCAGCCCCTCCGGGTCGTCGTCGCAGATGCCCACCCGGTACGCCAGCGCGCCCACCTCGGCCGCGGCGGCGGTCAGCGCGTGCGAGTTCGCGTCCACCACCTGCCCGGGTTGACTGCCCCGGCCCACGTCGACGAGTTCGTCACCGGTGGCCACGATGACCACCCGTGGACTCGGCCGGACCACCACGTGGCCGATGCCGGTCGCCGCGAAGACCGCGACCAGAGCCGGCGACACGTACGTGCCGGCCCGGGCGAGCAGAGCGCCAGCGGGCAGCTCCTCACCGGCCCGGCGTACCCCGTACCCCCGTTTGGGGGTGCGGAAGATCTCCACCGCGGCCATGCCCTGGTCGGTCCACTCCACCGGGACCACCACGTCCGCGGCGACCGGCAGCGGCGCCCCGGCGGCCACCGAGAAGCACGAACCGGGGGTCAGCCGGACCGGCCGCCAACTCGCGGCGCCCAGATCGCCGACCACGTTGAGCCGGATGGTCCGGCCACCGCGCGTGCCGGAGGGGGCCGGGACATAGCTCGGGCCCCGGCCCCCTCCGGAAATGTCCTCCCAGCGTGCGGCGTAGCCGTCCACGGCCGCCTGGTCGAAGGCCGGGAAGGCGTGCGGCGCGACGACGTCCTCGGCGAGGACGTTGCCGTGCGCCTGGGTGAGGTCGAGGTCGAGTGGCGGCAGCGCGCGCAACCTGCGCAGCACGCTGCCCAGGTAGTCGGCGAGCGGCGTCAACTCGTTCGCGGCCGCCTCGGCGTCGGCCGTCGCGGTCATGTACCAGATCCGCCTGCCGTGTCGGCGTTGACGAAGTCGGCCAGCCAGGACCGGAACTCGGTGCCCAGGTCGTCGCGCTCGGCGGCGATCTGCACCACGGTCTGGAGGTAGCCCAGCGGCATGCCGGTGTCGTAGCGGGTGCCCCGGTAGACGATCGCGTGCACCGGCGTGCCCTCGGTGCGCAGCAACTCCATCGCGTCGGTCAGTTGGATCTCGCCGCCGCTGCCCGGCTTGGTCCGCCGGATCGCGTCGAAGATCTTGCCCGGCAACACGTAGCGCCCGAGCACCGCGAGGTTGCTCGGGGCGTCCTCGGGCTGCGGCTTCTCCACCATCCCGGTCACCTTGACGACCTCGCCGATGTCGGTCAGCTCCGACTCGGCGGGCTCGACCGAGGCGATGCCGTACCTCTTGGTCTCGGCCGGGTCGACCTCGAAGAAGGCGAGCACCACACCGCCGGTGCGCGCCTGTAGCTCCAGCATCGCCGGCAGCAGCGGCTCCGACGGCTTGACGAACTCGTCGCCGAGCAGCACCGCGAAGGGCTGGTCGCCGACGTGCGACTCGGCGTACCCAACGGCGTGGCCGAGCCCGAGCTGCTCGGGCTGCCGCACGGTGTAGATCTCGGCCAGCTCGCTGGGCCGACGCACGGCGGCCAGCCGCTCGGCGTCGCCCTTCTCCTCCAGCCGGGTCTCCAGGTCTGGGCGACGGTCGAAGTGGTCCACCATCGACGTCTTACCCCGCCCGGTAATCAGCAACACGTCACCGATGCCGGCCTGGGTGGCCTCCTCGACGATGTACTGCAGGACCGGCCGATCCACCACCGGCAGCAGCTCCTTGGGCACCGCCTTGGTGGCCGGCAGGAACCGGGTGGCCAGTCCGGCGGCCGGGATGACGGCCTTGACCGCCAGGGGACGGCCCGTTGCGGCGACCGTCGATGAGGGGTTCGCTGAGTGCTCCGACATGCCGCGAGACTATCGGCCACGGCTCTGCCGCGGCGGGTGTGGCCCAGAAGACGCGCCGCCACCTGACCCCCGGCCGCGCCGCGTCCGGGCCGGTCCGC